>NZ_CP030048.1:0-300113 GCF_015291665.1 Bradyrhizobium sp. CCBAU 53338
ATGGATTCGCTCGAGGTCGCGCCATGCATGGCAGGAACTCTGCATGGCGTTCACCACGCAACCTTATCTCTCGAGAAAAGTTTTCAAATGATGACGACATCGGAACAGGATCGCTGGTCCCGCGTGAAGAATCGGCTGCGCTCGAACGTCGGCGAAGACGTCTATACGAGCTGGTTTGCGCGCATGGACCTCGAAGGCGTACAGGAGGAGAGCGTGCGGCTCTCGGTCCCGACCCGCTTCCTGAAGAGCTGGATCCAGGCCCATTATGCCGAGCGCGTGCTGTCGTGCTGGCAGGCCGAGATGCCGGAGGTGCATCGCATCGATCTCACCGTTCGCTCCGCCGTGCGCCCGGTCGTTCAGCCGAAGGAAGCGCCGGCGCCGGTCGAAGCGCGCCGCGCGCCTGCGCCCGAGCTGCGCTCGACCGCGACCGCGCCCGTGTCCGCCAATCATGATGCGCTCGGCGGCTCGCCGCTCGATCCGCGCCTGACCTTTGCGAGCTTCGTCATCGGCCGTTCCAACACGCTGGCGCATGCCGCCGCGCGTCAGGTCGCCGAAGGGCGCCGCGGCGACCCCGTGATGTTCAACCCGCTCTACATTCATGCCGGCGTCGGCCTCGGCAAGACGCATCTCCTGCAGGCGGTGACCTGGGCCGGCAATTCCGGCAACGAGCGCAAGGTGCTTTATCTCACCGCGGAAAAATTCATGTACGGCTTCGTCGCCGCGCTGAAGACGCAGACGGCGCTGGCCTTCAAGGAAGCGCTGCGCGGCATCGACGTGCTCGTGATCGACGACCTGCAGTTCCTGCAGGGCAAGTCGACGCAGGCCGAGTTCTGTCACACGCTGAACGCGCTGATCGATGCCGGCCGTCAGGTCGTGATCGCGGCCGACCGTCCGCCGTCAGATCTGGAAAGCCTGGACGATCGCGTCCGTTCGCGTCTGGCCGGCGGTCTCGTGGTCGAGATGGGCTCGCTCGGCGAGGAGCTGCGCCACGGCATTCTCAAGTCGCGCGTCGCAGCCGCCCGCACCCATCACGCCACCTTCGACGTGCCCGAGGAGGTGCTGCATTATCTGGCGCGCGCCATCACCCATAACGGCCGCGACCTCGAAGGCGCGATCAACCGGCTGCTGGCTCACTCGAAACTCAATAACCAGCCGGTGACGCTGGAGATGGCCGAACGCGAGGTGCGCGACCTGATCCGCCCCTCGGAGCCGAAGCGGATCAAGATCGAGGACATCCAGCGCGTGGTGGCGCGGCAGTACAATGTCAGCCGCTCGGACCTGCTGTCCTCGCGCCGGACCGCCAATGTGGTGCGGCCGCGCCAGGTGGCGATGTACCTCGCCAAGACGCTGACGCTGCGCTCGCTCCCCGAGATCGGCCGCCGCTTCGGTGGCCGCGACCACACCACGGTGCTGCATGCCGTGCGCAAGATCGAGGCGCTCGTCTCCAAGGACAACGCGCTGTCCGAGGAGGTCGAGTCGCTCAAGCGCCAGCTTCAGGAATAAACGCCTAGAGTTCTCCTCCTCGACCTCCCGCCGCCCCGGCCATGCCGGGGCGGCGCCCTTTATTTCTGGCTGTAAATCGTGGGGAACCAGCCCCCGATCCCTTGAATCCCGGGGCCATCCGCGCCACCTTGCGCGACCCTGACGGCTTTGGTCATATCGGCTCGATGACCCGGCCTTCCGGGGTCTTCGGTGCCGCGGCGCGCTGTCCTCCGCCCGGCTTTTTCCATCTTTGGGGATCGGGCGAGTAGTGCAATGAAGGTTACGGTCGAACGCGCGCAACTCCTGAAATCGCTGGGCCATGTCCACCGCGTGGTCGAACGCCGCAACACGATTCCGATCCTGGGCAACGTGCTGGTGCGCGCCGAGAACGCGAAATTATCGCTGAAGGCGACCGACCTCGATCTCGAGGTGACGGAAACGCTGCCGGCGGAGACCGCCACGGCCGGCTCGACCACCGTGCCGGCGCACATGTTCTACGACATCGTGCGCAAGCTGCCCGACGGCTCGCAAATCGTGCTGGAGGCCGACGGCGACCGCGCCGTGCTGGCGATCCGCGCCGGCCGCTCGCGCTTCACGCTGCAGACGCTGCCGGAGAACGACTTCCCCGACCTCGCCGCCGGCGATCTCTCGCATTCGTTCAATCTCGCCGCCAAGGACGTCAAGCGGCTGATCGACCGCACCCAGTTCGCGATCTCGACCGAAGAAACGCGCTATTATCTCAACGGCATCTATCTGCACGCCGCCGGCACGGCGAAGGCCGCGACCCTGCGCGGCGTCGCCACCGACGGCCACCGCCTCGCCCAGCTCGACCTGGTGCAGCCCAAGGGCGCCGAGGGCATGCCCGGCGTCATCGTGCCGCGCAAGACCGTCGGCGAGGTGCAGCGGCTGATCGAGGACAGCGAAGCCGAAATGACGATCGAGCTGTCGCAGGCCAAGATCCGCTTCACGATCGGCAACGTCGTGCTGACCTCGAAACTGATCGACGGCACCTTCCCAGACTATGGCCGCGTCATTCCGCAAGGGAACGACAAGGAGCTCGTCGTCGACAAGAAGGATTTCGAGAACGCGGTCGACCGCGTCTCCACCATCTCCAGCGAGCGCGGCCGCGCGGTGAAACTGTCGCTGTCGCCCGGCAAGCTGGTGCTGTCGGTGACCAATCCGGATTCCGGCAGCGCGACCGAAGAGCTCGAGGTCGAATACGCCTCCGACGCGCTCGATATCGGCTTCAACTCCCGCTACCTCCTCGACATCGCCGCCCAGATCGAGGGCGACGTCGCAACGCTGAGGCTCGCCGATCCCGGCTCGCCGACCCTGGTCCAGGACCGCGACGACAAGAGCGCGCTGTATGTGCTGATGCCGATGCGGGTGTGAGGGAGGTGCCGCTCCGTTCGCGACACCGTCTATGCGGAGACAACCCCTCACCCGGCTTCGCGGAGCGATGCCCTCTCCCACAAGGGGGGAGGGTAAAACGACAGCTTTCCCCGTCGCAACAAGCGCGGTGCACGTTGTTGTGCCCTCTCCCCTTGTGGGAGAGGGCATCTCCGCTGGCGGATACGCACTCAGTCAGGTGAGGGGTTCGTGCCGCGGGAGCCGTCTCATCGGCAAGTCGCCAAGCGCCTCCGCCAATTCGCGAAGAACATGCGGCACGAGCCAACCGATGCGGAAGCCGCAATGTGGCGTTTGCTGAGGGATCGTCGGCTCTCCACTTTCAAGTTTCGCCGACAGGTGCCGTTCAAAAACTACATTCTCGACTTTGTTTGTTTCGAGAAGTCTCTCGTGATCGAGATCGACGGAAGTCAACACGCTGAATCGCAAGGAGACGCGACGCGTGAGGCGGCGCTTGCCGCCGAAGGGTTTTGGACATTGCGCTATTGGAACAACGACGTGTTACAGCAGCCCGCTTCCGTATTGGAGGATATCCTTGAAAAACTCGCTCAGCGGTAACATACCCCTCACCCGTCGCCTCACTTCGTGAGGCGCCACCCTCTCCCACAAGGGGAGAGGGGAAGAATCGCCTCCATCGAACATCACATGACCCCCTCCCGCATTCATCGCCTGACGCTGACGCATTTTCGGAACTATCGGGCGGCGGGGCTCGAGGCGGCGGCTGACATGGTGGCGCTGGTCGGGCCGAACGGGGCGGGCAAGACCAATTGCATCGAGGCGATCTCGTTCCTGTCGCCGGGCCGCGGCTTGCGGCGCGCGACGCTGGAGGATGTCGCCGACAACCAGGGCGACGGGTCCTGGGCAGTCTCCGCCCAGGTCGAGGGCGCGCTGGGCCTCGCCACGCTCGGCACCGGCATCGAGCCGCCGCGCGCGGACGCTGCGGTCAACCGCCGCTGCCGCATCGACCGCGAACCGGTGAATTCGGCGGCCGCCTTCGGCGACCACATCCGCATGGTGTGGCTGACGCCGGCGATGGACGGGCTGTTCATGGGCGGTGCGTCCGAGCGGCGGCGCTTCTTCGACCGCCTGGTGCTGGCGATCGACAGCGAGCATTCCAGCCGCATCAACGCGCTCGAACGTTCGCTGCGTTCGCGCAACCGCCTGCTCGAGACCCGCAATTACGACGACCATTGGTGTGACGCGATCGAGCGCGAGACCGCCGAGCTCGCGGTCGCAGTCGCCGCAACGCGCGGCCAGACCGCGGCGCGGCTCGCCGGCATGCTCGACGCGCGTGCGCAACGATCCGCGTTTCCATCGGCACAGATCGCGCTCGACGGCTGGATGGAGAACGCGCTGCTGACCGAGACCGCGACGTCGGTCGAGGACCGTTACCGCCAGATCCTGCGTGACAACCGCCCGCGCGATGCGATTGCCGGCCGCACCACCGACGGCCCGCATCTCACCGATCTCCAGGTGATCTATGCGCCAAAAAGCATGCCCGCGCGTGATGCCTCGACCGGCGAGCAGAAGGCGCTGCTGATCGGCCTCGTGCTGGCGCATGCGACGCTGGTCGCCGAGATGACCGGCATCGTGCCGCTGCTGCTGCTCGACGAGGTCGTCGCCCATCTCGATCCCAACCGGCGCGCCGCGCTGTTCGACGAGCTGCGCAAGCTCGGCGCGCAGGTGTGGCTGACCGGCGCGGACCCGGCCGCGTTTGCCGAGATCGGCGCGGGCGGCGAAGTGTTTGACGTCGAGAGCGGACGCGTTTCCGCCCGGCGATAGCCTGATGCGTTGAACCCGGCCTAACCGGGCCGCGACTAGGACTGTGAGGCCGCTGCTGGCGGTGTCGCAGCCGTTGCGATCGCGCGAACGACACGCGCGATATCCCTGGAGAGAAGCCATGATGACGGTAAGGCGAGGGGCGAAAGCCCCGGCACGATGGCGGCTGTTCGTGTGCGGCCTCGCCCTGCTCGCAAGCGGCCTCGCCGCCGCAAGCGCAACCGGCTGGATGCCGCATCTGCCGCCGCTGTTCTCGTCGGCGCTCACGCCGGATCCCGATGCCGCCCTGCCCGCCCCGACGCGGACCAGCTATCGCGAGATCGGCACCACGAAAATGCTCGGCATCGGGGTTCCGCTGCGGACCAAGCTCACGGCGCGCATCCCCGCGCAGCTCGGCGACGTGCTCACCTTCTACCGCGCCGAGTTCGGCAAGCTCGGCTGGCAGGAGCAGCGCGACGGCGCCGTGATCGCCAGCGATCACGTCCGGCTCGCCTTCGTCACGCCGCTGGGGCCGGCGGCGCTGGCGCTTGACCGCAAGGACGAGAGCACCCTCGTCAATCTGGTGCAGCGAAACAAGGAGGCCGCGACCATGGCGCATGTGATGCCGCGGCCCGGCCGCGCGGCACTGATGTTCACCAATCTTGGCGACAAGGAAGCCGTGCTCACGCTCGACCACCATACCGTCACGCTTCCGGCTCGCGCAGGCAAGGAGCGCCCCGAGGCGCCGCTGTTCAACATGCCGCCCGGCAAATATTCATACGCGTTGAAGATCGCCGGCGGTCCGGACCGCGACACGACGATCGAGATCGCGGCCGGCGATGCCTGGGAGGTCACGGTCGGTCCCGAAGGCGATTTGTGGTCGCCGCTGCAGCTGTATTGAGCGCGCGCCGCGGGATACCGCCGTTGAACCTGTCCGGCTCCATCAACGACTAGCTGTCTGGGCCGCGCCGATTCCCGCGAAATCCAGGAGATTTGCCGATGTCGATGACCAAGCGCGGGATGCAGGTCCCGGCACGTGGGCTGCTGCTTGCATGCGGCGTTCTGCTGACGGCGAGCACCGCGCACGCGGCGCAATTCGACGCCGGCTATGTCGATCCTCACGCGGTGCCGATGCTGCCAGGCGCGATCGAGGACACCTCGCGCCCCGATCCCTACCGGGTGCAATACGGCGTACCGACCGTGGTCGCCGTGACGGCAGCTGCGGTGAAGAAGATGCTCAGCACTGAGGGCTGGGTGTCCTATGTCCGCCCGCTCGACGAGACCAACACCAATCTCGCCTTCAAGAAGGGGCGGCAGGGACTGTCGGTTTCCTTCACGCAGGGCCTCGGCCGTCCCGATCAATCCGCGGTCACCTACTCGCCAAACCGGATCTATTCGAACGTGCCGTTCCCCGAAGGCGCCGTTGATCTCGTGTTCGACGAGACGCGGCCCTATCTCGGCTGCATCGCGCCCAGCGCGTTCGATGCGACGGTGGCGTTCTACCTCAAGGAAATGGCCGCGATCGGCTGGCGCAAGCTCACGCCCGAAACAGCCGCAAGCTGGCCGAACGCAGACCTGAGCGCGCCAATCCCGAACGGCGTCCGCGCCTTCTTCGACCACCCCGATGGCGATTCGACGCAATTCTACAAGCAGAAGCCGGTGATGCTGACCCTGACCCGCCGTGACGACGCACGCACCAATGTCGACATCAGGGTCGCGCCGTTCGCACTGCCCACCGATCTCGAGGCGGGCGATGCGGCTGGCCTGCCGGAGCCGAAGCCGTTCAAATCATCCTCCGGACGAGGCAACGCCCAAACCGCAACGCGCGAGCTGATCGTCGCGGCCCTTGCCGATCTGCCCGCCGTGCTCGCCTTCTACCATCGCGAATTTGCCGCGCGCGGCTGGACCGAACAGGGAAGCGCGCCGCTTGCCCCGGGAGATGAAGTCGCGCTGAAATTCTCCTCGCCCGAGGAAAACGGCGTGCTGCACTTGGGGCGCAAATACGATTTCACGATGGTGCATTTGACCGCGCAGGTGAAGGAGAGCGTGCTCGCCGCCCGCGCCAAGGCGAAGAAGGATGCCGACGAGCAATTCATGAAGGACGCGGAGGCGATGACGAAGCAGGTGCTCGCCGAGGACGCGGCCCGTCGCAAGGTACAAGCCACCGCACTCTCGGATACGCCGCTGCAGGCGCAGGCCGGGAGCACCACGCCGGTGCCGCTGCCGGAAAATGCACAGGAGGTGGATTTCGATGGCGCCGGCGGCCGGCTCGAATTCACCACCACATCAAGCGTCAAGGCTCTCGCCACGTTCTACCGCTCATCGCTCAAGCAGGCGGGTTGGAAGGAGCAGCCGTCGGTGATCAACCAGCCGAACATGGCTGTCCTGGAGTTCGCCAGGGGCGGCAAATCGATCTCGTTCACAGTGATGCAGATGGGGCCGAAGGTGAATGTCAGCGCCGATGGCTCGGGCCTCAAGATGGCCGCAGCCAATCCTGGCTCCAAGGCCGCCTCAGCGAGCCGCGATGCGGCTAGCGCGCAGGCCAAGGCGTCCGGCTTGCTGGAGGCGGATCCTGACTCTGCACTGCCCGTGCCGAAGCAACACAGCTCGACCTCGCTTGGCACGGCAAAACTGCCCGGCATCGAGGCGCCGTTCCGCCGCGAGCTCGAAGCCAGCGTCCCGGCCGAACTCGGCGACGTGCTTGCCTTCTATCGCACCGAGCTGAAAAAACTCGGTTGGCAGGAGAAGCCTGAAGGCGCGGTGACGACCGCCGATCGCGTCCAGCTCGCCTTCGCGTCCCCGCAGGGACCGGCGATGCTGAAGCTTGGCCGCGCCAACGGCGAAACTTCGGTCAACCTCGTGCAGAAGAACCCTGAAGCCGCGACCAAGGCGGACATCATGCCGAAACCGGGTCAGGCAAAGCTCTTGCTCGGCAATATGGGCGGTCAGGACGCGCAGATCACCATCAACAAGCAGACCGTCAAGATCGTCGCTGGCGCAGGCGGTCCTCAGTCGCCGAAGGGCCCCATGCTCGATGTACCGCCGGGCAGGTACCAATATTCGCTGAAGGTGGCCGGCCGCCCGGTCCGCAGCGACACGATCGAGGTCGCCGCGGGCGACGCCTGGGGCTTGATGGTGGGGCCGACCGGCGAAGTGCTGCCGTTGCAGATGTATTGATCCCGCAGCCGTTGCCTGTGACGGCCAGGTTGAACCCATCCGGTTCGTGGGACGACTAGTCGTCGAGAGGCGGCGACCGTGTCGCGGCCGCTGCATCGCGCGGAGATCACGAGGCGCGACATCCAGGAGAGTGGGCATGGCAACGGCAGGGCGCGGGACGAAGCTCCCGGCACGGTGGCGGCTGTTGGTTTGCGGCCTCATGCTTCTCTCGGGCTGTTCGCAAGAACCGCTGACCGCAGCAGACCCCCACGCCGACCTGCCCGTGCCGACGCGAGCCAGTCACTCGAGTTTTAGCACCTCCCACGCGTCCGGCATCGAAGTCCCGCTTCGGATCGAGCTCAAAGCCCAGGTGCCCGCGGAGCTCAGCGACGTGCTCGCCTTCTACCGCGCAGAGCTCGCAAAGCGCGGCTGGCGGGAAAAGCCTGATGGCGCGATGGTCGCCGCCGATCGGGCGTTGCTCGTCTTCGCCTCCCCGAAGGGGCCGGGCATGATGACGCTCGACCGCGCCAAGGGCGAAACCACGATCGACCTGGTGCAGCGGAATACAGAGACCGCGGCCAAGGCCAACTTCCTGCCGACACCAGGACAAGCTCGGCTTATATTCGGCTATCTCAGGCCGAACGCGGCTTCGCTTGTCATCAACGATCAAACCATCGAGATCGCTGGTGGCGAAAATCATCCACAAGTGCTGGATCTGCCGCCGGGCACATATCCCTACGAGCTGCGCGCGTGGGGCCTTCTGCTGCGCGCCGATACCGTCACCCTGGCGGCAGGCGAGGCCTGGGGCCTCAGCGACGACAAGAAGCCGTCCCAGATCTACTGAACCCCTTGGCCTGTTCCGGGGCACCACAGCGCCCCGGACGAGCGTCTGCACCCCCGCAAAATCCACGTCTTCGAGGGCCAAAAACGAGCTCTCGAATCGGGCTTTGGACGAGCCCCGGAATCGGCCTTCGGACGCCTTGAAATCGGGCTCAAAAACCCCATTTCCTCAAAGGGTTGCCGGAAGATAGTTTGCGCTAGGCGCTAGCCCTCTTTCATGGCACAAATAGCCTGCAAATCAGCGCCTTCTGCGCGGCTGATTCGGGCGACATCTCGAAGGCCTCTCATGACAGAACCTGCTCGGCAGACGCCTGCCGAAAACGAGCCCTCCACCGCGAGCGAATACGGCGCGGAATCGATCCGCGTGCTCAAGGGGCTCGATGCCGTCCGAAAGCGCCCCGGCATGTATATCGGCGACACCGATGACGGCTCGGGCCTCCATCACATGGTGTACGAAGTCGTCGACAACGCCATCGACGAAGCGCTGGCGGGCCACGCCACGCGCGTCGACGTCGTGCTCAATGCCGACAATTCCGTCAGTGTGCGCGACGACGGCCGCGGCATTCCCGTCGACATCCACAAGGGCGAAGGCATCTCTGCGGCCGAGGTCATCATGACCCAGCTGCACGCCGGCGGTAAGTTCGACCAGAACTCCTACAAGGTCTCCGGCGGTCTGCACGGCGTCGGCGTCTCCGTCGTCAACGCGCTGTCGAGCAAGCTGGGCTTGCGCATCTGGCGCGACGACAAGGAGCACTACATCGAGTTCGCCCATGGCGATGCGGTCGCACCGCTGAAAGTGGTCGGCGATGCGCCGGGACGGCGCGGCACCGAGGTGACGTTCCTGGCCTCGTCCGAGACCTTCAAGAACATCGAGTATGATTTCGCGACGCTCGAGCACCGGCTGCGCGAGCTCGCCTTCCTCAATTCCGGCGTCAACATCGCGCTGTCCGACATGCGTCACGCGGTCGAAAAGCGCGAGGAGATGTATTATTCCGGCGGCGTCGAGGAGTTCGTCAAATATCTCGACCGCAACAAGACGGCCCTGGTGCCCAAGCCGATCATGGTGCGCGCCGAAGCCAACGGCATCGGCGTCGAGGCCGCCTTGTGGTGGAACGACAGCTATCATGAGAACGTGCTGTGCTTCACCAACAACATCCCGCAGCGTGACGGCGGCACCCATCTCGCCGGCTTCCGCGGCGCGCTGACGCGCCAGGTCACCGGCTATGCCGAAGCCAACGCGAAGAAGGAAAAGGTCGCGCTGACCGGCGACGACTGCCGCGAAGGCTTGACCGCCGTGCTCTCGGTGAAGGTGCCGGACCCGAAATTCTCGTCGCAGACCAAGGACAAGCTGGTGTCCTCGGAAGTGCGTCCCGTGGTCGAGAACGTCCTCAACGAGGCGCTCCAGGCCTGGTTCGAGGAGCATCCGAGCGAAGCCAAGATGATCGTCGGCAAGGTGATCCAGGCCGCCGCTGCCCGCGAAGCCGCGCGAAAGGCGCGCGAGCTGACGCGCAAGAGCCCGCTCTCGGTGTCCTCGCTGCCCGGCAAGCTCGCCGACTGCCAGGAAAAGGATCCGGAAAAATCCGAGCTCTTCATCGTCGAGGGTGACTCGGCAGGCGGCAGCGCCAAGCAAGGGCGCAACCGCGAATTCCAGGCGGTGCTGCCGCTGCGCGGCAAGATCCTCAACGTGGAACGCGTTCGTTCCGACACCATGCTGAAGAGTGAGCAGATCGGCACGTTGATCACCGCCCTCGGCACCGGTATCGGCGACGAATTCTCGATCGACAAGCTGCGCTACCACAAGATCATCGTGATGACGGACGCCGACGTCGACGGCGCCCACATCCGTACGCTGCTGCTGACGTTCTTCTACCGGCAGATGCCCGACATCATCGATGGCGGCTATCTCTATATCGCCCAGCCGCCGCTCTATAAGGTCAGCAGAGGCAAGTCCGAGCAGTACCTGAAGGACGAGCGTGCGCTGGAGGATTATCTGATCGACGCCGGCCTTGACGATTGCGTGTACATCCCCGGCACCGGCGGCGACCGGTCCGGCCGCGATCTGCGCGCGCTGGTGGATGATGCCCGTGTTGTCCGCAGCATTTTGCGCAATCTGCACAGCCGCTACAACCGCAAGGTCGTCGAGCAGGCCGCCATCACCGGCGTGCTGAATAAGTCGGTCTACGGCAACCCCGAGAACGCCACGGCCGCGGCGCAGTACATCGCGACCCGGCTGGACAGCCAGGCCGAGGAGGTCGAGCGCGGCTGGGTCGGGCAGTTCATCGAGGGCCAGGGCTTCCTGTTCGAGCGCACCGTGCGCGGCGTCAAGGAAGCCGCCATCATCGACGACGCGCTGCTCGGCTCCGCCGAAGCCCGCAAGCTCGACGAGTACGCGCCAAAGCTCCAGGACGTCTATGCCCGCTCCGGCAAGCTGCGGCGCAAGGACAGCGAGCACGTGGTGCACGGCCCGTCCGACCTGTTCGAGGCGGTCACCGACTCCGGGCGCAAAGGCATCACGCTGCAGCGCTACAAAGGCCTGGGCGAGATGAACCCCGAGCAGCTGTGGGAGACCACGCTCGACACTGACGTGCGCTCGCTGCTCCAGGTAAAGGTCAAGGAGGTCGACGAGGCCGACGACATCTTCACCAAGCTGATGGGCGACGTGGTCGAACCGCGCCGCGATTTCATTCAGGAGCATTCGCTGAGCGCGACGATCGATATTTGAGGCTTGCTTCGCCTCTTCCGCTTGCGGGAGAGGCCGATGGGCCCCGGGCGATGCGAAGCATCGTCCCGCGCGCGGCGGGTGAGGGCTTTCTCCTCGCGGGGATGTTTTCTCTAAATCTCGGCAATCCCGCCGCGGAAGCGCCCCCTCCCCCGCAAGCGAGAGATGGAGCGCACCTTCTTCGTGGTGACCATCAAGCCTGAATTGCTACCGCCCACAATTCTCGGTAGTTTCCGCCTCCAAAGCAGCCCGCCCCAACCCTACAGGACGGAGAGATCCAAGTGGCGCCCATCCAATACATCGTCGAGGGCGGTCACCGGCTCTCGGGCTCGATCGAGCCGGCCGGCAACAAGAATTCTGCGCTTCCGATCATTGCAGCCGCACTCCTCACCGAACATCCGGTGACGCTGGAGAACGTGCCGCGGATCCGCGACACCGAGACGCTGGTCGAGCTGATCCGCTCGGTCGGTGCATCTGCGGAATGGACCGCCCGCAACACGCTTCACATCCACGCCAAGAGCATCCGCGCCGCCGATCTCGATCCCGAGCTCTGCGTCCGCATCCGCGCTTCCATCCTGCTGGCAGGTCCCCTGCTCGCCCGCTGCGGCGAGGTGATGCTGCCGCCGCCGGGCGGCGACGTGATCGGCCGGCGCCGGCTCGACACCCACGTGCTGGCGCTGGAGCAGCTCGGTGCCAAGGTCACCGCGACCGACCGGCTCGAATTCCGCTGCCCCAAGCTCACCGGCGCCGACGTGTTCCTGGACGAGCCGAGCGTCACGGCGACCGAGAACGCGCTGGTCGCCGCCGTCGCCGCCGACGGCGTCACTTATCTGCGCAACGCGGCGTCCGAGCCGCATGTGCAGGACCTCGCCAATTTCCTGGCCGCGCTCGGCGCGAGGATCGAGGGCATCGGCACCAACACCATGGTCATCCATGGCCCGGCGACGCTCGGTGCTGCGACCTACCGGATCCAGCCCGACCATATCGAGGTCGGCTCGCTGATCGGCCTCGCCGCCGTGACGCGCTCGCCGCTTCGTATTGTTCGTGCCGGCGTCGAGCATTTGCGCTCGATCCGCATGGGTTTCGAGCGGCTCGGCATCGTCTGCCGCGTCGAGGGCGACGATCTCATCGTGCCGTCGAACCAGACGCTGAAGATCCAGGACGATTTCGGCGGCCACGTGCCGAAGCTGGAAGACCAGCCCTGGCCGGCCTTCCCGGCCGATCTGATGTCGATCGCGATCGTCACCGCGACGCAATGCGAAGGCGTGATCCTGATGTTCGAGAAGATGTTCGAGTCCAGGATGTTCTTCGTCGACAAGCTGATCGGGATGGGCGCGCGCATCGTGCTCTGCGATCCGCATCGCGCGATCATCGCGGGCCCCAGCCGGCTGCACGGCGCGACGCTGAGTTCGCCGGACATCCGCGCCGGCATGGCGATGCTGCTCGCCGCCGTGTGCGCCGAGGGTACCTCCACCATCAACAACGCCGACCAGATCGAGCGCGGCTATGAGCGCATCGACGAACGCCTGAACGCGCTGGGCGCGAAGATCCGCCGCGTGCCGGAGCGGAAGGGGTGAAGGGGTCTTGAGCAACCGGCGACATAGGTAACAGATCAAACCGACGACATGGGTAACACAATTCTCGTTTCGTTCAGGTCTGTTGTTGTTGGGGCTGTGGACCCTGGGGGCAACGCGCAGCGTTGTCCCCAAGTCCACGGCCTTTGCGTTTAGGGCGTCGCAGTTCGTCTGCATGGTGAGCGATGGTGCCGAGCGTGATCGGGCCGTAGCTGACTATCCAGCCATCTTCAGCTTCAGCCAGGCCGACCGGCTCACCCGCCAGAGCTGCGGTGATGTAGATGAACTTGCCGTCGAGTTTGATCTCTCCGTTGTGCCGAACCCGGCGCACCTCCCGATCTCCATACTCCGGCGAGCGCAGGATGCCGTCGAAGCGTCGCGGTGAAGCTCGATAGCGCTCGGCCGGCGTCGCATCGTCGAGTGACTGGTGCGGACGTTCTTCGTTGTAGAGCCGCTGGAAGCTGCGTAGTCGCTTCAGTTGTTCGCGCATGCTGTGCGCCGGCGGATTGGCCACATCCTGCAACAGAGTGAGATGCATGCGCTCGTGACGGCCGTTCTGCTGCGGCTTGCCCGGGGCAATGCGTTCCGGCGTCACGCCGGCCTTGATCAGTTTCACCGACAGTTGCGACAGCCCGCCCGCGCCGGTCGACGCAAAGGGAGAGCCGTTGTCCGACCGCAGGTAACGGGGCAGCCCGAACTCGCGGAAGGCCGCATCCAGCACCGGCCAGACATGGTCGGTATCCGTCCGGGAGAGGGCCTGGCAGCGCAACAGGTAGCGGCTATGAGCGTCGGTCAACGTCAGCGGTTCACACCGCTTGCCGTCGCCGGTCAGGAACCAACCCTTGAAGTCGATGCACCAGACGTCGTTGGCGGCCTCGCAACCGGCAAACGGCGCACTCGATGGCGGGCTACGCCGGCGCAGCTTGCGCTTCACCGTCAACCCCTCGCGGTCGAACAGCTCCCCGATCGTGCTCGTCGCCGGCCAAGCCGTTTTGGGCGCGGCGCGCTTCAAATAGGCCCGAACCTTCCTCGGCCCCCAGGTCGGATGTGCCCGACGCACCTCGAGGCAGCGCTCCGCGACCTTCGGGACAATTGCTTGCGGATGATGCGCCGGCGCTCGCGAACGGTCGAGCAGACCGGCAACCCCTTCCTCTTCGAAGCGCGCCAGCCACTTGTATCCAATCCGGCGGCTTACATCGAACCGCCGGCAGATCGCGGCAAACGACTCCTCGCCCTTCTCAACCGCCACCATAAAGCGCATCCGCTCTTCCACGGCACAGGTCTCCTTCCAACCCATCGGCAGGGTCCTCCCTGCCGACAGTTGACCTGTTACCCATGTCGCCGGTCTATTCTGTTACCCATGTAGCCGGTTAGGACCGTCTTTTTTCCTTCTCCCCTTGTGGGAGAAGGTGGCGCGAAGCGCCGGATGAGGGGTTCTCTCCTAGATCGTATCTGTTGAGACATACCCCTCACCCGTCTCGCCGCTACGCGGCGAGCCACGCTCTCCCACAAGGGGAGAGGGTAAGAAACCGAGGGCCATGTTTTCGTCGCCCTGCTGTGCTATTGCAGCCAACATGCTCGACACGGTCCAACCACAACAGCCGGGGCAAGCCGGCGTACAAGGCCATCTCGCGCAGGAATTCGTCGAGACGTTGCGGCTGGCCGTGCCGATGATGCTGACGCAGCTCGGACAGATCGCGATGGTCACGAGCGATCTCGCGCTGATCGGGCGCCTCGGCGAGGATTCGGTCGCCGCTGCGGCACTTGCGCACACCGTCTATTTCGTCAGCTTCACCTTCGGGCTCGGCCTGATGGCTGCGGTGTCGCCGCTGGCAGCCCAGGCGTTCGGCGCCGGCGACATCAGGCGCATTCGCCGCTCCCTGCGCGTCGGCCTGTGGGTCGCGTTCCTCATTTCACTGCCGATGATGGCCTCGCCGCTGTATGGCGAGCACATCCTGACGGCACTCGGACAGGCGCCGCATTCGGCCGCGCTGGCGCAGCGCTATCTGAATGGCCTCGCCTGGGGCATCGCGCCGGCGCTCGGCTTCATCGCGCTGCGCAGCATGATGAGCGCGGTGAACCGGCCACAGGCGCCGCTGTGGATCACGCTGGCGGCGATCCCCGCGAATTTCGCGCTGGTCTATTGCCTGATCCATGGCCTGTTCGGCCTGCCGGAGCTCGGCCTGTTCGGCGCGGGGCTTGGGACCACGCTGGTCAATCTCGGCACCTTCATCGCCGCACTCGCCATTGCGGCGTGGCGCAAGCCGTTCGCCGACTACCGTCCGCTCGCCCACCTCTGGCGGATCGACTGGCCCTTGATGCGTCAGCTGATCGCCATCGGCGCGCCGATCTCGTTTTCGCTGCTGCTGGAATACGGCCTGTTCTCCTCGGCCGCGCTGCTGATGGGGCTGATCTCGACCACAGCGTTGGCCGCGCATCAGATCGCGCTCCAGGTCACGGCCGTGCTGTTCATGATCCCGCTCGGCATCGGCATGGCCGCGACGGTGCGTGTCGGCCATGCTTTCGGCCGCGAGGATCCTGCCGGCGTCCGGCGTGCGGGCCTCGTCGCGGCAGTGCTCGGGATCGCGTTCGTATCGGCGCTGACCATTGCCATCATCCTCGGCCGATATGAGCTCGGGCGGCTGTTCTTCGGCAGCAGCGCGGCCAGCGTGCCGACGGTCGAGCTGACGGCGACGCTTCTCCTTGTCGGTGCGACCTTCTTCATCGCCGATGCGCTGCAGACCATCATGGGCGGCGCACTGCGCGGCATCAATGACACAAGGATGACATTGGTGTTCGCAGCAACAGGCTATTGGTGCGTCGGCTTCCCCATCGCCTGGGTACTGGCCTTCCATGCCGGCCTCGGCGCGGTCGGCGTCTGGATCGGGCTGTCGATCGGATCGTTCGTCTATGCCGGCCTGTTGATCTTGCGCTTTGGCATGCTGACGCGCAAAATCGCGGGATGACAGGATCCGTTCGCGAAATCACGCCCGATGTCGATGCCGGCGCTGTGCTGGCAGGGGCGCAGTTTATCGATGCGTTTCGTGCAGAGGTCGGCGCCAGGCAATTGAGCGCCCGCGAGGCCTGCACCCGAATGGTGCTGCACGGGCCGCGCTGGATCGACGGGTTGACCCGCTTGCGCAACATTCTGGTGACACCCTTCGGCTTGAAAACATCGGGTGAAGCCGCCCATGCGCCCGGCGGCCTGATCGGCTTGTTTCCGGTGGTGAGCGAGACGCCTGAGCGGCTGGTCGCCGGCTTCGACGACTATCATCTCGATTTCCGTATCGTGGTCGATGTCGCCGGCGAAGCGCCGCTCCGCCACGTCACCGTGACCACTCTGGTGAAGACCAACAATCTCCTCGGACGGACTTACCTCACGCTCATCACGCCGTTCCACAAGCTGGTGGCCCGCAGCATGATGGGATGCATCCTGGAGCCGGCGCGATGACGCTGTCCGTCGACCTCTTCTTCTCCTTTCGCAGCCCGTACAGCTATCTGGCGCTGCCGAGGACGCTGAAGCTGGTCGAGGAATATGATCTCGCGATCAACCTGCGGCCGGTCTATCCGATCGCGGTTCGCGTGCCCGGTTTCTTCAAGAAGGCCAGTCCGCAGTTTGCACGCTACATCGTGCTGGACTCCCGCCGTGTCGCCGCGCACGCCGGCATTCCGTTCCGCTTTCCACGGCCCGACCCGATCGTGCAGGACATGACGACGCTCGATGTCGCGGCAGAGCAGCCCTATATCCATCGCCTGACGCGCCTGGGAGCGATGGCGCAGCTCGACGGCCGCTCGCTCGCGTTCACATCAGCGATCGCGCCGGTGCTCTGGGATGGTTCGGTTGCCGGCTGGAACGAAGGCGATCACCTCGCGCGGGCAGCCGACAAGGCCGGGTTCGATCTCGCCACGATGGATGCGGCGATCAGCGCCGACCTGGATCGCTATGAGCAGGTGATCACCGAGAACGAAAAGGACCACGCGGCGTCAGGCCATTGGGGCGTGCCGACCTTCGTGTTCGAGAACGAGCCGTTCTTCGGCCAGGACCGCATCGATCTGTTGCTCTGGCGCTTGCAAAGCAAGGGTCTCGCGAAGCGTTAGCACCTTGATCGACGCTTACTCGGTGCCCGCGACAAAATGGTCCATGTAGTCAAGCAACTCTCTGACGTCTTGCGCGCGCACGGCGTCGGATAAAACCCTGTCTATTGCGGTTGCCCGTCCCGCATATGCCAAAGCCCAGCGCCCATACCTGCGGTGCTTGATGCTGGGAGTCGTCAGAGTTCGGACGTCCGCGTGCCTGCGATCCCTGCAAATCGAGAGCTTCATCGTAGCAAGTTTCTCGTCGGGGCCTTCGAGAAACTGGGCAAAGTGGCGACCGGAAAATATCAGCACGCCCGTGAGGCCAAGCTCTGCGTTTCTCGTTTCCGCCGTGCTTCTGATGCTGGCGATCTCGCCATCAGCGTTGTCGCCGAGCAGACTGGTGCTGACATAGACCCAGGTCGAAAACATGGCTTCGCCCTCAATCCGAATACGTCACTCGGCCACCTTCACCGGCCCGTCCACCGCCGCCTCCGACCATTCGCCGACGACGCGGTCGAGGTCGCAGAGATTCTGGTGCATCTGCTCGAGCGAGAAGCCGAGCGCGAAGAAGCGTTCGGCGGTGTCGCCGGTGTGGCCGCGGATCAGGCCGTCCTGGCGCACGGCCGCGACCGCCTCGGCGTAATGCTGAAGCGCGACATGCACGGGATGGATCGGCGGCGCACCGGCGCCTTCGCGAAGGGCATCGGCGGCCGACTTCAGGAAACGCAGGATCGCCGCGCTGACCTCTGCCAGGGGGCTGGCGAGCCTGACCTGCACCTCGGCCGGCAGCGGCACCACGGTGGCGCGGCCGATCATCACGACGTCGTGGCGCAGCCGCAGGATCGTGCGCAGCAAGGGGCCGGTGTCGGGGCCGCTCGACAGAAGCGCCGAACGCTCGCGCTCGGCCTCCGCGCCGATGGTATTCATGCCCACCATGGCGGTGCCGATGCCGTCCTGGATCCGATGCAGCGCATCGTTGTCGCGGCCACGCGTAAGACCGGCGAGCAATTCGTTGAAGGCCTCCGCGATCAGATCGAGCAGTTTCGCCGCGCTGGCGCGGATCTGCCGCACCGCGCGCGAGGGCAGCACCAGGAAGGAGACGAGCAGCCCCGTCACCGCGCCGACCGAAACCTCGCTGACACGATCGATCGCCGAGGCCATGGGATCGGCATGATGCATGCTCGGAAGCACCAGAACGATCACGGCCGTCACCGTCGCGGAGCTCAGGTTCGGGTAGATCGATGCGACGAAGGCCAGCGGCGCCACGGCCAGCACCAGCAGTCCCAGCAGGCCCGCTTCGCTGGAATAGGGAATCAGGATCGCGATCGCGCCGCCATAGATGGCGCCGCCGATCGTGCCGAGCATGTAATCGCGCGTCGCCTTCAACGAACGGCCGACGCTCATCTGGGTGACGATGATCGACGTCAGCACGGCCCAGAGCGGCAACAACAGATGCAGCGCGGTGGCGAGTGCGTAGGCCGCGGTGGCCGCGACCGTGACCCGGACCGCCAGCCCCAGCTGCGTCCTGCGCGACCAGACACGGTCGAACAACTGTCTTGCTGAAATCATCGTCTGATGTCCCGGACCCATCCTCATCCCACCAGCCAAGAGCATAGCTGATGCCCGCGGCCCCAAGGCCGCTTGAAAGGCAAAATCAGCCCGCCTAACTTGCCGGCCAAAACGAGGAAACACGATGGCCCACGAAACCGCAACGCTCGCCGCCTATGTCGCCAACCTGAAATTCGCCGATATTCCGGCGGAGGTGCTGGATCGCGCCAAGGTGCTGACGCTGGATTTCCTGGGCAGCGCCATCCGGGCGCGGAGCGAGGCGGAATCCACCCCGTCGCTGCTGAAGATGCTGGAAGCGCTCTCGCTCGACACCAAGGGCGATTCCACCGTGTTCGGCGACAGCAAGACCTGGACGCCGGCGGTCGCCGCTTTGCTCAACGGCGCACTCGGCCATTCCCTCGATTTCGACGATACCCACGCCGATTCCTCGCTGCATCCCAGCGCGCCGGTGGTTCCGGCCGCGTTTGCCGTCGGCGAGATGGTCGGCGCTTCGGGCCGCGACGTGCTGACGGCGATCGTTGCGGGCTACGAGGTCTGCTGCCGGCTCGGCAACGCGCTCGACCCGACCTCGCATTATGCGCGCGGATTCCACCCGACCGCGACGGCCGGCACCTATGGTTCGGCCGCAGCGGCGGCCAAACTGTTCGGCCTCACCGAGCCGCAGATCATCGCCGCCTTCGGCGTCGCCGGCAGCCAGGCCGCAGGCTCGCTGCAATTTCTGATGAACGGCGCCTGGAACAAGCGCTACCAGGTCGGCGCTGCCGCGATGAACGGCGTGATCGCCGCGACGCTGGCGCGCAACGATTTCGTCGGCGCGACGGAATCGGTCGAGGGCAAGCACGGCCTGCTCGCCGGCTACACCGATGACGCGCATCCCGACAAGGCCGTCGCCGGGCTCGGCAAGACCTATGAAACCATGAAGATCGGCGTCAAACCGTATCCGAGCTGCCGCTACACCCATGCTGCGATCGACGCCCTGATCGCGATGCGGCGCGAGCACAATCTGACGCCCGACCAGGTCAAGCGCGTCGAGATCGGCCTGCATCGCAACGGCATCACGCTGACAGGCGATGCCGCCACCAAGCGGCATCCGACCTCGATCGTCGGCGGCCAGTTCTCGATGTTCTTCACCGGCGCGCTCGCGCTCGACCAGGGCTCGTTCGGCTGGGACGATTACGCCAGGCTCGGCGATGCCGCCATCGACGCGCTCGCCGACAAGTTCGACGTGGTGCAGGACGACCGGCTCGAGATCGGCCGTACCCATCCCTTCGGCGCGCGCGTCAGCATCACCACTGAAGACGGTGTACATGAGCGGCTCTACGCCGATCCATCCGGAGAGCCGACGTCCTTCCCCGACGCACAGGCGATGCAGCAGAAGTTCCTGACGCTGGCGCGGCCCGTGCTGAATGCACGGGCCGACAAGTTCGCCGACGCGATCATGACGCTGGAGCGGTTCGATCGCGTGGCGAAGGCGACGGAGCTGGGGCGGCAATAGTCGCCTAGTTCGCTCCCGCGAGCTTTCCGCCCTCACGCGTCGTCGCCACGACATCGCGCACGAGATCGAACACACCATCGGCGAGCGGCGGGAAGTTCGGCGAGCGGCCGAGGCGCACGATCACCAGCTTCTCCGATGGAATCACGATCGTGTACTGACCGATCGTGCCCTTGGCGAAGAATGCATCGCGCGGCCAGCCGTGCTTCACGCGAAACTTCGCGCCAAAACTGTCGCCCTGGTTGGTCCAGAAGCCGGCGCCGGTGCCGACCCACGCATTTGGCGTGGCGGATGCCGAATAGTTCACCCATCCCTCCGGCAGAATGCGTCTGCCACCAACCACACCGTCATTGAGATAGAGCTGGCCGAGGCGCGCCCAGTCCCGCGCGGAGGCCAGCATCTCGCCGGAGCCCTCGATCGTGCCTGCAGCATCGAGCTGGAGCGTGACGTTGACCATGCCGAGCGGCGCGAACAATTCGCGGCGCGCGAAGGCGAGCGCATCGGCGGGCTTGCCGCCGGCGGCATCGCGCAGCAGATGCGCGAGGATGATGAAGTTGCCGTCATGATAATTCCACGTCGTGCCCGGTGCTGTCGCAAGCGGCGCGCGCTCGGCAAAGCTGGCCATATCGTCCTCGGCATATTTCATGGTGTTGACCGGTTCGAGCGCGGAGCCAAGCTTGGCCTCCAACGAACTTCCAAGCGCGATGCCGGCGGTGTGACGCAGCAACTGGTCGACGGTGATGGCATGGCGCGGATCGTCGGGGTTTCGCCACGCGGCGATGGGGGCGGGTCCATCCAGCTTCAGTTTGCCCTGGCGCACGAGAATGCCCGTCAGTGCCGACATCACCGACTTCGTCATGGAGAAGCCGAGCAGTTGCGTCTCCGGGCCGATGCCGTCGGCATAGCGTTCGGCGATGATGCGGCCGGCCTTCATGACGACGATCGCGCGGGTGCGGCGATATGGCGGTTGCGCGGGTTCGGTGAAGGCACGGTCGAGCGCCGCCGCCAGGCCTGCGCTTTGCGGCGGCACGAGCCCGGGGCCGGCAATCTCGGGGAGTAACGCGGGCTGCTTGTCGTCAGGCGGCAGCGCGACGTCGGCGATCCCCCGACCATGCTCGAGCGTGCAGCCGAGCCCGTCGCGGTAGACGGCATGGCTGCGGCCGATCCCGAACAGGGACACCGTGACGTCCTTGCGGGCGCGATCGACCCGAAAATCCATCGCCCAGGTGAGCAGACCCGTACCCGGCATCGCGTCGGTGGTTTCAGTGAGGTCCCGGTGGGGATCGAGGCCGGAGACGAAGATCTCCGAGCAGAGCGTGTCGGCGATGAAGCCGGTGGCGACCTTGGGCACGTCACGCGCCCGCGCCGCGCCGAGCGCGAGACCGGCGCAGGCGATGGCGGTGGTGAGGAGGACGATCTTGCGGCGACGAATCACGGGCTTTCTCCGGCTGGGGTGCGAGTGCGGGAGAGCAGGCCGGATGCGCGCGATACACGCTCGCCGGATTCGAAAATCGGTCTCATCGAAACTGACCGGGGCTGGTCGATTTCGGAATTCTAATGTAATTTCAATAACCTAAAATCTAGGCCGCATCGGCCTTGAGGCGCCGATATTCCGTCGGCGTCACGCCCGTGACCGCCTTGAAGGCGCGGTTGAACGGGCCGAGCGACTGGAAGCCGGCATCCATCGCGATGGTGATGACGGGAACCTCGGCCTGGTCGGGATCGGCGAGCGCGGCCTTGGCTTCCTCGATGCGGTGGTTGTTCAGGAAAACATTGAAGTTGCGGTAGCCGAGCCGCTGGTTGATCAACCGGCGCAGCCTGTATTCCGGAATTTTCAGCCGGGTGGCCAGCACGCCGATGGTGATGTTCTCCTGCCGGTAGATCCGCTCGTCCGCCATCAGCCGCATCAAGGCGTCGATGAGCTTTCGATCGGCGGCGTCATCGGCGGCAGGTTGACTGAAAGCGTCAGGCGGTGCGGGCTCCGCCGCCACCGGAAACAGCTCCGCCCCGTCAACCCGCATCATGGCATAGACGATCGCCGCGACGGTGCAGGCGAGCACCCCGGCATTGACGGTTTCGGCTGCAGCGCCGACATGGCGGCCGGCGACCGCGATCTGGAGCACCGCGTTCAGCCCGCCATAAAGCGCGATCGCGCAGACGATGAAGACACGAACGCGGCGGCGGCGCTCGACGAGGTCAGTCGGCCAGGAAGCGATCATCTGCCCGACCGCAAGCCCGATGAAGCCGAGCACGATCAGATTGACCACCGTCACCGAGAACCGCACATGGCCGCCGGGCGCAATCCAGACGCAGCCCGCGAAGCTGTAGGCCGCCACCAGCGCCCAGATCAAACCATGCCACCAGCGGAGGCGAAACTCGTCGTCGAACAGGGCGCGCGTGAACAGCCAGAAGACCACGATGGTGCCGGTCGATATCGCGATCAGCGGTGCATGCCAGAGCGGGACCCGCGACGTGACATCCAGCGAGTAGCTCACCACATGCGCAACCGAGCCCAGCACGAAGGCCGCACCGAGGCGGGCAGCCGGCACATTGCGAAAATCATGTAACAGCGACGCCGCCAGCACCAGCAGCAGCGCGACGCTGGCGGCGCGAAAGGCGAGGTCGAGGGCGGCAAGAGTCATCAGGAGACGTAGCTGGTCACGGTTGCACTCGACCGAACATCGTTCGTTGCGCCGGTTTTTTCAAGAACCATCCGCATTCCAAGCCTAGCAGCAGCCACCGCTGTCGTCGCCCGGCTTGACCGGGCGATCCAGTACGCCGAGACGGTTGTGATGGAATCGATGAGCTGCGGCGTACCGGATGCCCCGCTTTCGCGGAGCATGACAGCGGAGCGTGTGGTTGGCCTTTGTCGCGACGACGACGCCAAATCCTGCTAGCATCAGTCTCGATACACAGAAGGAGTCCACCATGAGCTGGCAGCCCTCCAACGATCCCGTGCTCGGCGATCCCATGTCCTGCGATGCGCTGGATCTCGTCATCGTGCCCCGCACCAGCGATCTCGGCGATGGATTCGAGGTGCGGCGCGCGCTGCCGCATGGCAAGCGGCAGATGGTCGGGCCCTTCATCTTCTTCGATCATTTCGGCCCGGTGCAGTTCGTCTCCGGCAAGGGCATGGACGTGCGGCCGCATCCGCATATCGGCCTTGCCACCGTCACCTATCTGTTCGACGGATCCATCATGCATCGCGACAGCGAGGGCAACGTGCAGGAGATCGCGCCCGGCGCGATGAACCTGATGACCGCCGGACGCGGCATCGCCCATTCCGAGCGTACGCCGGACGCGCAGCGCGCATCGGGCCAGAAGATGCTCGGCCTGCAAAGCTGGATCGCGCTGCCTGAAGGCTCCGAGGAGATCGATCCTTCGTTCCAGCACTATGCGGCGGGCGATCTGCCGATGATCTCCGAGCGCGATTTTAACGCACGGGTGATCGCCGGCTCGGCCTTCGGCATCACCTCGCCGGTGAAGATGGTCTCGCCCTGGTTCTACACCGAGGTCACGGCCGCCGCCGGCGCGATCGTGCCGCTCGACCCCGATCACGAGGAGCGCGCGATCTACGTCGTCGACGGCGAGGTCGAGATTGCGAACGAGCGCTACGAGGGGCCGCGGCTGCTGATCTTCCGTCCCGGCGACCGCATCACGGTGAAGGCGCTGAAGGCCACGCGGATGATGTTTCTCGGTGGCGATGCATTGGAAGGCCCGCGCCACATCTGGTGGAATTTCGTCTCCTCCAGCAAGGAGCGGATCGAGCAGGCCAAGCAGGACTGGAAAACCGGCCGCTTCGCCGCGGTTCCGCAGGAACATGAGTTCATTCCGCTGCCGGAATAGGCTAATCCCGCATACGGCCGTGCCATCAGGCGCGGCCGTATAACCTTTCCGAAGCCAAGTCTACGAAAGCCTTGCGATGACCACGATGCTCTCCAGCGACCTGCCCCTGACCAAGATCGGCCGCGGCAAGGTGCGCGACATCTACGCCGTCGACGACGACCGCCTGCTGCTCCTCACCACCGACCGCATCAGCGCCTTCGACGTCGTCATGGGCGAGACCATCCCGATGAAGGGCGCAGTGCTGACCCAGATCAGCGCGTATTGGTTCAACAAGCTCGAAGGCATCGTGCCGCATCACATGATCAGCGCCGACACCGACGAGATCATCGCGGCCGTGCCGGCGTTGAAACCGCATCGCGCCGAGATCCTCGGCCGCGCCATGCTGTCCCGCCGCACCACCGTCTTTCCGATCGAATGCGTGATCCGCGGCTATCTCTCTGGCTCGGCCTGGAAGGAATATGCGGCGAGCGGCACGCTGGCGGGCGAGAAGCTGAAACCCGGCCTGGTCGAGAGCGAGAAGCTCGAGCCGTCGATCTTCAGCCCCGCCACCAAGGCCGAGACCGGCCACGACGAAAACATCACCATCGCGAAGATGCGCGAAGTCGTCGGCGACGACGTCGCCTACACGCTCGAAAGCATGACGCGTGCGATCTACACGCTCGGCGAGGAGCTGGCACGCGAGCAGGGCATCATCATCGCCGACACCAAGTTCGAGTTCGGCCGCGACAAGGACGGTCGCATCATCCTGATCGACGAAGTCATGACGCCGGATTCGTCGCGCTTCTGGGCGGTCGATGCCTACAAGCCCGGCCAGCCGCAGGCGAGCTTCGACAAGCAGCCCCTGCGCGACTATCTCGACATCGAGCGCCGCGCCGGCCGCTGGAACGGCGACGCCCCGCCGCCGCCACTGCCGGCGAGCGTGGTGGACGCGACCAGCAAGCGATACCTGGAAGCGTATCGGCGGGTGACGGGGAAAGAGCTGAAGATTTAGGCCGGCTATCCATTGTCGTCCTGGCGAAAGCCAGGACCCATACCGCGAGGTCTCTCGATCGCGGACAGTGCTAATCTCGAATGACCGGTCTTCGCCAAACTCGTCCCTGGGGTAATGGGGTCCTGGCTTTCGCCAGGAGATCACGCGCAGCGCGACCGATCTTGGCGTCGAGCCCTCGAGGGCCGCGTCGGCATCATGGTTCCCGCCGATGAAGACCGCAGCACGCGCGTGCGCAGCCTCGGCCGCTACACCACGATCGGCGAAATGGGCCTGGTGTCACACGCGCCGCGCAGCGCCACCATCCAGGCCGAGGTCGACAGCGTTCTCTACGTGCTGAACACGCACCAGTTCGACGCGATCAAGCAAGAAGCGCCCGCGCTCAGCCACAAGCTGCTGACCTATTTCGTGTCGGTGATGGCGGAGCGGCTGACCTTTGCGAACCGGACGATCGCGGTGCTGCGGCGGTAGGACGCGAAAACACGTGCGGTTGGTTGACCGGGTCGGCCTGGCTCAGGACTCGGTCGCATGCCATTCGTCCAGCGCCAACATGAGTTCGGCAACCCGGTTGGCGGAGGCCGTCCATTCTGCAAGCTTGGCGTAGTTGTCCGTGAACCAGTTGAACGCGGTCTGCACGACGACGAAGGCTGCCGACGCCTGAACGACTTCGCCTAGCGTCAGCGCATCGGCCAGGTATTTGGGAAGACACAGCAGAAGACCGATCACCGGCGTGACCAGAAGACTGGTATACGTAACCAGCGTCATCCGCATCAATTGCCAGCAATAGATGCGCCAGATCGCGATCACGGCCTTCAATGCCGACACGACGGCGTGACGGCCATTCGGCCGGTCCTCGGAAATGACCTTGCCTTCAACACCCTCGCGAACATGCGTTCCGATCGCCCGCAGTTCGGCCTCCATGCGCTTGTTCTCCTCGATGACTCGCGTCAGGTGGCCGGCTGTCAACCAGATGCCGAGCGCCAGCAAGGCGGAATATGCGATCACAGCAAGGACAAGATATCCGGGAAGCGTGAAGTCCAGACCATCGAGATGAACCTGCAAATCGCCGCCGACGGACCACAGCACCCCGATGAACGTGCCGATCGTGAGCAACGACTGAAGCAGCCCGGTGACAAGATCGATCGGCAAGTCGGTTGCGACCCTGGCGTCATCGGCGATCCGATATTCCGGCGCCTCGTGGTGTCCGGCGAGGCGACCCGACCTGGCAAGGCGAGAACCTCCGAGCCAATCGTCATAGAGGCGGTTGCTTAGCCACTCGCGCCAGGAGCGCTGCAGGGTCATGCGCGCCCACACCGAGAATACGGTCAAGGCGATACTCGCCGCCGCCAGCGGCAGAAACCGGAACGCCTGGAGCAGGAGTTCGGCCTGATCCTTCCGGCCGATGGCGTTGAAGAAGTCCCGATTCCAGAAGTTCAGGCCGTATTGGGTCAGAAGTTGCAGGACAACATTGATGATCAACCCGAGGACGAGGGCCCATGCGACCCAGGCGGTGGGGCCCCGCCAATATCCCGATGCGCTTTGCCAGAAGCGGCCAAGCAGCCGCTTCTCACCTGGAGCGAAAGAGATCCTCGTCAGCATTCGCGAGCCGCAATCCTGCGTGTGCACCACCCTGCCGCTCGCGCCAAATTACGGAGTCTTGCCCGAGGCCTCTTGACCTGCGTCAAGCGACGCCAGCTGGCGCTACACTCCCGCCATCATCACGTATTTGATCTCGACATATTCTTCCATGCCGTGACGAGATCCTTCGCGTCCCAGGCCGCTTTCCTTGACGCCGCCGAAGGGCGCGACCTCGGTGGTGATCAGGCCGGTGTTGACGCCGACCATGCCCGATTCCAGCGCCTCGGCGACGCGCCAGACGCGGCCGAGATCGCGGGAGTAGAAGTAGGAGGCGAGGCCGAACGGCGAGGCGTTGCACATCGCGATCACATCGACTTCGTCCTTGAAGCGGATCACCGGCGCGAGCGGGCCGAAGGTCTCCTCCTGCGACACCAGCGAGTCGGGCTTGACGTCGGCAAGCACGGTCGGCTCGAAGAAGGAACGACCGAGCTCGCTGCGCTTGCCGCCGGTGACGACCTTGGCGCCGCGCTTGACGGCGTCCGCGATGTGGCGCTCGACCTTGTCGACCGCCTTCATGTTGATCAGCGGCCCTTGCGTCACGCCGCTCTCGGTGCCGTCGCCGATCTTCATCGCCGCGACCTTCGCGGACAGCTTCTGAACGAAGGCGTCGTAGATCTTGTCCTGGGCGTAGATGCGGTTGGCGCAGACGCAGGTCTGGCCCATGTTGCGGTATTTCGAGACGATCGCACCTTCGACCGCCGCATCGATGTCGGCGTCGTCGAACACCACGAAAGGCGCGTTGCCGCCGAGTTCGAGGCCGAGCCGCTTCACGCCGACCGAGGCCTGCTGGTAGAGAATCTTGCCGACCGCGGTCGAGCCGGTGAAGCCGACGAAACGCACGGCCGGATGCTCGCACAGCACCTTGCCGATCGGCGGCGCATCACCGGTGATGATGTTGAGCACGCCCTTGGGAATGCCGGCCTTCTCGGCGAGCACGGCCAGCGCCAAAGCCGACAGCGGCGTTTCGTTGGCGGGCTTGAGCACCACGGTGCAGCCCGCGGCCAGCGCCGGCGACACTTTTCGGGTGATCATCGAGTTCGGGAAATTCCACGGGGTGATGGCGCCGCAGACGCCGATCGGTTGCTTGATCGCGAGCAGGCGCGCATCGGGCCGCTGCGACGGGATGGTCTCGCCATAGACACGCCTCGCTTCCTCCGCGAAGAACTCGATATAAGCGGCGCCGATGTCGACCTCGCCGAGCGCTTCCGACAGCGGCTTGCCTTGCTCGGAGGTGAGGATCAGCGCGAGGTCCTCGCGATTGGTCGTGATGAGTTCGAACCATTTGCGCAGGATGTTGGAGCGCTGCTTGGCGGTATGCCTGGCCCAGGCCGGGAAGGCGCGCTGCGCGGCCTCGACGGCCTTGGTGGTATCATCCGCGCCGAGCTGCGGGACCTTTGCGATCTCGACGCCGGTGGCGGGGTTGTTCACCGCAAAAACGGGCGTGCCGACCCAGGCGCCGTCGAGGTAGCAGGCCTCCCTCAGCAGCGAAGGATCCTTCAACCGGTCACGCAAGGTGGCGGTGGCGTGCTGGGCGCGTGCGGCGGCGGTCGGCGTCATTGCGTTACTCCCTCAGGGGCATTCGGGTCGGCCCGGAATATAGGGATATCGGGTACGTAATGCACCGTCCCGCAACGCACAGCTGATGGGAGTAAAGCCGACAGCGGCGTGGTTACGCCGCGCCGCTCATATAAGTTTCGCGCCGGCCGATCATGCGCTCGGCGGCCGCCTTGGCGTCGGCCTTCGAGGAGGTCGCGCAGGTGCGATATTCGAGATCTGGCACGTCTGACGTGTCGCGGCGGCCGAACCAGGATTTCGAGCCGACCGGCAGCAGCGCCAGCGACTGCGCCAGATTGTCGACCGCTCCGAAGGAATAGAGTGCGCCGGTACCGGCGATCCGGACTTCGTAAATGCCGGGCGAGATCGGCGCTTCCAGATTGTCGCCCCGTCCGGGACGGGGATAGCGCTTCCATTCGCTCCAGGTCGAAATCATCTTAAAGTCCCCTCGCGGCCGGTTCGGCGGCCGCCAAATTTGCTTCAAATCTTAACGTCAGCCGCCGATCAGGCCGTCAGCTGAACGCCGCAACGCACAAAATGTTTCTAGTGCTTCAAACGCCTGAAACATACCGCCTGAGCCCATCCAAGGTCACGGTCAGTTGCGGCCATCCACCGCAGATTGCGAAGAAGTGTTGCAGATCAGTCGTCCCGCGTGGGGCGCAGACCGTCAAATCACGACATCGCGACCGAAGGCTGCATATCGCCACCCTTGCCGCACGACGGATGCGGGAGGACAATCCGTTCACTTCCAACAATAATCAAACCGGAGGAAACGCGTATGCAAAGCAAAGCTCAGATCGACGAGACTCTGCGCAAGACGAGCGACGCCAAGGAGATTCCCGGCGTTGTTGCGATTGCCGCCAGCGGCAGCGAAATTCTGTATCAGGGCGCGTTCGGCAAGCGCGATCTCTCCAAGCCCGACCCGATGACCGCGGACAGCGTGTTCTGGATCGCCTCGATGACGAAGGCGGTGACGTCGGCCGGCGCGATGCAGTTGGTCGAGCGGGGCAAGCTGTCGCTCGACGCGCCGATCGGATCGCTGCTGCCCGATCTCGCCAAGCCGCAGGTGCTCGAAGGCTTCGACGCCAAGGGCGAACCAAAACTGCGGCCGGCAAAGAGCGCAATCACGCTGCGCCAGCTCATGACCCACACGGCGGGCTTCTGCTACGACATGTGGAACGGCGAGTTCGCGCGCTACATGGAGAAGACCGGCACGCCGGGAATCATCACCTGCCAGAACGCGGCGCTGAAGACGCCCGTGATGACCGATCCCGGCACGCGCTGGGAATACGGCACCAATATCGATTTCGTCGGCAAGGCCGTGGAAGCCGTCAGCGGCAAGCGGCTCGACGCATATCTGCGCGACAACCTGTTTGCGCCGCTCGGCATGTCCGACACCGGCTTCAAGATCACCGACGACATGCGCAAGCGTCTCGTCGGCATGCATGCCCGCGGCGAGGACGGCCAGCTCGCTGCGATGCCATTCGAGCTCGAGCAGAATCCGGAATTCCACATGGGCGGCGGCGGCCTCTATTCAACCGCGGCCGACTACATCAAGTTCACCCAGATGATCCTGAACAAGGGCCGCGGCAACGGCAACCAGGTTCTTAAACCAGAGACGATCGCCATGATGGGGCAGAACCAGATGGGCGATCTCAACATGACCAAGATGACCAGCGCGGCGCCGCCCTACACCAACGACGTCGATCTGTATCCGGAGCAGGCGAAGAAATGGGGCCTCAGCTTCATGATCAACACCGCCAGGACCGCGGAGGGCCGCAGCGCCGGCAGCCTCGCCTGGGCGGGCCTCGCCAACACCTATTACTGGATCGATCCTGCGCGGGACGTCACCGGCGTGATCCTGATGCAGCTGCTGCCGTTTGCGGACGCGAAATGCTTGCAGGCATTCGCGGGCTTCGAGCGCGGCGTCTATGCCGGGCTCGATGCGGGCAGCGGCAAGAAGGCGGCCTAACCCCTTAGTATGAGGCGCGCGGCGTCGCGCGCCTGATCGGCAACGGATAACCTCGTGCCCGAAAGCCCTCGGCTTCAGGCACGAGGCAATGATTTCGAGGAGACGACCTTGGCGAACGATCTTGCAGGCAAAGCCGACAGTTACGTTTGCGGCATCTCGGACACGCCGCTGCTCGGCGACACCATCGGTCGCAGCCTCGACCACGCGGTACGGCGCTGGGGCGGGCGTGAGGCGCTGGTCTCGCCGAGCCATGGCGTGCGCTGGACCTGGGCGGAATTCGCCGAACGCGTCGACGCACTCGCCGCCGGCTTCCTCGCGCTCGGCCTGAAACGCGGCGAGCGGATCGGCATCTGGTCGCTGAACCGGCCGGAATGGACGCTGACGCAGTTCGCCGCCGCCAAGGCCGGCCTGATCCTGGTGACGATCAATCCCGCCTACCGGCTCAGCGAGCTGGAGTTCGCGCTGAAGAAGGTCGGCTGCGCGGCGATCGTCTCCGCGACGGCGTTCAAGACCAGCCAGTACATGGAGATGCTCAACACGCTGCTGCCGGAGCTGGCGGGCGCCAGGCCCGGCCGGCTGCAGGCGGCGCGGCTGCCCGCCTTGCGGATGGTGATCCAGATCGGCGGTCCTTCCGCGCCCGGCACGATCCCGTTCGACGAAGTCGCGCACATGGGCAAGGCGGAGCATCGCGAGCAACTCGCTGCGCTTGGTGCTGCGCTCCAGTTCGACGACCCCGTCAACATCCAGTTCACCAGCGGCACCACGGGATCGCCCAAAGGCGTGACGCTGACGCACCACAACATCCTCAACAACGGCTATTTCACGGGGCGCGCGATGCGCCTCACCGAAGCGGATCGTATCTGCATCCCCGTGCCGCTCTACCACTGCTTCGGCATGGTGATGGGCAATCTCGCCTCCGTCACGCTCGGCGCAACCATGGTCTATCCCGGCGAGGGGTTCGATCCGCTCGCGACGCTGCGCGCGATCGAGCAGGAGAAATGCACGACGCTGTACGGCGTACCGACCATGTTCATCGCCGAGCTCGATCATCCCGAGTTCAAGACGTTCAACCTGAAATCGCTGCGCACCGGCATCATGGCCGGCGCGCCCTGCCCGATAGAGGTGATGAAGCGCGTCAACACCGAGATGAACATGCGCGAGGTCACCATCGCCTACGGCATGACCGAGACCAGCCCGGTCAGCTTCCAGAGCGCGACGGACGATCCGCTGGAGCGGCGCGTCTCCACCGTCGGGCGGATTCATCCGCATGTCGAGGTGAAGGTCGTCGACCTCGAAGGCAAGATCGTCAAGCGCGGCGAACGCGGCGAGCTCTGCACCCGCGGCTACAGCGTCATGCTGGGCTATTGGGAGGAGAAGGAAAAGACCGGCGACGTGCTCGACGCCAACGGCTGGATGCACACCGGCGACCTCGCCACCATCGACGACGAGGGCTACTGCAACATCGTCGGCCGCATCAAGGATCTGGTGATCCGCGGCGGCGAGAACCTCTATCCGCGCGAGATCGAGGAGTTCCTTTACCGCCACCCCAAGATCCAGGACGTGCAGATCTTCGGCGTGGCCGACACGCGCTATGGCGAGGAGCTCTGCGCCTGGATCCGCGTCAGGCCGGGCGAGACGCTGACCGCCGAGGAGGTCCGCGCCTTCTGCGACGGCCAGATTGCCCACAACAAGATCCCGCGCTACGTCGAGTTCGTCGACGAATTTCCGATGACGGTGACCGGCAAGATCCAGAAATTCGTGATGCGGGATGCGGTGGAGCAGCGGCTGGGGCTGAAGGCGGCGAAGACGGCGTGAGGCGGCTCCGCTGCCACTCCAATCACTCTGTCATTCCCCGCGGAATCCAGTACGCCGCGGCTTCTCGATTGAACCACTGACGTCTCTGGAATACCGGGTCGCCCGGTCCTTGTGCGCAATTGCGCACTGGCCGGGCAACGACAGCGGAGCGTGAGGCGCGAACCTTAGACCGTCAGCCCGCGCTGCTGCGCCAATTCCCTCAACGACACCTGCGGCCTTGCGCCGATGTGCTGGATCACTTCGGCAGCCGCAAGCGCGCCGAGCTCGCCGCACTGCTTGTGCGAGAGATCGCGCGAGAGACCATAGAGGAAGCCGGCCGCGAACAGATCGCCGGCGCCGGTGGTGTCGACCAGCTGCGCGATCGGCGAAGCGGGCGCAGCGACGGCGTCGGTCGGCGTCACCACCACGCAGCCCTTCTCGCTACGGGTGACGACGCCGAGCTTGACGTCGCTGCGCAGCTGCTTGAGCGCGGTGTCGAAGTCGGAGGTCTCGTAGAGCGAGTGCAGCTCGGACTCGTTGGCGAACACGATGTCGGCGGTGCCGCTCCGCATCAATCCCAGGAACTCGTCGCGATAGCGGCTGACGCAGAAGGAATCCGACAGCGTCAATGCCACCTTGCGGCCGGCCTCGTGGGCGATCTTGGAAGCCTTCAGGAAGGCTTCCTTGGCGCCCGGCGGGTCCCACAGATAGCCTTCGAGATAGACGATCTTTGCAGCCGCGATCTCGGCCGGATCGATATCGGCCGGCGACAGATCCTGCGCCGCGCCGAGATAGGTGTTCATCGTGCGCTCGCCGTCGTCCGTGACCAGGATGTAGGAGCAGCCGGTGGCGGGGCCGTCCTTCGCGGGCGGCGTGTTGAAGGCGACGCCGGCGGCGCGGATGTCGTGGACATAGAGTTTGCCGATCTGGTCGTCCTTGACCTTGCCGACATAAGCGGCACGCGCGCCCAGGCTGCCGATGCCGACGATGGTGTTGGCGGCAGATCCCCCCGAGACTTCCGTCGCAGGGCCCATGTCATTGTAAATGGCGGCGGCCCGCGCCTCGTCGATCAGGGACATGCTGCCCTTGGTCATGCCGTGCTTGACCAAAAAGGCTTCATCGGTCCGGACCAGCACGTCGAACAGCGCATTGCCGATGCCGAGAACGTCATATTTCACGTCAGCCATTCACCTTGATCCTGTTTGCCGGATTGCGATACCCGCAGAAATCCGCTTCCTGTCGGCCTGAAATCCGGCTCGCGGCCTATCACGACCGGCCCCGCGCGGGCAAGCAACGGTATGATCAAAGAGCATGATCCGCTCCTTCCTGACCGTCTCGACGGGAACACTGGCCTCGCGGCTGCTGGGCTTTGCGCGCGATTCCCTGATCGCGGCGCTGCTCGGCACCGGCGCGGTGGCGGATGCCTTTTTGGCGGCATTTCAGCTCGTCAACGTGGTGCGACGCCTGCTCAGCGAAGGCGCACTGAATGCGTCGCTGATCCCGGCCTGGCTGCGCGTCCGTGAGCGCGATGGCGCGGAGGCCGCCTCCGCCTTCGCCGGACGCGTGCTGGGCACGGTCAGCGCGGCCCTGATCGCGATCGCGATCGGGATCGCGCTTCTGATGCCGCTGATCATCATGATCATCGCGCCCGGCTTCGTCGGCAGCCCCACGCTCGATCTCGCCGTCCAGAACGCCCGGCTGATGCTGCCTTATCTCGCCTTTGCCGGTCCGGTCACGGTGCTGATGGGACTTTTGAATGCGCAGGGGCGGTTTGCGCTCACGGCGTTCTCACCGCTGCTGTTCAACATCGCTCTGATTGCGGCCATCGCAATATTGCTGATCTGGCACGCCGACGCGTCCTTCGCCGCATGGATGCTGGCCGCGACTGTCGGCATCGCCGGCCTGCTGCAGCTCGTGATGCTGGGATCGCAGCGAAGCGCGCGGCTCGCAACACCACTGCGCGCAAGTTTCGACAGGGAGATGCGCGGCTTCTTCGCGAAAGCCATTCCCGGCATGATCGCAAGCTCCGGCCCGCAATGGCTGATGGTGGCCGGTGCGATCATTGCCTCCGCGACGCCTTCTGCCGTCTCCTGGCTCTATTTCGCCAACCGCCTGATCGAGCTGCCGCTCGGCATCGTCGGCGTCGCCATGGGCACGGTGCTGGTGCCGGAGCTGACGCGCGCCGTCAGCAGCGGCGACCGCGAGGCGGTGGCGCATGCAGAATCGCGCGCGCTGGAACTTGCGGTCGGGCTTGCGCTGCCCGCCACGCTCGGCCTTGCCGTGCTGGCCGAGCCGATCGTGCGGCTGTTGTTCGAGCATGGCGCCTTCGGCGCGGAGGACAGCACCGCGACCGCGCATGCACTGATGTGGCTGGCGCTGGGCCTGCCGGCGCATGTGCTGATCAAGGCGCTGTCGCCCGCCTTCTTTGCCCGCAGCGACACGATGACGCCGCTGCTCGCCACGGCCAAAGGCTTTGTGGTCGCGGTGGCGCTCGCCGTCCTGCTCGGGCACTTCTTCGGCGCGAGCGGGATCGCCGCGAGCATTGCCGCCGGCGCCTGGAGCAGCGCCGTCTCCTTACTCCGAAAGGGCACCAGCGAGTTCGGCTTCTCGGTCGATGCCGCCGCCAGCAGGCGGTTGCCGCGAATCTTGCTCGCCGCCGCCGCGATGGGCGCTCTGCTCTGGCTGACGCGGGGGCTGATGCCGGTGGAGGCCCACGGCCTGATCAGGTTCATCGCGCTGGGCTTGCAGATCGCGGCCGGGATCGCCGTCTATGGCCTGCTCTTGCAAGTCCTTGGCGCGGCGTCCTGGCGCGAGGCGGTTAACGCCTTGAAACGGTCCGCCTGACGGCGCGGCGCTCGAATTGCCCTTGACGGGGCAGCGCCGCTGTTGGAAACGACGGCCGGCGACCTCTCAGGAAAACTGACCATGCCATTCGTTGAACGGGTTTTTTCGGGCGTCCAGCCGACGGGCAATCTGCACCTCGGCAATTACCTCGGCGCGATCGTCAACTTCGTGAAGATGCAGGAAACCCACAACTGCATCTATTGCGTCGTCGACATGCACGCGATCACGCAAGGCCTCGACGTCTGGGGCGGACCGGCCGAGCTCGCGCGCAACACCCGCGAAGTGACCGCGGCATTCATCGCCGCCGGCATCGACCCGAAGAAGCACATCGTGTTCAACCAGAGCCAGGTCTCGGGCCATGCCGAGCTCGCCTGGATCTTCAACTGCGTGGCGCGCATGGGCTGGCTCGGCCGCATGACCCAGTTCAAGGAGAAGGCCGGCAAGGACCGCGAGAACGCATCCGTCGGGTTGTTCGACTATCCCGTGCTGATGGCCGCCGACATTCTGCTTTACCGCGCGACCCACGTTCCGGTCGGCGAGGACCAGAAGCAGCATCTCGAGCTCTCGCGCGACATCGCGCAGAAGTTCAACAACGACTTCGGCGACTCCATTCGCGCGCAGGGCACCAATGACGGCCTGTTCTTCCCGCTGCCGGAACCGCTGATCACGGGGCCGGCAACGCGCGTGATGTCCTTGCGCGACGGCACCAAGAAGATGTCGAAGTCGGATGCGTCGGACAATTCGCGCATCAATCTGACCGACGACGCCGACACTATCGCGCAGAAGATCCGCAAGGCGAAGACTGATCCGGAGCCTTTGCCGAGCGAAGAGAAGGGCCTCGAAGCGCGCCCCGAAGCCGACAATCTCGTCGGCATTTTCGCCGCGCTCTCGGGCCGCGCCAAGGCCGACGTGCTCCGCGAATTCGGCGGCGGCCAGTTCTCCAGCTTCAAGAACGCGCTGGCGGAACTGTGCGTCACCAAGCTCGCGCCGATCGCCGGCGAGATGAAGCGCCTCGTCGCCGATCCCGGCCACATCGACGCCATCCTGAACGATGGTTCCGACCGGGCGCGTGCCATCGCCGAAGAGACCATGAACCTCTCCAAGGACATCGTCGGCTTCATCCGCCGGCGCTGAAGTCCGGCTGCGCAGGCATCTCGTCCAGGCGCGGCGAACCCGAGTACCGTCATGCCCGGGCTTGTCCCGGGCATCCAGTTCTTGGCGCTGGCAGATGCAAGACGTGGGTGGACAGGGACACGCCCGGTCACGACGGTGCAGAACTTTTTCCGCCGGATAACCCGTTGAAATAACAGCGAAATACTCTTGCGACCCCTTGATCGTGCGTTCTCCGTCGCCATCTGCTAGGGAAGAGAGCACGCGCCGGCCTTGAACCGGCGACGTCTGGAGAAAACCATGTTCATTCAAACCGAAGCCACCCCCAATCCCGCCACGCTGAAATTTATTCCCGGCCGCGTCGTATCCGACGGCAGCCCGATGGAATTTTCGAGCCGCGAAGCCGCCGGCCGTTCGCCGCTCGCCGAAAAGCTGTTCGACGTGCCCGGCGTCACCGGCGTGTTCTATGGATCGGACTTCATCACCGTGACCAAGGCGAACGGTGAATGGCAGCAGCTCAAGCCCGCGATCCTGGGCGCCATCATGGAGCACTACATGTCCGGCGCGCCGCTGCTCGCCGACGGCGCGCTCACGAGCGATGTGGATCTCGACGACGAGGACGAGTTCTTCGACGAGGCCGATGCCGAGACGGTCGACATGATCAAGGATCTGATCGAAACGCGCGTGCGGCCGGCGGTCGCCAATGACGGCGGCGACATCACCTTCCGCGGCTTCAAGGACGGGATCGTCTATCTCAACATGAAAGGCGCCTGCTCCGGCTGCCCGTCGTCGACCGCCACGCTTCAGCACGGCATTCAGAATTTGCTGAAGCACTTCGTGCCCGACGTGGTCGAAGTCCGGCCGATGTAGCCGCGGTGCGCGAATGGCGAGCAGCGAATGGCGAATGAAACCGTTATCGGCTAGACTATTCGCGGTTCACCACTCGCCATTCGCTTTTTCATGTTGATCCTTGCCATCGATACCGCGCTGGAGGCGTGCGCGGCCGCCGTTCTCGACACCGACGCCGGTGAGCTCCTTGCGCAGGAGCAGTTGTTCATGAAGCGCGGCCATGCCGAAGCGCTGATGCCGATGATCGCACGCGTGATGCAATCGGCCGATCTCGCCTTCACGGCACTCGACCGCATCGCCGTTACAGTCGGCCCCGGCAGCTTCACCGGCTTGCGCGTCGGCATTTCGGCGGCCCGCGGACTTGCGCTCGCGGCCAAGCGACCGGCCGTCGGCCTCACTACTCTCTCGGCCTATGCGGCCGCCATCGTCGGCCAGAGTGGGCCAGACCCGGTGATCTCGGCGATCGATGCGCGGCATGATCACGTCTACTTCCAGATCGTCGGCGGCGACGGCAGCCAGCTGGTGCGGCCCGGCGTCGCGTCGATCGACGAGGCCATCGCAGCCTCGCAATTCGGCGCGCCGCATCTGGTCGGCAATGCCGCCAAAATTCTCGCCGAGCGCTGGCCGAAGGATGGACCGCAACCCATTTCGGTCGACGCGCAGCCGGCGCCCGACATCAGCTGGGTCGCATGGCTCGGTGCCGCGGCCAATCCCGATACCAATCCGGCGCGGCCGTTCTATCTCAAGGCGCCCGATGCGAAGCCGGCTGCGCTGCCTCCGCTCGCACAAGCTGTAAGCTCATGATGAGATGGCTTTCGGAATGGTGGCGCGGCGGCACTGCGGCCGTCGAGCCGGCATCCGCGCGCGACGCGGCGCGGCTGGCGCAGCTTCACGGCCAATCATTCGCGCATGGCTGGGGCGAAGCCGAATTCGAGAGCATGCTCCGCGAGAGTAACACGCTCGTCCACCGCTTGCGCCTGGGGCGCAAGATCATCGGCTTTGCAGTGTCTCGGATCGGAGCGGACGAAGCGGAAATCCTCTCGGTCGCAGTCGACCAGTCCCACCGCGGCCGTGGCCTCTCCCGCGCGCTGCTGATGACCCATCTCGGCCATCTCGCCGGGCGTGGCGTGCGCACGATATTTCTGGAAGTCGAGGAGAACAACCAGCCCGCGCGACGGCTCTATGAGAGGGGCGGATTCGTGGTGGTCGGGCGCCGCGAACGCTACTATAAGCAGGCCAACGGGGAACAATTGAACGCACTTCTGATGCGACGTGACTTGTCGTAACATTGATGGCAGAAAGCGCCCCGTCAGGCGGACCCATGATGACTGGACTCAAACCTTCTTCGGCATCCAAGGCGACCGGCATCGAAGCGCGCTGTGCCGCAACCGGCATGCGCATGACCGAGCAGCGCCGCGTCATCGCGCGCGTGCTTGCGGAAGCCGTCGATCATCCCGATGTCGAGGAATTGTACCGGCGCTGTGTCGCGGTCGACGACAAGATCTCCATCTCGACCGTCTATCGCACCGTCAAGCTGTTCGAGGATGCCGGTATCATCGAACGCCACGATTTCCGCGAGGGCCGCGCGCGCTACGAGACGATGCGCGACAGCCATCACGACCACCTCATCAATCTGCGCGACGGCAAGGTGATCGAGTTCACCTCCGAAGAGATCGAGAAGCTGCAGGCGGAGATCGCCCGCAAGCTCGGCTACAAGCTGGTCGATCACAGGCTCGAGCTCTATTGCGTCCCGCTCGACGACGACAAGCCGGCGTCTTGAGTTTCGTGCCGATAGACCTCATCATCTTCGATTGCGACGGCGTGCTCGTGGACAGCGAGGTGATCTCCTGTCGTGCCCATGCGGATGTGCTGACGCGCCACGGTTATCCCATTACATCGGAGCAGGTGTCCGAGCGATTCCTCGGCCGTTCGACCAAACAGGCCAATCTCGAGATCGAAGCCGAGCTCGGCCGCAAGCTGCCCGAGGCCTATCACGGCGATCTCCAGGACGAGCTGTTTCGCGCCTTCGAAGCCGACCTCGAAGCGATCCGCGGCATCCACGATGTGCTCGACGTCGTGACGCAACGCGTCTGTGTTGCCTCGAGCGGCTCGCATTCGCGCATGCAAGTGAGTCTCGGAAGCACGGGACTCTATGCACGCCTCGCGCCGAACATCTTTTCGTCCTCGCAAGTGACGAACGGCAAGCCGGCGCCGGACCTGTTCCTGTTCGCGGCCAGGGAAATGGGTGTCCCTCCCGAGCGCTGTGTCGTGGTCGAGGACAGCCTGGCTGGCATTGCCGGCGCACGGGCGGCCGGAATGAAGGTGCTCGGCTTTTGCGGTGGCAGTCATTGCGGAACCGGTCATGCCGAGACCCTGCGCCGGGCCGGCGCCGACCTGACCTTCGCCGACATGCATCAATTGCCGGAGCTGGTCCGGCGGGTCGCGGCGGACGCCCTGACGGGCTAGCTAGTCTCTGGCCGTCATTCAGGGGCGATGCGGCGGGACCGCGGAGCGCGGCCCGGAGCATCGAACCCGGAATCTCGTGCCAAAACCTCTGGATTCCGGCTTCGCGCTGGCGCGCGGCCCGGAATGACGGCCGAAAATGCCCCCAATCGCTGGATTTTCGGACCCCCAGCCTATATTTGAAGGCCGTCCTCCACCACACCTCCGGGTTCCATGAAGCCGCCGCGTAAGCTGCACATCAAATCATATGGCTGCCAGATGAACGTCTACGATGCCCAGCGCATGGTGGACACGCTGGCTCCGGAAGGATTCGTGGAGACTAATAACGCCGAGGACGCCGACCTCGTCATCCTCAACACCTGCCACATCCGCGAAAAGGCCTCCGAGAAGGTCTATTCCGAGCTTGGGCGCCTGCGCGTCGCCAAGGACGAGGCCGCGCGCGAGGGACGCGCCATGCAGATCGCGGTTGCCGGCTGCGTCGCGCAGGCCGAAGGTGGCGAGATCACGCGCCGCGCGCCTGTTGTCGATGTCGTGGTCGGCCCGCAGAGCTATCATCACCTTCCGGAGCTTCTGAAGCGGGCGCGCAACGAAGGCCGCGCGATCGAGACGGAATTTCCCGCCGCCGACAAGTTCGGCTTCCTGGCTCAGCCCAGGCCCGACGCGATTCGCGCGCGCGGCATTTCCGCGTTCGTCACGGTGCAGGAAGGCTGCGACAAGTTTTGCACCTTCTGCGTCGTGCCGTACACGCGCGGCGCCGAGGTCTCGCGACCCGTCGCGAACATCGTCGACGACGTCAAGCGGCTCGCCGACAATGGCGTGCGCGAGCTCACGCTGATCGGACAGAACGTCAACGCCTATCATGGCGACGGGCCGGACGGAAAAAGCTGGGGGCTCGGCAAGCTGCTGGAGCGCCTGGCAGAGATTCCCGGTATCGCGCGGCTGCGCTACTCGACCAGCCATCCCCGCGACGTCGATGACAGCTTGATTGCGGCCCATCGCGATCTCGATGCCTTGATGCCGTTCGTGCACCTGCCGGTGCAGTCGGGCTCGGACCGTATTCTCGCCGCCATGAACCGGAAACATACCGCCGATGATTACCGTGAAGTCATCGACCGTTTCCGGTCCGCACGCCAAGACATTGCTTTTTCATCAGATTTTATCGTCGGTTTCCCGGGCGAAAGTGAGCAAGATTTTCTCGCCACCCTCGCGCTTGTCACGCAAATCGGCTACGCTGCAGCCTATTCGTTCAAATACTCCGCCCGGCCGGGAACGCCGGCCGCGGATATGCAGGAGACGGTGTCCCCCGCCGAGATGGACCAGCGATTGGAGCGGCTCCAGGACTTGATCGACAGCCAGCAATCGGCCTTCAACAAGGCTGCGATTGGCTCAACGGTCGACGTGCTGTTCGAACGCCCGGCGCGCAAGGACGGCCAGATCGTCGGGCGCACCGCTTTCCTGCAGCCTGCGCATGTGATGGCTTCCCCCGACATCATCGGACAGATCCTGCCGGTCAGGATCGACAGCCTCGAGCGCTACAGCTTCCTCGGCGAGCTCGCCGCGCCGCGCGATGCGCGCGAATCCGCTTTATCATCCATCGCCACTGGAGCCTGAACCCTTGCCAAAAAGCGCATCGGATTCGTCTTCTATCGCTCCCAGCCGCAAATTTGACCGCGACATGCAAGTTCCACCCGAGACCCAGGTCGTCATCGACTTCGACGACAACCGCGCCGCATCCGCGCTGGTCGGCCCCTATGGCCAGAACCTGGCGCAGATCGAGCGCCGTCTCGGCGTCGTCGTGGACTCCAAGGGCAACCACATCACCATCGGCGGCACGCGCGACGGCTGCGACGCCGCGCGCCGCGTGCTGGAGACGCTCTACGCGCACGCCGTGAAGGGGCAGGATGTCGACCAGGGCGAAGTCGAAGGCGCGATCCGCGCCGTGATCGCGCAAGGGTCGCTGTTCGAGTTCGACGCCAAGTCGGCGAAGACCGCCTTCGACAGCATCAACCTGCGCAAGCGCCCGGTGCGCGCGCGCACGGCTGCCCAGGACTCCTACATCCGCGCGCTGAAGCGGCACGAGCTGGTGTTCGGCATCGGCCCGGCCGGCACCGGCAAGACCTGGCTCGCGGTCGCGCATGCCGCGCAATTGTTCGAGCGCAAGGAAGTCGACAAGATCATCCTGTCGCGTCCCGCCGTGGAAGCCGGCGAGCGGCTCGGCTTCCTGCCCGGCGATCTCCGCGAGAAGGTCGATCCTTATCTGCGTCCGATCTACGACGCGCTCTATGACCTCATGGACGCGCGCATCGTCGAGCGCGCGCTGCAGACCGGAGAGATCGAGATCGCGCCGCTCGCCTTCATGCGCGGCCGCACGCTGACCAACGCCGCGATCATCCTCGACGAAGCGCAGAACACGACGTCGATGCAGATGAAGATGTTCCTGACCCGCCTCGGCGAGAACAGTCGCATGATCGTCACGGGCGACCCCTCTCAAATCGATTTGCCGAACGGCCAGACCTCGGGTCTCGCCGAAGCGACCCGTCTGCTCGATGGCGTCGACGGCATTGCGCAAGTTCATTTCAAAGCCGAGGACGTGATCCGCCACGAGCTCGTGGCACGAATCGTCGCTGCCTATGAAGGGTCGCCGCAGCGGCCGCCCGCCGGCAACAAATCCTGACGAGACAACAACCGGACCAAGCGGGCGCGGATACGGCGCCCCATCGTTCCGAACAAAGCCATGTCACATCCCAACCTTCCCATCACCGAAGTCCTCGTCGTCGCCGATTGCTGGCAGAGCGAGCCCGACGCCGAAAGCGTGATCCAGCGCGCCGTCGCCGCTGCCGCCGAATCCGTCGACGAAGACGTCGCGGATGCAGAAGTGGCCGTGATGCTGACTGACGATGCCGGCATCCGCACGCTCAACAGCAATTGGCGCGGCATGGACAAGCCGACCAACGTGCTGTCGTTTCCGGCGCTCCAGCCCGAGGGCGAATGGAAGCCGGGCGATGCGCCGCGCATGCTCGGCGACATCGCGATCGCCTTCGAGACCATGCGGCGCGAGGCGGACGAGGAACACAAGCCGTTCGATCACCATTTGAGCCATCTCGCCGTGCATGGTTTCCTGCACCTGATCGGCTACGATCACGAGAACGACGGCGACGCCGAAGAAATGGAAGCGCTCGAAACCGAGATCCTGGCCCACCTCGGTATCCCCAATCCGTATGCGGACCGAGCGGGAACGCACTGAAATGCCGGATTCAGAGCCCGTTCACGACAATCCGCGCAACACGGCCAATCTGCCGGCCGTGGTCGCGCCTGGCGAGGTCATGCGCCCGACGGCGGAAGGCTGGCTGCTGCGCGCCATCCGCACGCTGTTCGGCTGGAAGGCCGGATCGGTGCGCGACGATCTCCAGGTCGTGCTCGACGCGACGACGCCGGACGACACCGGCTTTTCCGCGGTCGAGCGCACCATGCTGCGCAACATCCTCGGCCTCCACGAGCGTCGCATCGCCGACGTCATGGTGCATCGCGCCGACATCATCGCCGTGAAGCGCGACATCCCGCTCGGCGAATTGATGGACCGTTTCGAGAGCGCTGGCCATTCGCGCCTGGTCGTCTACAACGAGACGCTCGACGATCCCGTCGGCATCGTCCACATCCGCGACCTGCTCGCCTTCATGACCGCGCGCGCGCGGGTGTCGGAGGCCACCAAGACCAAGCGCAAGAAGCCGCTGCCGGCCGGGCTCGATTTGAAGGCCGTGGACCTCGCGCTGCCGCTCCAGGACGCGCGCATCATCCGCAAGCTGCTCTATGTGCCGCCGTCGATGCGGGCGATCGACCTGCTGGCGCAGATGCAGGCCACGCGCATTCACCTGGCGCTGGTCGTCGACGAATATGGCGGCAGCGACGGGCTGGTTTCGCTCGAGGACATCGTCGAGCAGATCGTCGGCGAGATCGACGACGAGCATGACAGCGACGAGCCGCCGTCGATCGTGCGGCTGCCCGACAACGCCTTCATCGCCGACGCCCGTGCCAGCCTCGACGACGTCCGCACCGTGATCGGCGAAGACTTCGTCACCGGCGAGGCCGGCGAGGAAGTGGAGACGCTGGGCGGCTATCTCGTCAGCTTCGTCGGCCGGCTGCCGGTGCGCGGCGAGGTGATCTCGGGCCCCGGCAATTACGAGGTCGAGGTGCTCGATGCCGATCCGCGCCGCGTCAAGCGGCTGCGCATTTCGACGCGAAAGGAACGCCCTGCCCCGCGCACCCAGCGCGAGAGAAGCCGCCGCGAGACCGCGCCCGAGAGCGGCCAGCCGCCTTCCGGCGAGACGCCGACCCCGCCGCCTGCCGACGGGACCGGTCCGCAGTGACCGCGTTCCAGCGATTTCGACAGATTGCACTCGCCATCATCCTGACCTGGGGATGGAAGCGCGCGCTGCTGGCGATGGCCTGTGGCGCATTCTCGGTGCTGGCGCTGGCGCCGTTCAACATCTTTCCGGTGCTGTTCATCACCTTCCCCGTGCTGGTCTGGCTGATCGACGGCGCCGGTGCAGGACGACATGGCGGCGTCCCGGCCGCGGCGCTGACCGGCTTCTGGTTCGGTCTCGGCTATTTCGTCCCCGGCCTCTACTGGATCGGCATCGCCTTCTTCGTCGACGCCGACGTATTCGCCTGGCTGACGCCGTTCGCCGTGCTGGGCCTTCCGGCCTATCTCTCGATCTTCACCGCCATCGGCTTCGCGCTGGCCCGCCTGCTCTGGACCAAGGATGCCACCCGCATTCTCGCGCTCGCAGCAAGCCTCACCGTCAGCGAATGGCTGCGCGGGCACGTGCTCACGGGCTTTCCCTGGAATGCGTTCGGCTATGCGCTGTCGGAGCCGCTGGCGCTGGCGCAGGCGTCATCCCTCATCGGCGAGTGGGGCATGACGTTCCTCGCGGTTGCGATCTTCGCAAGCCCGGCGGTGCTGATCGACCGCACGCGCGATCGGAGCCTCGCATGGCGCGTGCCGGCCGCGGCGCTCGCGCTGCTGGTCGTCATGGGCGTCTTCGGCGCCATCCGCCTGTCGCTGCATCCGACCACGATGGTCGCCGGCACCAAGCTGCGCCTGATGCAACCGGACCTGCAGCAGGACGCCAAGTTCAACTACTCCGCCAAGGCGGAGGTGATGAAAAAATATCTGGCGCTGTCGGACCGTGCATCCGGTCCCCAATCGACCGGCGTGCGCGACGCCACGATCCTGATCTGGCCGGAATCCGCTTTTCCGTTCTTCCTGACCCGCGAAGCCGACGCGATGGCGCAAATCGCCGAGCTGCTGCCCAAGGGCACGGTGCTGATCACCGGATCGGTGCGCGCCCCCGATCTGCCGCCGGGCAAGCCTATCACCCGCGCCTACAATTCGATCTACGTGATCGACCACGACGGCAGCGTGCTTGCGGTCTACGACAAGCTGCACCTGGTTCCGTTCGGCGAATATCTTCCGTTCCAGGACACGATGGAGAAGCTCGGCTTCGAGCAACTGACACGCGTCCGCGGCGGCTTCATTGCCGGCACGGTGCGGCACGTGCTGCCGCTGCCGGGTGCACCGCCGGCGCTGCCGTTGATCTGCTACGAGGCGATCTTCCCTGGCGAAGTCGGCACGCGTGACGAGCGTCCGGGTTGGATGGTGAACCTCACCAATGACGGCTGGTTCGGCATCTCGACCGGTCCGTACCAGCATCTGGAGCAGGCGCGGATGCGCGCCATCGAGCTCGGATTGCCGCTGGTCCGTTCGGCCAATACCGGCATCTCGGCGGTGATCGATCCGGTGGGACGCACGGTGGCCAGCCTCGGCCTCGGCATCGAAGGCATTTTGGATGCAAACCTGCCCACCGCAATTCCGCCCACCGTCTATGCGAGAGTTGGTGACATCCCCGCAGCCATGCTCGTCGCGCTGGCTGTGATTTTGGCGGTGCGACGCCGTGTTGCCAAACGGCACCCCTGATCGCGCGGTCGCTGGCGATTTCCGACAAGGCGGCCGGAATCCTCTGACAATCGTAGTCCGACGGTTGACAGACCGCACACGGGCTCCCCATTCTGCGCCGGCTGCGCAAGACAGCGGTGCATTGCTAAATTTCTCCGCAATGTTTCCCCAATCAGAGTGAAGTTTTGACGTCGTCGTCACCCGAGGCAATACTTTCGATTGCGCCGACGGTGGTGTTTGGAGGGCTGAGGAAATGTCGAAAGCGCCCAACCCTGTTGACAAATATGTCGGCAGTCGCGTGCGTATGCGCCGCATCATGTTGGGCATGAGCCAGGAAAAGCTCGGTGAAGCTTTGGGCCTGACATTCCAGCAAATCCAGAAGTACGAGAAAGGCACGAACCGCGTTGGCGCCAGCCGAATCCAGCAGATTGCCGAGATTCTGCAGGTGCCGGTATCGTTCCTGTTCGAGGGCGGACCGAGCGGCGTAGCCGGACCGAACGGCTTCGCGGAAGGTGCATCGCCCTCTTATGTCTCCGACTTCCTCGCCACATCAGAAGGGCTCGCGCTGACCAAGGCGTTCACCCGAATCACCGATTCGAAGCTGCGCCGTTCGATCGTCGATCTCGTCGAGCAGATCGCCGCCCGCGAAGGCCCGGACAAGCGCTGACGCGCGATTTCTTTCCGATTTGAGACTGCGCCAGTTCTGGCCTATGTCGTCATTTGCGGGCACGCTCCATGCTGCTTCCACCGAGATCATACGATACGAAGGCACAGATACGGTCATGCCGAGCTCCAATTCGTTCGATTCCCAAACTATCCTTGCTGGTATCCGCCGCTGGGTGGAGATCGAGACGCCGACGGAAGTCCCCGAGCAGGTCAACAAACTGACCTCGATGGTTGCCGATCATTATCGCGATCTGCCCGTCACGCTCGAACGCGTGGCCGGCGCCGATGGCTGCGGCGATCATCTCGTGGTGCGTTCGAGCTGGGGCCAGGACCAACCCGGTATCCTGGTGCTCAGCCATCTCGACACCGTTCACTCCATGGGGTTCATCGCGCGCCTGCCGTTCAAGGTCGAAGGCGACAGCGCGTTCGGTCCCGGCATCTACGACATGAAGGGCGGTGCCTACATCGCCTATCACGCCTTTCGCGAGCTTTGCGCTGCACCCACCCGTCCACCGCTCGGCATCACCCATTTGTTCACCTCAGACGAGGAGATCGGCAGCCCGACCTCGCGCGCGCTGATCGAAGCGGAAGGACGCAAGGCCAAATACGTGCTGGTGACGGAGCCTGCGCGCGACGGTGGCAAGATCGTCACCGGGCGCAAGGGCGTCGGGCGCTTCAAGGTTTTCATCAAGGGCGTGCCCGCGCATGCCGGCTCGCGCCCCGAAGACGGCCGCAGTGCCGTGCGCGAGCTCGCCAACGTCATCCAGACGCTGGAAGCGATGAACGATCTGAAGCGCGGCGTCACCGTCAATGTCGGCGTGGTACGCGGCGGCACACGCCCCAACGTCACACCGGAAGAAGCCTATGCCGAAGTCGATCTGCGCGTGCCTGGTGTCGACGATGCGGAAGAGTTCGTCGGCAAGATTCTTGGACTGACGTCGAAAACCGACGGCGTGACCGTGACCGTCACCGGCGAGCTCAACCGTCCGCCCTATGAGAAGGGCAATGCCGGCGCCTCGCTGTATGAGCACGCGAAGTCGCTCGCCGCCGAACTTGGTTTCGAACTGGTCGACACCCACACCGGCGGCGGCTCGGACGGCAATTTCACCGCGCCGCACACCGGCACGCTCGACGGGCTCGGCGTCGACGGCAAGGGCGCGCACACGCACTATGAGCAGCTCTACGTCTCCTCGCTCGAGCCGCGCGCAAGGCTGCTTCATCGCCTGTACCAGACGCTGCGATGAGCGAACGCAAATCAGATCCCGATCGCGCGGACGGCGAGCGGGCCTTCTTCGGACGGCGCAAGGGCCACAAGCTCAGGCAGCACCAGGCCGAACTGGTCGATCACCTGCTGCCGCATCTGTCGCTCGACATCACGGCGGACCGTCCGGCGAACGCCGCCGGGATCTTCGATCCCGCGGCCGAAGATGTGCGGCTCGAGATCGGCTTCGGCGGAGGCGAGCATCTCGCCGCGGAAGCGCAGACCTTTCCGATGACCGGCTTCATCGGCTGCGAGCCCTATGTCAACGGCATGGCCAAGATCCTCGCGCAGATCGAGGCCGCCAACATCGCCAACATCCGCCTGTTCGCAGGCGATGCGGCCGAGCTGCTGGCGTGGCTGCCCGATGCCTCGCTGTCGCGGATCGATCTGATCCATCCCGACCCATGGCCGAAACGCCGGCACTGGAAGCGGCGCTTCGTTCAGGACCGGACGGTCGCTGCGATGGCGCGCGTACTCGAGGCCGGCGGGGAGTTCCGCTTCGTCTGCGACATCGACGATTACTGCGCCTGGACACTGTCGCATCTTGCGCGCTCGCCTGATTTTCAGTGGCTCGCCGAACGCGCCGATGATTTTCGCCAGCCATGGGCGGGCTACACCATGACGCGCTATGGACGGAAGGCGGCGCGCGAAGGGCGCAAGGCAGCCTACCTGCGATTTCGCAGAAGCTAGATCGTCCGCCGGCTACGCCAGAAATTCACGACGCGATCGGCCGTCGCCGGCATCAGGCGCGTGAAATTCATCCGCGCCGATTCAAGATCGGCATCGGCCGGCGTGCGATGCGGCCCGTACCACATCAGGACCAGCGCGCGCACCGTGGGCCAGCCGAGATTCAGAACGCGGCCTAGCACCAGGATCGGATCGTAGCGGTCGCCCGAGATCAGGCGATCGAGGATTGGAAGCCTGACGCCTGACATCGCCGAGAGCGTGGCGACCGATTCCTCGTATTTGTGCGCCTTGGCAAAACCGAGCAGCGCGCTCTCGCCGAGATGTCCACCGCGATGCAGGCCGAGCACCGTGCGTTGCGCGTCCGAGAAATCGCGTCGCGGACCCGCCGGCCGCGCAGCTTCCTCGATCGCGGCCATGGCCCGCTTGATCTCGACCTGACGCACCGGATTGACCACCGTGGAAAGGCGACGGCGAATGACGTCGAGCGTGCCGTTGAGAAGTTCCTTGAGGTGATCGCCCGAGAGATCCTCGCGCTGGCCGATCTTGAGCGTCAGCACGCCATCCCGGCTCGCGCGCTTGATCAGCTCCGAATAGCCACCCGGCGAAAACATCGCGCCGGCATTGCCGGCGGCGCGGCGCACCACGTCGCGATCGCCGCGCTCGACCAGCACGTCGGTGATCTCGGTCGACAGCGTCGGCCGCTCCGTCATCGCCAGCAAATGGCCCTGACCTTTCAGCCGGGCGATCTCGACGAGAGCGGCTTCATCGAGCACGGGCGAGCGGCGCAGCACCGGGCCCGCCACCAGGATCTCGTTTTCACGGGCAAGCTGGCCGACCAGATGAGGCGGCGCATTGTCCAGCCGCGAGAAGCGCTCGGCGAGATCGACGCGCGAGGCAAGCTCCGCATGCGGGACGAGATCGATCAGGAGATTGTCGAAGAGATCGATGAGCTCGGGACGGAGTCTCGAAGCGTCCTGAAAGAACAGCGCGGCAATGGCGCTCGCGATCTCGCCACGACGCCGGGGATCACCGCGCTTGACGATATCGTCCAGTCCTGGAATGAGCGACGTGGCAACGGTCATGAAACGCAACTCGAATCTGGCACGCCGTGGGCGCGCCATAGGTCAAGCCGCCCCACAGGCGTGAAATTTAGGCCCGGTTTGTGAAGGAAGCGTTGCTCCCCGGGCGCCGCCCGAGGGGCAAAAAGCCCGCATCCGCCTGCGATGGGTCTTGTCCGGGCGGCCGGAAAGGGCTATATCAGCGCCAATTCATCTTCTCATACGATCCGCGTAGTGAGAGTGGGCCCGAAAGGACCCGCTCTTTTTTATTACCTGAACGCGGCTTGGCGGAAGATGCGTCCCGACAGGCTGTCGGGAAAGTTCCGAAGCGGGCTTTGACCTCTTAGCCAAGCGTTAACCATCGAGCGCCTTGACCCCTGATATGACCGAACCGACCACTGGTTCCACCGATGCCGAGTTGCTGGCCGAGCCGAGGCTCGTGGTCGAGCCGGGCGTCGCGGCACGGGTGTCTGCGGTCGCAGCTCCGGTGCTCGAAGGCATGGGCTACCGCCTGGTGCGGATCCGTATCTCGGGCGAGGCCGGCTGCACCGTCCAGATCATGGCCGAGCGGCCGGACGGCTCGATGCAGCTCGAGGACTGCGAGGCGATCTCGCGGGCGCTGTCGCCCGTGCTCGACGTCGCCGACCCCATCGACCGCGCCTATCGGCTGGAAATCTCCTCGCCGGGGATCGACCGCCCGCTGGTGCGCCGCTCCGATTTCGAACGCTATTCCGGCCATCTGGTGAAGGTCGAAATGGCGGTCGCCCATGAGGGGCGCAAGCGATTCCGCGGCACGCTCGGCGCCGTCGAGGGCGACCGCGTGCATCTGCATCGCGACGACGTCAAGGCGGGCGACAATCCCGACGTGCTGCTGACGATGGAAGACATCGGCGAGGCACGGCTGGTGCTGACCGATGAGCTGATCGCCGAATCCATGCGCCGCGGCAAGGCCGAAGAGCGCCAGATGCGCCGCGATCTCGGCATCGAGCCGCCGCAGGCACCGCACGCCGAGATCAGTGCGAAAACCACCAAGAACACCAAGCCGCAAAAGAAAAAGCCGGCACCGACCAATACGAAGAAACATCGCCTTGCCGCCGAACGCGCGCGGCGCGGCGAGATCGAGCCTGACGAAGGAGACTAGCCATGGCAGTCAGCGCCAATCGACTTGAATTGCTCCAGATCGCCGACGCCGTCGCGCGCGAGAAATCGATCGACCGCGGCATCGTCATTGCGGCGATGGAAGATGCCATCGCCAAGGCGGCGCGGGCCCGCTACGGCAGCGAGACCGACGTTCACGCCGAGATCGACCCGAAGAAGGGCGAGCTCCGGCTGTCGCGCCACATGCTGGTGGTCGACAAGGTCGAAAACCATTCCAACCAGATCTCGCTGATCGACGCGCAGCGCGCCAATCCGGGCGCCCAGGTCGGCGACACCATCGCAGACACCCTGCCGCCGCTCGAATACGGCCGCATCGCCGCGCAGTCGGCCAAGCAGGTGATCGTGCAGAAGGTGCGCGAGGCCGAGCGTGATCGGCAATACCAGGAATTCAAGGACCGCATCGGCGACATCGTCAACGGCGTCGTCAAGCGCGTCGAATATGGCAGCGTGATCGTCGACCTCGGCCGCGGTGAAGCCATCATCCGCCGCGACGAGATGCTGCCGCGCGAAGTGTTCCGCAACGGCGACCGCGTCCGCGCCTACATCTTCGACGTCCGCCGCGAGACCCGCGGCCCGCAGATCTTCCTCTCCCGCACCCACCCGCAGTTCATGGCGAAGCTGTTCGCGCAGGAAGTGCCCGAGATCTACGACGGCATCGTCGAGATCAAGGCGGTCGCCCGCGATCCGGGCTCGCGCGCGAAAATCGGCGTGATTTCCCGCGATTCCTCGGTCGATCCGGTCGGCGCCTGCGTCGGTATGCGCGGCTCGCGCGTTCAGGCGGTGGTGAACGAATTGCAGGGCGAGAAGATCGACATCATTCCGTGGTCGCCCGACATCGCGACCTTCGTGGTCAACGCGCTGGCGCCGGCGGAAGTCTCCAAGGTCGTCATCGATGAAGACCGCGAGCGTATCGAGGTCGTGGTCCCCGACACCAACAACCAGCTCTCGCTGGCGATCGGCCGCCGCGGCCAGAACGTTCGCCTCGCCTCGCAGCTCACCGGCTGGGACATCGACATCCTGACCGAGCAGGAGGAGTCGGAGCGGCGCCAGGCCGACTTCGAGAACTCCACCCGCGTCTTCATGGAATCGCTCAATGTCGACGAGGTGGTCGGCCAGCTGCTCGCCTCCGAAGGCTTCACCTCCGTCGAGGAACTCGCGATGGTGGACCTCAAGGAGCTCGCCAGCATCGAAGGTTTCGACGAGGAGACCGCGCAGGAGCTGCAGAGCCGCGCCCGGGAATATCTCGATCAGCAGGAGGCCGAGATCGAGGCCCGCCGCAAGGAATTGGGCGTCGAGGACGCCGTGAAGGACGTGCCCGGCGTGACCTCGAAGATGCTGGTGAAGTTCGGCGAGAACGACATCAAGACGGTCGAGGACCTCGCCGGTTGCGCCACCGACGATCTGGTCGGCTGGACCGAGCGCAAGGAAGGCGGCGAGCAGACCAAGTTCGCCGGAGCGCTCGACGGCCTCGGCATCTCCCGCGACGACGCGGAAGCCATGATCATGCAGGCCCGCGTCAAGGCCGGCTGGATCACCGAGGCTGACCTCGCCAAGCCGGCCGAAGAGGCTGACGCGGCCGAAGATCAGCCGGCTTAAGGGCGACGGAGGATGTCGCCCGGATGCTTGCCAGCGCTGACAGCGAACTTGACCATGGACCGCGGGCCGAAAGGTCCGCGACCATGCGCATGTGCGCGGTCAGCCGCGAGGTCCGGCCGATCGACGAACTGATCCGCTTCGTCGTATCGCCCCAAGGCGATATAGTTCCGGATCTCAAACGTAAGCTGCCCGGACGGGGCATGTGGGTCACGGCGTCGCGACAGGTGGTTGCGGAAGCCGTCCGCCGTCACCAATTTACCAAGGCTTTCAAGCGCGACCTGCGCATCCCCCAGACGCTTCCCGCCGACATCGAGGCGCTCCTGGTCCGGAGCGTGACCGAAGCTCTTGGGATTGCCGCCAAGGCGGGCCAGATCGTTGCCGGATTCGGCAAGGTCGAAACCGCCCTGCGGGAAGGTACGGTCGAGGTCCTGATCCACGCCAGCGACGGGGCCGCGGACGGAATCCGCAAATTGGACATGCTGGCGCGGCAAAATGCCGGAAATCGCGGTACCAGGCCGCAGATTCCGGTCGTCACCGCGCTGAAATCGATAGAATTGGATTTGGCACTTACCCGGTCAAATGTGATACATGCTGCCCTGCTCGCGGGCCCGGCGAGCAAGTCATTCCTGTCACGTAGCCAGATGCTGGTCCGATACCGGATGGCGGACGATGACAAGACTGCCGAAAAACCCGGCCAGGATTTCTGAGAGACAACGACGACCCGATAGGACGGTGCGGCAACGCACAACACTGATAAATCAGGATTAGGACTGCTGAATGGTTGATACCAAGACCCCTGACGACAAGAAGCTGAGCGTTCCGAGCAAGACGCTATCGCTCAAGCCGCGCGTCGAAACGGGAACTGTGCGCCAGAGCTTCAGCCATGGCCGCAGCAAGCAGGTCGTGGTCGAGAAGCGCGGCAAGCGCCGCATCGACGGCAGCCCTGAGCCGCAGTCGCCCACGATCGTCGCGAAGCCGGCCCCGGCCGCACCCGCGCCCACCCCGTCGCGCCCCGCGGCGCCGCCGCGCAACGCCGGCTCCGGCGTCGTGCTGCGCACGTTGACCGAGGACGAACGTTCCGCGCGCGCCAGCGCGCTCGCCGACGCCAAGGTTCGGGAAGTCGAAGAGCGCCGCCAGGCCGAGGAAGAGGCCCAGCGCCGCGCCGTTCGCGAGGCCGCCGAGCGCGCCGAACGCGAGGCTGCCGAATCCCGCCGCAAGGCCGAGGAAGAGCGTCATCGTCACGAGGAAGAAGCCAAGCGCAAGGCCGAAACCGAAGCCAAGAAGCGGTTTGGCGAAGGCGAGCAGCCGGCCTCCGGCGCGCGTCCCGCCGCAGCAGCCTCAGCCCCGGCGACCAGTGCTCCGCGTCCCGCCCCGACCGCCACGCGACCGGGAGCAACGACCACCGCGCGCCCGGCGACCACCACCACATCGCGACCGGGAGGCCCCCTGGGTCGCGCGCCCGCCGTCGCCGCCGGCCCCGACGAGGACGATGGTCCGCGCCAGATCCGTCGTGGCCCCGGCGGCGCCGCCCGTCCCGTGGTCGCGCCCAAGCCCACTCACAAGCCCGGCCCGCAGAAGGAACGCGGCCGCCTGACGGTCGTGACCGCGCTCAATGCCGACGAAGTCCGCGAGCGTTCGATCGCCTCGTTCCGCCGCCGCACCCAGCGCCTGAAGGGCCATGCCGCGAACGAGCCGAAGGAAAAGCTCATTCGCGAAGTGGTCATTCCGGAAGCGATCACCATCCAGGAACTCGCCAACCGCATGGCCGAGCGCGCGGTCGACGTCATCCGCATGCTGATGAAGCAGGGCGCGATGCACAAGATCACCGATGTGATCGACGCCGACACCGCTCAGCTCATCGCCGAGGAACTCGGCCACACCGTCAAGCGCGTCGCCGCGTCGGACGTTGAAGAAGGCCTGTTCGACCAGGTCGACGATTCCACCGACACCGAGACGCGCTCTCCTGTCGTCACCGTTATGGGCCACGTCGACCACGGCAAGACCTCGCTGCTCGACGCGCTCCGCCATGCCAACGTGGTGTCAGGCGAAGCCGGCGGCATCACCCAGCATATCGGCGCCTATCAGGTCGTCTCGCCCGAGAGCGGCAAGAAGATCACCTTCATCGACACGCCCGGTCACGCCGCGTTCACCGCGATGCGCGCCCGCGGCGCCAAGGTCACCGACATCGTCGTGCTGGTGGTCGCGGCCGATGACGGCGTCATGCCGCAGACGATCGAAGCCATCAATCACGCCAAGGCGGCACGCGTGCCGATCATTGTTGCCATCAACAAGATCGACAAGCCCGATGCCAAGCCCGAGCGCGTCCGCACCGAACTGCTCCAGCACGAGGTTCAGGTCGAATCCTTCGGCGGCGACGTCGTCGACGTCGAAGTGTCCGCCAAGAACAAGACCAATCTCGACAAGCTGCTCGAGATGATCGCGCTCCAGGCCGAAATCCTCGACCTCAAGACCAATTCGGAGCGTCCGGCCGAAGGCACCGTGATCGAAGCCAAGCTCGATCGCGGCCGCGGTCCGGTTGCGACCGTGCTGGTCCAGCGCGGCACGCTTCGCGTCGGCGACATCATCGTCGCCGGTGCCGAAATGGGCCGCGTTCGCGCGCTGATCTCCGATCAGGGCGAGACGGTGCAGGAAGCCGGCCCCTCGGTGCCGGTCGAAGTGCTCGGCTTCAACGGTCCGCCGGAGGCCGGCGATCGCCTCGCGGTGGTCGAGAACGAAGCCCGCGCCCGCCAGGTCACCAGCTACCGCGCGCACCAGAAGCGCGAGAACGCGGCTGCCTCGATCTCCGGCATGCGCGGCTCGCTCGAGCAGATGATGTCGCAGTTGAAGACGGCGGGCCGCAAGGAATTCCCGCTGATCGTCAAGGCCGACGTGCAGGGCTCGCTGGAAGCGATCCTCGGCTCGCTGGAGAAGCTCGGCACCGACGAAGTCGCAGCCCGCATCCTGCATGCCGGCGTCGGCGGAATCTCGGAATCCGACGTCACGCTCGCGGAAGGCTTCAACGCCGCGATCATCGGCTTCTCGGTTCGCGCGAACAAGGAGGCCGCTGCGGCCGCCAAGCGCAACGGCATCGAGATCCGCTACTACAACATCATCTACGACCTCGTGGACGACGTGAAGAAGGCGATGAGCGGCCTGCTCGCGCCGACCTTGCGCGAAACCATGCTGGGCAACGCCGAGATCCTGGAGATCTTCAACATCTCCAAGGTCGGCAAGGTTGCCGGCTGCCGCGTCACCGACGGCACCGTGGAACGCGGCGCCAATGTGCGCCTGATCCGCGACAACGTCGTCGTGCACGAAGGCAAGCTGTCGACGCTGAAGCGCTTCAAGGACGAAGTGAAGGAAGTCCAGTCCGGTCAGGAATGCGGCATGGCCTTCGAGAACTACCACGACATGCGTGCCGGTGACGTGATCGAGTGTTACCGCGTGGAGACGATCCAGCGCTCCCTGTAAGTCCAAATCTTACCGAAGCGCCCGGATCTTTTTGAACTGAAATTGAGGAAGTGCGATGGCCGGAGTTTTTCCGGCCATCAGCGCCTCATTCGTTTCAACAGGACAAACGACAATGCTCGTGTCCCAAACGCGGGCACGACGAGGTGATTTCCGACCATGCCGCGCCATCATCAGAAAAAGAGTTCCGCGCCCGGCGGCTCGCAGCGACAGCTGCGAGTCGGCGAGCAGGTTCGCCACGCGATAGCCGATATTCTGGCGCAAGGCAGCGTACATGATGCGGATCTCGAGGGTCACATCATCACCGTGCCGGAGGTGCGGATGTCGCCCGATTTGAAGCTCGCGACAATCTACGTGATGCCGCTCGGTGGCCGCGACACCGAGCTCGTCATCGCTGCGCTCGATCGCAACAAGAAATTCCTGCGCGGCGAAGTCGCGCGGCGCGTTAACCTGAAATTTGCACCTGACATTCGCTTCCGCGTCGACGAACGATTCGACGAAGCGGAACGGATCGAGAAGCTTTTGCGAACACCTGCGGTGCAGAAGGACTTGGACAAGAATCCGGAACAGGATCCGGATACGGATCGGGAAGAAGAACGATGATGATGGACCCGGCTCACGGCACGATCGGCAGCGATGAGGCCGATACGCGCGAGGTGCAAAAGAATAATTTTGCAGATGCCGGCGGCAATGCAGAGCCGCATCAGGAGGCGCGCCGCGTCAACAACGATCCGCGCGCGAACAAGCAGAAGGGCAATCAGGTGCGCCGCGACCGGCGCGACGTGCACGGCTGGGTCGTGCTCGACAAGCCCATCGGAATGACCTCGACGCAGGCCGTTGCCGTGCTCAAGCGCCTGTTCAACGCCAAGCGCGCGGGCCATGCCGGCACGCTCGACCCGCTCGCCTCGGGCGGCCTGCCGATCGCGCTCGGCGAGGCCACCAAAACGGTTCCCTTCGTCATGGACGGCCGCAAGCGCTATCGCTTCACCGTGTGCTGGGGCGAGGAGCGCGACACCGACGACATCGAGGGCCAGGTCACAGCGACCTCGGACCAGCGTCCGACCCGGGAGGCCATCGAAGCCCTGCTGCCCCGTTTCACCGGGGTGATCGAGCAGGTTCCGCCGCGCTATTCGGCGATCAAGGTTCAGGGCGAGCGGGCCTATGACCTCGCCCGCGATGGCGAAGTCGTGGAACTGGCCGCCCGGCCGGTCGAGATTCATCATTTAACCCTTGTGGATCAACCGGATAACGACCGCGCCGTATTCGAGGCCGAGTGCGGCAAGGGGACTTATGTCCGGGCGCTCGCCCGCGATATGGGCCGGATTCTGGGTACTTACGGCCATATCTGCGCGCTGCGGCGGACCCTGGTCGGCCCATTCAGCGAAAATAACATGATTCCGCTGGATCAGTTGGAGGCTTTGTGCGATAGAGCCGCGTCCGGCGAGGGAAGCCTCGCCGACGCGCTGATGCCCGTTGAGACCGCGCTGGACGACATCCCGGCACTGGCCGTCACTCGGGCTGATGCGGCAAGGCTCCATCGGGGCCAGGCCGTTTTGTTGCGCGGACGGGATGCGCCCACAAGTAGCGGCACAGTCTATGTCACGGTGGCAGGCCGTCTTTTGGCGCTTGCCGAAGTTGGCAATGGCGAAATCATCCCCAAGCGTGTGTTCAACCTGACCGGCTTGACTGCCTCAACCGGTCGCAACGAGAGAAATTGACGATGTCGATTGCCGCAGAACGCAAAGCGGAAGTCATCAAGACGAATGCCACCAAGGCCGGTGATACCGGCTCGCCCGAGGTTCAGGTCGCGATCCTGTCGGAACGCATCAACAACCTGACCAACCACTTCAAGACCCACGTGAAGGACAACCATTCGCGTCGTGGGCTCCTGAAGCTGGTCTCGACCCGCCGCTCGCTCCTCGACTACCTGAAGAAGCGGGACGAGGCGCGGTACAAGGCGCTGCTCGAGAAGCACAACATTCGTCGTTAAGAGTTCTTGCGCGCGCCACCGGCGCGCGTTTTTGCGCGTGGTTTCGAGCGAAAGCGTTTGTTTCAAGGTTTTTGATCGAGGCTCACGCGTACGTCCGGTGCGGGCCCATGAGGCTCCGCATCCGGAGCACGATCAGCGAAGACCGCGGTTCGGTGTTCGCGTTCGTGCCGACTGACAGTCCAGCAGCAATCCGGCGGCTGGGCGCAACGGGCAAGGTGCCCGTATGACCCGAAAGGATGGACGCCATCCGACATCCAAAAACCATGGCAGGATCGCAGGACGCTGATCGCCCGCTCCGGTCAGCGTCCTGCAATCTTGACATGGTTTTTGTTTTTCGAGCCGTCCCTTCTTTCGAGAACCCATGAAAGAAGACCTCTATGTTCAATAAGCATTCAGTCGAGATCGACTGGGGCGGACGCCCTCTCAAGCTCGAAACCGGCAAGATCGCACGCCAGGCCGACGGCGCCGTCATCGCCACCTATGGCGAGACGGTGGTGCTCGCCACCGTCGTCGCGGCGAAGGCGCCGCGTGAAGGCGTCGACTTCCTGCCGCTGACCGTCGACTACCAGGAAAAGACCTACGCAGCTGGCCGCATTCCCGGCGGCTATTTCAAGCGCGAGGGCCGTCCGACCGAGAAGGAGACGCTGGTCTCCCGCCTGATCGACCGTCCGATCCGTCCGCTGTTCGTCGACGGCTGGCGCAACGAAACCCAGGTGATCGCCACCGTGCTGTCGCACGACATGGAGAACGATCCCGACATCGTCGCGCTGGTGGCCTCCTCGGCCGCGCTGACGCTGTCCGGCGCACCGTTCAAGGGCCCGATCGGCGCCGCCCGCGTCGGCTTCGCCAACGACGAGTTCATCCTCAACCCGACGCTCGACGAGATGGTCGACACCCAGCTCGACCTCGTCGTCGCCGGCACCGCCGACGCCGTGCTGATGGTGGAATCGGAAGCCAAGGAGCTGAACGAAGACATCATGCTCGGCGCCGTGATGTTCGGTCACCGCCACTTCCAGCCGGTCATCAAGGCGATCATCGAGCTCGCCGAGAAGGCCGCCAAGGAGCCGCGCGAAGTCACTACAATCGACAACGCCGCGCTCGAGAAGGAAATGCTCGGCCTCGTCGAGCAGGAGCTGCGCGCCGCCTACGCGATTCCGGTCAAGCAGGATCGCTACGCCGCGGTCGGCAAGGTCAAGGAAAAGGTGATCGCGCACTACTTCCCCGAAGGGCAGGAGCCGAAATACGACAAGCTGCGCATCAGCGCCGTGTTCAAGGAGCTCGAGGCGAAGATCGTTCGCTGGAACATCCTCGACACCGGCAAGCGCATCGACGGCCGTGACTCCAAGACTGTGCGCAACATCATCGCCGAAGTCGGCGTGCTGCCCCGCGCCCACGGCTCGGCGCTGTTCACCCGCGGCGAGACGCAGGGCCTGGTCGTCACCACGCTCGGCACCGGCGAGGACGAGCAGTACATCGACGCGCTGTCGGGAACGTACAAAGAGACGTTCCTGCTGCACTACAACTTCCCTCCCTACTCGGTCGGTGAGACCGGCCGCCTCGGCGGCACCAAGCGTCGCGAGATCGGCCACGGCAAGCTCGCCTGGCGCGCGATCCACCCGGTGCTGCCGCCGCATCACGAGTTCCCCTACACGATCCGCGTGGTCTCGGAGATCACCGAATCCAACGGCTCCTCGTCGATGGCCTCGGTCTGCGGCGCTTCGCTCGCTCTGATGGACGCCGGCGTGCCGTTGAAGCGGCCGACGGCGGGCATCGCGATGGGCCTGATCCTCGAAGACAAGCGCTTCGCGGTTCTCTCGGACATCCTCGGTGACGAGGACCATCTCGGCGACATGGACTTCAAGGTCGCCGGCACCGAAGCGGGCATCACCTCGCTCCAGATGGACATCAAGATCGAGGGCATCACCGAGGAGATCATGAAGGTCGCCCTCGGCCAGGCCAAGGAAGGCCGCATCCACATCCTCGGCGAGATGGCGAAGGCGCTCACCAATGCTCGCGCCGAGCTCGGCGAATACGCGCCGCGCATCGAGACCTTCAAGATCGCGACCGACAAGATCCGCGAAGTGATCGGCACCGGCGGCAAGGTGATCCGCGAGATCGTCGAGAAGACCGGCGCCAAGGTCAACATCGAGGACGACGGCACCGTCAAGGTCGCCTCCTCCGATGGCGAGGCGATGAAGGCCGCGATCAAGTGGATCAAGTCGATCGCGTCCGATCCGGAAGTCGGCCAGATCTATGACGGCACCGTCGTCAAGGTGATGGAGTTCGGCGCTTTCGTGAACTTCTTCGGTTCGAAGGACGGCCTCGTTCACATCAGCCAGCTCGCTTCGGCGCGCGTGCAGAAGACCTCCGACGTCGTCAAGGAAGGCGACAAGGTCAAGGTCAAGCTGCTCGGCTTCGACGATCGCGGCAAGACCCGCCTGTCGATGAAGGTCGTCGACCAGACCACCGGCGAGGACCTCGAAGGCAAGGACAAGGGCGGCGAGGGCGAGAAGGCCCCGCGCGAAGCGGCCGGCGAGTAGTCGCTCCGCATATCAAAAACACGAAGGGCGGCCTTTCGGCCGCCCTTTTTGTTTGCCGCTCGCTGTGCGCTGGGATCAGGCCGCGAGGTCGAACCGGTCGAGGTTCATCACCTTGGTCCAGGCCTTGGCGAAGTCCTGCACGAACTGCTGCTTCGAGTCCGACGTCGCATAGACCTCGGCATAGGCGCGGAGCTGCGAGTGCGAACCGAAGATGAGATCGGCGCGCGTGCCGGTCCACTTCACCGCATTGGTCTTGCGGTCGCGACCCTCGTAGGAGCCGTCGGCAGCCGGGGACCACTGCGTGCTCATGTCGAGCAGGTTGACGAAGTAGTCGTTGGAGAGCGTGCCCACCTTCGAGGTGAGTACGCCCGCCTTTGACCCGTTCGCGTTGGCGCCGAGCACGCGCAGACCGCCGACGAGCGCCGTGAGTTCGGGACCCGTGAGCTTCAGAAGCTGCGCGCGATCGATGAGCGCTTCTTCCTGCTGCAGGAACTGGTGCTTCTTGCCGACGTAGTTGCGGAAGCCATCGGCCCGCGGCTCGAGCGGCGCGAAGGAGGCAGCGTCAGTCTGCTCCTGCGAAGCATCCATGCGGCCCGGCGTGAAGCCGACCTTGACGTCGACGCCGGCATCCTTGGCGGCCTTCTCGACCGCGGCCGAACCGCCGAGGACGATGAGGTCGGCGATCGAGACCTTCTTGGCGCCTGACGACGCGTTGAAGTCCTTCTGGATCGCTTCGAGCTTGCCAAGCACCTTCGAGAGCTGGGCAGGCTGGTTCACCTCCCAGTCCTTCTGGGGAGCAAGACGGATGCGCGCACCGTTGGCTCCGCCGCGCTTGTCCGAGCCGCGGAACGTCGAGGCCGAGGCCCAGGCGGTCGAGACCAGCTCGGACACCGACAGGCCCGAAGCCAGGATCTTGGTCTTCAGCGCAGCAATGTCCTGATCGCTGACCAGCTCGTGGTTCACGGCCGGGATCGGATCCTGCCAGATCAGCGTCTCCTTCGGCACCAGCGGGCCGAGGTAGCGCTGGATCGGACCCATGTCGCGATGGGTCAGCTTGAACCAGGCGCGGGCGAACGCGTCCGCGAACTGATCGGGGTGTTCGAGGAAGCGGCGCGAGATCTTCTCATAGGCCGGATCGAAGCGCAGCGAGAGGTCGGTGGTCAGCATCGTGGGCCGATGCTTCTTCGACTTGTCGAACGGATCCGGAATGATGGCGTCGGCACCCTTGGCCGTCCACTGGTTCGCACCTCCCGGGCTCTTCGTCAGCTCCCATTCGTACTTGAACAGGTTCTCGAAGAAGTTGTTGCTCCACTTCGTCGGCGTCGTTGTCCAGGTCACTTCGAGGCCGCTGGTGATGGAATCACCGGCGAGGCCCGACGCATGCTTGCTCTTCCAGCCGAGACCCTGGTCTTCCAGCGCGCCCGCTTCCGGCTCGGGACCGACCAGCGACGGATCGCCGGCACCGTGGGTCTTGCCGAAGGTGTGGCCGCCGGCGATCAGCGCGACGGTCTCTTCGTCGTTCATCGCCATGCGGAAGAAGGTCTCGCGGATGTCCTTCGCCGCGGCAATCGGATCCGGCTTGCCGTTCGGGCCTTCCGGGTTGACGTAGATGAGGCCCATCTGCACGGCGCCGAGCGGCTCGGCGAGCTGGCGTTCGCCGCTGTAGCGCTCGTCGCCGAGCCAGGTGCCTTCGGGACCCCAATAGAGCTCTTCCGGCTCCCAGACGTCGGCGCGACCGCCGGCGAAGCCGAAGGTCTTGAAGCCCATCGACTCCAGCGCGACGTTGCCGGCGAGCACCATCAGGTCGGCCCAGGAAATCTTGCGACCGTATTTCTGCTTGATCGGCCAGAGCAGACGGCGCGCCTTGTCGAGGTTGGCGTTATCGGGCCAGCTGTTGAGCGGAGCGAAACGCTGCTGACCGGCACCGGCGCCGCCGCGGCCGTCGGTGATGCGATAGGTGCCCGCGCTGTGCCAGGCCATGCGGATCATGAGGCCGCCATAGTGACCGAAGTCGGCGGGCCACCATTCCTGCGAATCCGTCATCAGGGCGGTGAGGTCCTTGACGACTGCGTTCAGGTCGAGCGTCTTGAATTCCTTGGCGTAGTCGAAGTCCTTGCCCATCGGATCGGACAGGCCGGAGTTCTTGTGCAGCATCTCGATGCTGAGGTTGGTGGGCCACCAGTCGCGGTTCGCTGGCACGCGTTTGCCGCCCGAAAACGGGCACTTCGAAGTGTCGTCCATGAATACCTCCTCTGGTGGCGTCGCACTGCGCCATTGACCAGGTAGAACCACTCTAAGCGTCGCGTTCGATCAGGGGAAGTTGACTTTAATGATCGCTGCGATAGGTTTTTCTGATGATCAATCTGACGCTGCGCCAGCTGCGATATTTTGACGCGCTGGCGCGTCATGGTCATTTCGGCCGCGCCGCGGAAGCCTGTTCCATCTCGCAGCCGGCATTGTCGATGCAGATCAAGGAACTGGAGGAGGCGCTCGGCGGGCTGTTGCTGGAGCGCAGCGCGCGCCAGGTCGCGCTGACCCGGTTCGGCGAGGAACTCGCACAGCGCGTCCGCGAGATCCTGCGCTCGGTCGACGAACTCGGCGACTTCGCCCGCGCCTCGCAGGACCGCTTTGCGGGCCGCTTGCGGATCGGCATGATCCCGACGATCGCGCCCTATCTGCTGCCCAAGATCACCAAGAATCTCACGCGCATGCATCCGGAGCTCGACATCCGCGTGCGCGAGACGATGACGCCGCGGCTGATCCAGGAGCTGGTCGAGGGCCGCCTCGACACCGCCATCGTCGCGCTGCCGGTGTCCGAACCCTCGCTCACCGAGGTCGCCTTGTTCGAAGAGAAATTCCTGCTGGTGCGGCCGGGCACGGATGCGGGCACCCCAGTGCCGTCGCGCGAGATGATGCGCGAGATGCGGCTGTTGCTGCTCGAAGAGGGCCATTGTTTCCGCGACCAGGCGCTGTCGTTCTGCAACATGCAATCGGCGCCGCCGCGCGAGATGCTGGATGCGAATTCGCTCTCGACGCTGGTCCAGATGGTCAGCGCCGGCATTGGCGTCACCCTGATCCCGGAGATGGCGGTGTCGGTGGAGACGCGATCGGCTTCGGTCTCGCTGTCGCGCTTCCGCGACCCGGAGCCGTCGCGTACCATCGGCATGGTCTGGCGCAAGACCAGTCCGCTGGCGCGCCAGCTGCTCCAGATCTCCGAGGTGGTGTGCCTGTCAGCAGGCAAGGCGCGCCCGCGGCAGACCGCGCGCGGCCAGAAAGCTTGAGAGGCCGCGATGGCAGATCCGATCATCCGTCCCGCCCGCACCGATGAATATGACGAGATCGGCCGCGTCTGGATGGAGAGCTGGGTCTCGACCGGGCTTGGCGAGGCCAGCGAATTCCTGCTGGCCAATCTGCGTGCGCGCATCCGGCGCGAGGTCGAGAATGGTTGGAGCCTGTTCGTCGCCGACGACACCGGCACCATCGCCGCGATGCTGGCGCTGCATCTGCCAAACCTCTATCTCGACATGCTGTTCGTCGGGCCTGCCTATCAGGGGCAATCGCTCGGTCGAAAGCTGCTTGCCTTCACGCGCACGCAAATGCCCGACGAGATATACCTGCGCTGCGTCCGCGAGAACGAAAAGGCCTGGCGCTGGTATGAGCGCGAAGGATTCGTGTTCGAGAAGGAAGAGATCGAGCCGTCGAACGGCTTCATGATGAAGTACTACCGGTGGAAGAACAAAGGGAATGCCCCATGATCAAGCTCTATTGGTCGCCTCGCTCGCGTTCGTTCTCGACGTTGTGGCTGATGGAAGAGAGCGGCCTTCCCTATGAGCGCGTGCTCACCGACATTTCGACCGGCGCGCAGAAAGCGCCGGACTATCTGAAGATCAATCCGATGGGCAAGGTACCGGCGCTCAGCGATGGCGATGCCGCGCTCGGCGAAGCCGCTGCGATCTGCGCCTACATCGCCGACCGCTATCCCGAAACGAAGCTGGCGCCTGATGTGACCGACCCGCGCCGCGCGCGCTATCTGCAATGGCTGTTCTTCTCGCCGAGTTGCATCGAGCCGGCGATCATCCAGATCTTCACCAAGATCGAGGTGCCGACCTCGACCGCCGCCTGGGGCAGCGCGACTCAGGTCTTCGACGTGATGGAAGCGGCGCTGGAAAAGGGGCCGTGGATTCTCGGCGAGGAGTTTTCCGCGGCCGACGTCACGATCGGCTCGGGCCTGAATTTCGCGGTGCGCCTGTTCAAGATGGTGCCGTCGCGCCCGGCCTTCGATGCCTATATCGCGCGCTGCATGGCACGGCCGGCGTTCCGGCGCGCAGAGACAATCGCGGCCGGTTAGCTTTCCGCCTTCAAATCGTCCGGCCTCGGCATCAGCACGATGTTGTAGCCGGAATCGACATAATGGATCTCGCCGGTCACGCCGCCCGAAAGTTCGGACAGCAGATACAGTGCCGAGCCGCCGAGCTCGTCGAGCGTGACGCCGCGGCGGAGCGGTGAGTGCTTTTGCATGAAGGCGAACATCGCACGCGCCTCGCCGATGCCGGAGCCGGCGAGCGTTCGGATGGGTCCGGCGGAGATCGCGTTGACGCGAATGCCGCGCGGTCCGAAATCGGAGGCGAGATAGCGCACCGAGGATTCCAGCGCCGCCTTGGCCACGCCCATCACGTTGTAATTCGGCATCGACCGCTCGGAGGCGCCGAAGGTCAGCGTGATCATGCTGCCGCCGTCCGTCATCAGATCGGCCGCGCGCTTTGCAACCTCCGTGAAGGAGAAGCAGGAGATCACCATGGTGCGCGAAAAATTCTCGCGGCTGGTGTCGGCGTAGCGGCCCTTCAGCTCGTTCTTGTCGGCAAATCCGATCGCGTGAATGACGAAATCGAGCTTGCCCCACTTCTCGCGCAAGACGTCGAACGTGGCATCGACGCTGGCGATGTCCTCGACGTCACAAGGCAGTACCAACTCGACACCAAGAGATTCCGCAAGCGGCTTGACGCGCTTGCCGAGCGCTTCGCCCTGGAAGGTGAAGGCAAGCTCGGCGCCATGGGCGTGCAGCGTCTTCGCCATGCCCCAGGCGATCGAATGATCATTGGCGATGCCCATGACCAGACCGCGCTTGCCTTTCATCAAACCTTCCATTGCAGGATCACCTTCCGCTTTCATGCCGGGCGCCGGGTTCAAAACGTGGATGGCCGGGACTCAGGCGAGCGAAGCGACGCCGTCCTTCGGACGGCTATGCCCGGCCATGACGAGAAAATCAACGATGCGCCAACAATGCCGTCACACATCCATCCGGCTGAACACCAGCGTGGCGTTGGTGCCGCCAAAGCCGAACGAGTTCGAGAGCACGGTGCCGATCTTGACGTTGTCGATCCGCTTGCGCACGATCGGCATGTCGGCGAACACCGGATCGAGCTCCTGGATGTGAGCGCTTTCGCAGATGAAGCCGTTGTTCATCATCAGCAGCGAGTAGATCGCCTCCTGCACGCCGGTCGCGCCCAGCGAGTGGCCGGTCAGCGCCTTGGTCGCCGAGATCGGCGGGCACTTCTCGCCGGAGCCGAAGACGCGGCGGAGCGCGTCGATCTCGGGCGGATCGCCGGCCGGCGTCGAGGTGGCGTGCGGGTTGATGTAGTCGACCTTGGTCTTCACCGTCGACATCGCCATGCGCATGCAGCGCTCGGCGCCTTCGCCCGATGGGGCGACCATGTCGTAGCCGTCCGAGGTCGCGCCATAGCCGACGATCTCACCGTAGATGCGCGCGCCGCGCGCCCTGGCATGCTCGAGCTCTTCCAGGACGAGCACTCCCGCGCCACCGGCAATGACAAAACCGTCGCGGTTGACGTCGTAGGGCCGCGAGGCGGTGGCGGGCGTGTCGTTGTACTTCGAGGACATCGCGCCCATGGCGTCGAACAGCACCGAGAGCGACCAGTCGAGCTCCTCGCAGCCGCCGGCGAAGACGACGTCCTGCTTGCCGATCTGGATCGTCTCATAGGCATTGCCGACGCAATGGTTCGACGTCGCGCAGGCCGAGGAGATCGAGTAGTTCACACCCTTGATCTTGAACCAGGTGGCGAGCGTTGCGGACGCCGTGGACGACATTGCCTTCGGCACTGCAAACGGACCGACGCGCTTCGGTCCCTTGGTGCGGGTGATGTCGGCGGATTCGACGATGGTGCGGGCCGACGGTCCGCCGGAGCCCATGATGATGCCGGTGCGGATGTTGGAGACTTCGTCGGGCGATAGACCGGAGTCCTGAATCGCCTGCTCCATCGCGACGTGGTTCCACGCGGCGCCCTGGCCGAGGAAACGCATCGCGCGCCGGTCGACCACCGTCGAAGGATCGAGCGTGGGCGCACCTTGTACCTGCGAGCGGAAGCCGAGCTCGGCATATTTCTCGGCCCGCGAAATGCCCGACTTCGCCTCGTGAAGGCTCGCAAGCACTTCCTGGGTGTTGTTTCCGATCGACGAGACGATACCCATCCCGGTGACCACAACCCGCCTCATGACAGCCTCGCCTATATCGTTGTCTTCTTGATGATGCGCGTTAGCCCAGGTTCACGCCCTGCTTGAACAGACCGACCTTCAGATCCTTGGCGCGATAAATAATCTGGTCGTCGACCGAAAGCCATCCGTCGGCAATGCCGAGCACGAGCTTTGAACGCATCACGCGCTTGATGTCGACGTTGTACACAACCTTGCGGGCCTCGGGCAGCACCTGGCCGCTGAACTTTAATTCGTTCAGGCCGAGCGCGCGGCCACGCCCTTCGCCTCCGGTCCAGCCGAGGTAAAAGCCGACCATTTGCCACAGCGCATCGAGGCCGAGGCAGCCTGGCATCACGGGGTCGTTCTTGAAGTGGCAGCCGAAGAACCAGAGGTCGGATTTCACGTCGAGCTCGGCGCGTACCAGGCCCTTGCCGAACTCGCCGCCATTGTCGTTAATTTCCGTGATGCGATCGAACATCAGCATCGGCGGCAGCGGCAACTGAGCGTTGCCCGGACCGAACATTTCGCCGCGGGCACAGGCCAGCAGATCTTCGTATTCGTAACCGTTGCGCCTGTTCAGCATGCGGAAGCCTCTGTTTGAACCCCGATTGAGCGGCGTTTCTGGCAAAAATGGGCCCCGTTTCGTTCGGAAAGCAACGCCTTTCGCCGTCGTCAGCAGGCGCGAATGCCGAGAGCCCGGATGGTCCTGCGAACCATGGACTTGCGAACCCGGCCTCAATGCCCGGCCGCGCCACATCAGGCTCAGCGGAACCGCGCGCTCTCTAACACAGGCCATTTCGGTGGCAAAGCAATCTCATGAAGGTAAAATGACGGGACTCGGGTCCGGTTCCTTGCGGGATTAGAACCGCTCTAGTTGCGAGAAACTTGCATCTGCATCTATCTGTCCTTATATTGCAGGCAGATAGTGTCAACGCGTGCCTGAATTTTGGAAATGAGCGAGAACAACGCGCCCCGTCGCGACGATGACGTCCATGCGGCCCTTCTGTCCGGCCGCCAGCCGGCCCTGACGGGTTGCCCATGGCACGACGTCAATGAAATGCTCCAGTCTGCCGGCCTGCGCCCGACGCGCCAGCGCATGGCTCTGGGCTGGCTGCTGTTCGGCAAGGGCGCACGCCACCTCACGGCTGAAATGCTCTATGAGGAAGCGACCCTGGCCAAGGTCCCGGTCTCGCTCGCAACCGTCTACAACACGCTGAACCAGCTGACCGATGCCGGCCTGCTGCGCCAGGTCAGCGTCGACGGCACCAAGACCTATTTCGACACCAACGTCACCACCCACCACCATTACTACCTCGAGAACAGCCACGAGCTGGTCGATATCGAGGACCCGCATCTGGCGCTGTCCAAGATGCCGGAGGTGCCCGAGGGTTACGAGATCGCGCGCATCGACATGGTCGTGCGCCTGCGCAAGAAACGCTGAGAGCGATCCAAACCGCTGAATTGGTCGTCATGGCCGGGCTTGTCCCGGCCATCTACGTTCTTGGGCTAGGCGCTGGAGCCTGCCGCGTCAGTTCACCTGCTCGTCGGCATAGACGCCCCAGAGGCGTTCCTGCTGAATCCAGCCGTCAAAGCCGCTGCCGGTGACGTGGCACCAGCTGGTGGTGCATTTTTTCACCGTCGTGACGACGCCGGCCTGGAGTTTGGCCGCCACTGCGCTGTCGGAATCGGCGCGGTCGTAGATCGGCGCAAGCTCGTCCTTGTGCTTCATGGTGACCACCGCAGTGCGACGGCCCGACAGCAGCGAGTGATAGACCCAGCCCTCGGCGCCTTCGGAATCGCGCACCCGGCGCCAGTTCTCGAACTCCGCGGTGATTTCGACCGGCAGGCCGGCACGGGTGTAGACCCAGGCCACATCATTGTCCTTGGTCGGGCCGGCGCGAACGTTCACGTGATCCGATTTGAGGCTGACATAGCGCGGCACCGGCAGGCCGCTCGCGGTCTGGGGTGTGGTATCCTTGGCCGAGTGCCCGGGGCTGACCGAAGCGCTCAACCAGGTGCAAACGAGCGTCATCACCGAACAAAAACGCCCCAACGCCATCAACCCGTCTCCTGTCGAGGACCCGGCTGGGCCAGGTTCCTCACCCCGAATTCCAAAACCTGCCGCGCAATCCCTCCCGCCCCACGCGGTGTTCCCGAAGCCAACTTGTCTTGGCCCGGCCTTCTGCTAGAGAGGACGGACACTTGAACAACCAGTTTGTCCCGATTTTCCGGCCGGAAATCTCGGGAGAGCTTGAAGGAAACGCCGGGGACCACACGGCCAAGGCAGTGTCGAACAACCGGGTTAATGAGGCCTCAACGGCCGGCCTTTGGCGACAGAGGCGGCCTGCAACGCCTCATGAGGGCAGGACATGTCGGTGAAGAAAAAGCCCCTTGTCGTGGTGACGCGCAAATTGCCGGACTCGATCGAGACCCGGATGCGCGAACTGTTCGACGCCCGCATCAATCTCGACGACACGCCGATGTCCGCCGAGCAGATCGCCGAAGCTGCGCGCACCGCCGACATCCTGGTTCCCACGGTCACCGACCACATCAGCGCCGACATCGTCAACCAGCCCGACTGCAAGCTCCGCCTGATCGCCAATTTCGGCAACGGCGTCGACAATATCGACGTCGAAGCCGCGCATGCCCGCGGCATCACCGTCACTAACACGCCGAAGGTGCTGACCGAAGACACCGCCGACATGACCATGGCGCTGATCCTGGCGGTGCCGCGCCGGATGATCGAGGGCGCTTCGGTGCTGACGGAAGGAAAGCCCTGGGCAGGCTGGTCGCCGACATGGATGCTCGGCCACCGCATCGGCGGCAAGCGCCTCGGCATCATCGGCATGGGCCGTATCGGCCAGGCGGTGGCACGCCGCGCCCGCGCCTTCGGCTTGCAGATCCACTATCACAATCGCCGTCCCGTCGCCCCGAAGATCGCCGAAGAGCTTGGCGCGACCTATTGGGAAAGCCTCGACCAGATGCTGGCGCGGATGGACATCATCTCGGTGAACTGTCCGCACACGCCGGCGACCTACCACCTGCTGTCTGCGCGGCGGCTGAAGCTGATCCGCAAGGACGCCTACATCGTCAACACCGCGCGCGGCGAAGTCACCGACGAGGACACGCTGATCAAGCTGATCGAAGGCGGCGAGATCGGCGGCGCCGCCCTCGACGTCTATGAGCACGAGCCTGCGGTCAATCCGAAGCTGGTGCGGCTTGCGAAGGCCGGCAAGGTGATCCTGATGCCGCATATGGGCTCGGCCACGATCGAGGGCCGCGTTGAGATGGGCGAGAAGGTGATCATCAACATCCGCACCTTCCTCGATGCCCACAAGCCGCCGGATCGCGTGCTGCCGAGCATGCTCTGAGGGCGCCGCGGTCCTCCCGTTGAAGAAGGGTTGCCGCATGGGCGCAGGGGACACGGAGCTGTCATCGCGCGTGACCCCTTCGCCGCAGAGAGACCATGTCCTCACCGTGTTGGCCGCCGGGCTTCTGGCGGCAACTCTTGCGGCGATCTGTCACGAAACGGTTGGGCACGGCCTCGGCTGCATTGCCGCAGGCGGTGAGATCCAGTTGCTGACATCCATCTGGTTCCGCTGTCACGGAGCGACGTCGCTGACCGATGCAGGCGGCGCCATATCCGGCTTGGTGTTTGGCGGGCTGGTCCTCGCGCTGCCGATGCGCCGTGTCGGCAACTCCGCGATGAGAATGACGCTGTTCATGTTCAGCGCAATCAGCTTGCTGTGGGTAGCAGCCCAGATCATCGCTCATCCTGCTCTTGATCGGGACGATTGGCACTTCATCGCAATGCGCTGGCACTGGCCCCTGGTCTGGCGTCCGTTGCTCGCCACTGTCGGCGTACTCTCCTATGTGGCAATCGTGCGCTGGATCGCCTTGCTGCTTCGTGATCCCGCGGCGCCGAGCGCGCGTGCGATCTATCTGGCCTATGTCGCGGCGGCGATTTCAGCCGTACTGGCCGGATGGATGTGGGCGCCCCTGCCCACCCGCAGCGCGCTGGAAGGTCTTCTGACACTGGGGGTGGCGCCCATGGGCTTGCTAGTCGCGGCGGCACGTATCAACCCAGATCATTCCGGTGGCGCCCCCATCGCAAAGTCGTGGCTCTTCGTCGCCATCAGTCTGTTGGTGTTCGCAGCGTTCGCCCTGATCCAGGGAAGGGGACTGGGGCCGCTCGCCGATTGTTCCGGGAGCCGGTCCGCACCGACGGAGTGGTGCGTGCTCTGAGCGTCACCCTCCGACGCGATGGGCGCTGAGATCTGACATCACAGGCCCGTCGCCATTGAGCGGATTGGCCGGGTCGCGCGCGTAGCGCAGCGTTTCGAAGCGCATCGCGCGCGCATCGATCATCAGGAGGCGGCCGACCAGGCCGTCGCCGAAACCGACGATCTCGCGGATTGCCTCCAGCGCCATCATCGAGCCCATCACGCCCGCAAGCGCACCCATGACGCCGGCTTCGGCGCAGGCCGGCACGGTGCCGGGCGGCGGCGCCTCCGGAAACAGGCAGCGATAGGTCGGATTGAACTCGCCCTGCTCGTTCGTCTCGTGCGCACGGATGGTGGTGAGTGAACCATCGAACGTGCCGAGCGCCGCGGTAATCAGCGGCCGCTTCGCAAAGAAGCAGGCGTCCGAGGCCAGATAGCGGGTCGAGAAATTGTCGGACCCGTCGAGCACGAGATCGTAATCGCCGATCAGGCTCAGCGCATTGTCGGCATTGAGCCACGTGGCATGACCAACGAAATTCACATGCGGATTGAGCGCCGCGATCCGCTCAGCCGCGCTCTCGACCTTGTGCCGGCCGATGTCGGGCGTCGTGTGGATCACCTGGCGCTGAAGATTGGACAACGACACCACGTCGTCATCGACCACGCCGAGCGTTCCGACGCCGGCGGCAGCCAGGTACATCAGCGCGGGCGCGCCGAGCCCGCCGGCGCCGATCACCAGCACGGAGGCCCGCTTCAGCGCGGCCTGGCCGGGGCCGCCGACATCGCGCAGCACGATATGGCGGGCATAGCGTTCAAGTTCGTCCGGGCTCAGCACTGTCTCTTACTCCTGAACCACCCCGAGATTGTTCGCGACCAACGAGATGTGCTTCAATGGCAGCGCGTTCAATGGGCTGGCTGGATTTGTCATGAGATCGATGCTTGCGGCAACACTGATGTTGGCGTCGGCCACAGGCGCCGGCGCCCAGATGACGACGCCGCAGGTCCCCGGCACCAAGCCAAAGGCGGTCCAGACCGTGCCGATCAAGCCGCCCGCCCTGCAGACGCCGTCGGAAACGGCCGACGCGATGGCGCAGGCCGAGCGGCTGTCGCTGCAATCCGACCTCGCCTGGGTCGGCGAATATAACGGCGCCATCACCGGCGACGTCAGCTCGCGCATGGTCGACGCCATCAAGGAATACCAGAAGGCCAAGGGCGGCAAGCCGACCGGTGTGCTGAATCCGCAGGAGCGCGCCGCGCTCGCCGAGACCGCACGGCGCAAGCAGGACAGCGTCGGCTGGAAGATCGTGACGGAGATGACAAGCGGCGCGCGGCTCGGCATTCCCTCCAAACTGGTGCCGCAGCAGGCCACCGACGCCAGCGGCTCGAAATGGAGCTCGCCCACGGGAACGTTGCAGGTGCTGCTCAGCCGCCGCAAGGAAGCGAACCCGACCAGCGCAAAACTCGCTGAAACAGAGAAAAAGGAGCCGGCCGGGCGCAAGGTCGACTACACCGTGGTGAAGCCGGGCTTCTTCGTGCTTTCAGGGTTGCAAGGTCTGAAGAAGTTTTACGTGCGCGGGACCTTCAAGGGTGACGAGGTCCGGATCATGACGATCCTCTACGACCAGGCGACCGAAAACACGGTCGAGCCGGTCGTGATCGCGATGTCGAGCGCGTTCAATGCGTTTCCCACGGCGCCCCAGGCCGGACCGCCGCCGCGCAAGACCGTCGATATGGCACCGGCCTCGTCGTCAGCGACGATGGTGCGATCGTCACGGATCGTCTCGTCACCGATTCCTGCCTCGCGATCACAATCGGCGGCTACGGCAATGCCGATCGCCTCGCCGAGGACAAGGAGCACGACCTCGCGCTGCTGCACATCTATGGCACGCGCGGCTTGAAGCCGCTCAGCCTCGCTGGCGGCGCGGCGAAGGCAAGTGTCGATGTCGTCGGCATCGCTGATCCCCAAAACCAGGGCGGCGCAGCCGGCGTGTCGAGCGTCAGGGGAGCGCTCGCGCCGGTGACGGCGAGCGACTCCGCGCTGTCGCCACCGCCCGCCGTCGGCTTCTCCGGCAGCCCGACCATCGACAACGATGGAAAATTCGTCGGCATCGCGCTGCTGAAGCCGGCGATGGTCGCGGGTCCTTCGACAGCTGTGCCGGCGTCACAGGCGGTGATGGTCTCCGCCGATACCGTGCGCGATTTCCTGAAGGCGAACGCGGTTACCGCGAACGGCACGTCGACTGATGCGAAGGCCGCCGTCGTGCGCGTGATCTGTGTGCGGAAATAGTAATCAACTCAGCCTGAACCGGATCCCGCTCTTCGCGAGGCCGCCGGAGATCCCGACCGGCGTGCCATCCGCGCGCCAGCAGGCGGCGCCGGTCATGGTGCCGTCGTCGTGGAAGGCGATGCCGTTCATGCCGCCGGCAACCGTTGCGACAGGCTGAACCTTGTGGCCGAGCGTCGCGAGTTTTTCACGCACGGCCTCGGGCACGGCCTGCTCGACCTCGAGCGCGTTGCCTTCGGTCCAGACGCGCGGCGCCTCGACCGCTTCCTGTAAGCTCATGCCGTGGTCGATCAGGTTGATCAGCGCCTGCATCGCGCTCGGGAAAATGCGCTTTCCCCCGGGCAGGCCCAGCGCATAGCGCAGCTTGCCGTCGCGTAGCGCCATCATCGGCGACATCGAGGTCGTCACGCGCTTGCCCGGCGCCAGCGACAGCGCGTGGCCCGGCCGCGGATCGAACAGGTTCATGTAATTGTTGGCGATGGCCCCCAAGCCCGGAATCATGATCTTGGCGCCGAACAGGTTGTTGATGGTCTGCGTGGTCGCGACCACGTTGCCGAAACCATCGGCCGCCGTCATGTGCGTGGTGTGCGCGCTTTCGAGCTGCATGACGCCGGCGCCCCAGGCTTGCGCCCGCGCCGGATCGATCGCGCCGCGGCGCTCCTCGGCGTAAGCCTTCGAGGTCAGCTTCTCCACGGGCACCCCGACATAGTCGGGATCGCCGCTGGCGGCGGCGCGATCAGCGAAGGCGATCTTCAGGACTTCGGCGAGATAATGAATTGTCTCTGATGTGCCGAAGCCGAGGCTGCCGATGTCATAGCCCTCAAGAATGTTCAGCATCTGCGCGATGTGCACGCCGGAGGCCGCAGGCGGCGGCGGCCCGAAGATGGCCCAGCCGCGATAGTCGGCGCGGATCGGTTGCCGCTCGACGGTCTTGTAGCTGGTCAGATCGTTGCGGCGGATGAAGCCGCCGGCCTTTTCCATGTAGTCGGCGAGGATGTCGCCGAGCGGCCCCTCGTAGAGCGCTTGCTCGCCGTGCTCGGCGATGTAGCGGAGCGTCTCCGCATATTCGGCCTGCACCACGCGCTCGCCGACCTTGAGCGGCTCACCGCCGGGCAGGAAGATCGCCGCGATCGGCTTGTCCTTGCGCATCTCGGCGGCGCTTTCGCTGATGCATTCGTGCAAATAGGGCGTCGCCGCGTAGCCGCGCGCGGCGTGCTTGATCGCGGGCTGCATGACGTCGGCGAGGCTCATGGTGCCGAAGCGCCGCAGCGTCTCGCACCAGGCTTTCAGCGAGCCCGGGGTCGCAACCGCTTTCGGGCCGTTGAGGTTCTCGTTGCCGACGGTGTCGAACACGTCGTGAGCCGAGCCCGGCCTGGAGGTGTAGGTGGTGTCGCGTACCGAAGCGGGCACCGTGCTCTGGCCGTCGATAACGCGATGGCTGCCATCGGCGAGCCTGATATGGGCCATGCCGCCGCCGATGATGCCGACCATCATCGGCTCGACAACGGTCAGCGTGAACAGCGTCGCAATCGCGGCATCGATGGCGTTGCCGCCGGCCGCCAGCATCTCGGCGCCGGCGCTGGAGGCGAGCGGGTGGTTGCTCACCACCATGCCGCGGCTCGAGACCGCCGGCATCTTCTGGCATTCAAAAGTGGTAGCCGTCCGGTCCCGCCAGTTGCCGCTCATGCCGCTTACCCTTCTTCTTGTTCACGATGGCGAGCACATCATACGCACTTCTACGGGTCCAGTACTGGTACGGATTAACTGGCATTCCTGATTCTGCCATCATCGTCAGTGTTGATTCGGACATCCGCGGTCCCCTTTGGATCGGGCAGGGCACGTCCTGAGCGAGAAGAGCTCAGCATCCAGAAGCGATGCACGTTCGCGTGGCGTTACCCCAAAGACCCAGGCACTCCAAAGGATTCATCGTCCAATGCACACGATCGTACTGGCCACCCAAAAGGGTGGCAGCGGCAAGAGCACGCTCGCCATCGGCCTCGCGCTGGCTGCCAGGCAGGCCGGCTTCACCGTCCGCCTGATCGAGACCGACCCGCAGGGCACCCTGTCCAACTGGGCCCGCCGCCGCAACAACGACGATCTCGTCGTCGAGCCGATCTATCACGCCGCCGATTTCGCGCCGCGGCTGAACATGCTGGCCGACAGCGGCCTCCAGCTCGCGATCGTCGACACCGCGGCCGGCCTCTCCGCCGCGACCACCGCCGCGATCCGCCATTCCGATCTCTGCCTGATCCCGGCCCGCCCGAGCGTCGCCGACATCGAGGCGACCGCCTCCACCGTCAGCGTCGCGCGCGCCTGGAAGCGTTCCTATAGCTTCGTGCTGAACCAGACGCCGATCCGCGGCCAGCGCATCGACAACGCGGCCAACACGCTCGCCGAGGAAGCCGCGCTCGATCTCGCCGAAGTGCTCGCACGCCCGCTGATCGCGATGCGCAACGACCACCAGGACTCGCTCGCCTCGGGCCTCGCCGTCAGCGAGTTCGCGCCGAACGGCAAGTCGACCGAGGAGATCCGCGGCCTCTGGCGCTGGATCGAGACTCGTCTCGAGCTCTCCACCGGCAATCTGCTGATCGATCAGGTGCTGTCGGCAGCGGACGGGATGATGCACGCCGCCGGCGAGCGGTCGGCGGACGAGACCACCGTTCTGGCGTCCTGAGCGGGGCGATCGCTCGAGGCCAGACGGGCTCTTCGCCGTCCGGTGGATGAGCCCAGGCGACGAAGCAATCCGGCCTACAGCCCGGCCGGATTGCTTCGCTTCGCGGTTTCAGGCGAGGACCAACGCGCCCTCGAACGAGATCTCGAAAACAACCCCATGCACAGTAGAAGCGCTGCTTGCCAAGCTATCGCGGCGACGGCGCGCAGGCGTCTGACTCGTCAGGCAAAATGGCCGTGCGCCAGCATTTGTAGCCGCACAGCGTCACTTCTGACACTTCGGACACCAGAAGGTCGAACGACCGTTCTGGGTGAAACGCTTGATCGTGCCGCCGCAGCGCGGCGTCGCGCATGTCTCGCCTTCGCGGTCATAGACCTTGAAGGAATGCTGGAAATAGCCGAGCTCGCCCGAAGTCTGGCGATGGTCGCGCAGTGACGAGCCACCGGCTTTGATGGCGTCGTTCAGCACGGTGTGGATCGCACCGACCAACCGCTTGGCGTGATCGGTCGCTTCCCCCTTCTTCGTCGACAGCGTCGCGGCGATCCGGCGCGGCGACAGATGCGAGCGGTGCAGGGCTTCGCAGACATAGATGTTGCCGAGGCCCGCGACGACGCGCTGGTCGAGCAGCGCGGCCTTCAGGCTGGTGGTCTTGTCCCGGCAGGCGCGCGCCAGCATCGCGGCGTCGAACTCGTTGCCGAGCGGCTCGGGGCCGAGGTCGCGTAAGAGCGGCTCGTCCTCGATCGCATTGCGCGCGATCACTTTCATGTAACCGAAGCGGCGCGGATCGTTGAAGACGATGTCGGCGCCGGAAGACATCCGAAACAGCACATGGTCGTGCGCGGAGTCCTTGCCCTTGGGATGGTGAAACTCGCCTGGCGCGGCCTCGTTGTCGGGCTTGATGACGCGGAATGAGCCCGACATGCCCAGATGCATCAGCAGCACGTCGCCGGAGCCGAGATCGGCCATGAGATATTTTGCACGCCGGCCGAGCCCCGTGACGATCTGCCCCTGCAGCCGGGCGACGAAATCGGGCTGGAACGGAAAGCGCAAGTCCGGCCGGCGGGCCTCCGCGACGACGATTTTCGCACCCTCCATGACGGGCTGAAGGCCGCGGCGGACGGTCTCGACTTCGGGCAATTCAGGCATGGTCAGGCATTCACCTTATGAGGGCGGTGTGATAGCGCCATTGCGGCGGGCGGGCTATGGTCCGCCCATTGGAGTAGAGTAATGGATCGGCCGGGCGAAACCACGCATTTTGGCTTCAGGGACGTTCCCCTGGGGGACAAGCAGACGCTGGTGAACGATGTGTTTCACAGCGTGGCGTCGCGCTATGACTTGATGAACGATTTGATGTCCGGTGGCCTGCACCGGGTCTGGAAGGACATCATGATCAATGCGCTGGACCCGCCGCGAAGCGACCGGCCGTTCAAACTGCTCGACGTTGCCGGCGGCACCGGCGACATCTCGTTCCGCGCCGCCAGGGCGGCAGGTTCCGGCTTCCATGCCACCGTCTGCGACATCAATTCCGACATGCTGGCGGTGGGCCGCGAGCGTGCCGCCAAGCGCCACCTCGACACCCAGGTCGATTTCGTCGAAGGCAATGCCGAAGCGCTCGCCTTCGCCGACCGCAGCTTCGACGCATATACGATCGCCTTCGGCATTCGCAACGTGCCCCAAATCGACAAGGCGCTGCGCGAGGCCTATCGCGTGCTCAAGCCCGGCAGCCGCTTCCTCTGCCTGGAATTCTCCACCGTCGAGATGCCCGGCCTCGACAAGCTCTACGACCTGTTCTCGTTCAAGGTGATCCCGCCGCTCGGCCGCATGGTCACGGGCGATGCCGAATCCTACCAATATCTCGTCGAATCGATCCGCAAGTTTCCGAAGCCGAACGCCTTCGCGGACATGATCCGCGACGCCGGCTTTTCCCGCGTGAGCTGGCAGACCCTGACCGGCGGCATCGTCGCACTGCATTCGGGCTGGCGTTTGTGATCTCTGCCATCACCCACATCACGCGCCTGATCCGCGCCGCGTTCGTGTTTGCGCGCGAGGGCGTGTTCGGCTCCGTCGACCCGAGCCTGGTGCCGCCGCCCGGACAGCTCGCGCTGAAACTGGCACGCCTCGTCGAACGGCGCGGCGACAAGCACGGCCCGCGGATCTCGCGCGCGCTGACGCGGATGGGCCCGGCCTATCTCAAGCTCGGGCAATTCCTGGCCACACGCCCCGATGTCGTCGGCCTCAATATCGCGCGCGATCTCGAAAGCCTGCAGGATCGCCTGCCGCCGTTCCCGCAAGCCGAAGCCGAAGCTGCAATCGCGACCTCCCTGGAGCGGCCGCTGAAAGAAGTGTTCGTCAGCCTGAGCGCGCCGGTTGCCGCCGCTTCGATCGCGCAGGTGCATCGCGGCGAGATCGAGCGCGACGGCATCCGCAAGCCTGTCGCGGTCAAGGTGCTCAGGCCGAACGTGTCCGCGCGCTTCCGCCGCGACCTCTCCGATTTCTTCTTCGTCGCGCACAAGGCCGAGACCTATTCCGCCGAGGCGCGACGGCTGCGCCTCGTCGAAGTCATCAACACGATGTCGCGCTCGGTCGCGATGGAGATGGACCTGCGGCTGGAAGCTGCGGCGCTGTCGGAGATGGCGGAGAACACGCGCGACGATCCGGATTTTCGCGTGCCCGAAGTCGACTGGGACCGCACCACCCACAACGTGCTGACGATGGAGTGGATCGACGGCATCGCGCTGAACGATCACAAGCGCCTGGCCGAAGCGCAGGTCGACCTGCCCGATCTCGGCCGCAAGGTGATCCAGAGTTTCCTGCGCCACGCGCTGCGCGACGGCTTCTTCCACGCCGACATGCATCCGGGCAATCTGTTCCTCGATGACGCCGGCCGTCTCGTCGCGGTCGATTTCGGCATCATGGGCCGGCTCGGCATGAAGGAGCGGCGCTTCCTCGCCGAAATCCTGCTCGGCTTCATCACCCGCGACTATCGCCGCGTCGCCGAGGTGCATTTCGAAGCGGGCTACGTGCCCTCGCATCACTCGGTCGAGAACTTTGCACAAGCCATCCGCGCCATCGGCGAGCCGATCCACAATCGCACCGCCGAGGAAATCTCGATGGCGCGGCTGTTGACGCTGCTGCTCGAGGTCACCGGCCTGTTCGACATGACGACGCGGCCCGAGCTGATCCTGCTGCAAAAGACCATGGTCGTGGTCGAGGGCGTGGCGCGCGGCTTCGATCCCAGGCTCGACATCTGGAAGGTCGCCGACCCCGTCGTGCGCGAATGGATCGAGCGGAATCTCGGCCCGATCGGCCGGGTGCAGGGCGCGCTGGCCGGCGGCGGCGACCTCGCCAAGGTGCTGATGCGCCTGCCCGACATCGCCCAGCGCTCGGTCGCGGTGCTCGAGCAGCTCGAGACCATGACGCGGGAAGGCATCCGCCTGTCGCCGGAGAGCATCGCCGCGATGGGGCGCAGCGAGGGCCGCAAGAACCGCTGGCGCACCGTGGCAGTCTGGATCATCGCGGTGACCTTCATAGGCATCCTGATCGCCGTCCGGAATCTGTGATCGCCGAATGATTGCATTGATATCACTAAAATGATATCATCGCCATCATCTCGTGCTGGAGGGCGCCATGGCAAGCCTGACCATCCGCAAGCTCGACGACACCGTCAAAGCCTATCTGCGCCTGCGCTCGGCCAGGAACCGCAGGTCGGTCGAGGAAGAGGTTCGGGTCATCCTGCGAGAGTTGATCGAGGGCCGCGAGGAGCCGCTGACGCCGTTCGCGGTACCGCCCGAGGCATCCCCCGCACCCGCATCCCTGCGCCCCGGCGCCGTCCCTGAGGCCAGCGTCACGCTGATCATCGGCGGCGGCATCGCGGCCTTCAAGTCGCTCGACCTGATCCGCCGGCTGAAGGAGCGCCGCATCGAGGTCCGCTGCGTGCTGACCAGGGCCGCCGAGCAGTTCGTCACCCCGCTCTCGGTCAGCGCCCTCTCCCATGAGCGCGTCTACACCGATCTGTTCGATCCGCAGAGCGAGTTCGACGCCGGCCATATCCGCCTCGCGCGCGACTGCGATCTGATCGTGGTGGCGCCCGCGACCGCCGATCTGATGGCGAAGATGGCGAACGGCCATGCCGACGATCTCGCCAGCGCCATCCTGCTCGCCACCAACCGCAAGGTCCTGATTGCACCGGCGATGAATCCATTGATGTGGAACAACGCCGCGACACGCCGCAATGTCGCGCAGCTTCAGCGCGACGGCATCCTGTTCATCGGGCCCAATTCCGGCGAGATGGCCGAAGCGGGCGAGGCCGGCGTCGGCCGCATGTCGGAAGCCATCGAGATCGCCACTGCCGCCGAGAAATTGCTGCGGCCGCCGGTGCCGCGGCCGCTGGCCGGCAAGCGCGTGCTGATCACGGCTGGTCCGACGCATGAGCCGATCGATCCGGTGCGCTACATCGCCAATCGCTCCTCCGGCAAGCAGGGCTTTGCGATTGCTGCCGCAGCCCAAGCTGCGGGCGCAGAGGTGATCCTGGTGAGCGGCCCCGTCGATCTCGACGATCCCGCCGGCGTCACGGTGAAGCACGTCGAATCCGCGCGGCAGATGCTGGAGCAGGTGCAGGCAGCGCTGCCCGCCGACATCGCGATCTTCGCCGCTGCCGTCGCCGACTGGCGCGTCGCCAACGAGGGCGAGCAGAAGCTGAAGAAGACCTCCGCCGGCATGCCGCCGCTTCAGCTCGTCGAGAACCCCGACATCCTCGCCACGATCTCGAAACTCGCCGACAAGCGCCCGCCGCTGGTGATCGGCTTCGCCGCCGAGACCGAGCATCTCATCGACAACGCGAAGTCAAAACTCGCGCGCAAGGGCTGCGACTGGATCGTCGCCAACGACGTCTCGCCCTCGACCGGCGTGATGGGCGGCGACCGCAACACCGTGCACCTCATCAGCAAGAATGCCGAGAACAACGGCGAGATCATTGTTGATTCCTGGCCTGTCATGACCAAGGAACAGGTCGCCATCGAACTGGTCGCGCATATCGCAAAGAGCGTGTCCGACACATCCGTCGACGAATCCCTGGAGCCGGCATCTTGAGCAGCAAAGTCACGGTCGAACTGCAGCGCCTGCCCCATGCGGACGGCCTGCCGCTGCCGGCCTATCAGACCGCGGAGGCCGCCGGCCTCGATCTGATGGCGGCGGTGCCGGAGGACGAGCCGATGACGCTCGCATCGGGTCAATATGCGCTGGTGCCGACCGGCCTTGCCATCGCCCTGCCGCCGGGACACGAGGCGCAGGTGCGGCCACGCTCCGGGCTTGCGGCCAAGCACGGCGTCACCGTGCTGAACACACCGGGCACTGTCGACGCCGACTACCGCGGCGAGATCAAGGTGATCCTGATCAACCACGGCGCCGCCCCCTTCGTGATCAAGCGCGGCGAGCGCATCGCGCAGATGGTGATCGCGCCCGTGCTCCAGGCCACGCTGGTTCCAGTGGCGACACTGTCCTCGACCGATCGCGGCGCCGGCGGCTTTGGGTCGACGGGGCGGTAAGCGCATCGAATCCAATCAACAGCGACGCTCTCTCCGTTCCCTCCCCCACAAGGGGGGAGGGACAGGGAGGGGGGTGCCACACGGGGACTCTTTCAATCGGACACCCGTCTTCCTCACATCATCAACAACTGGCGCTTCCTGCTTTGCTACCCCTCTCCCTTGAGCAACCGGCGACATAGGTAACAGATCAAACCGACGACATGGGTAACACAATTCTCGTTTCGTTCAGGTCTGTTGTTGTTGGGGCTGTGGACCCTGGGGGCAACGCGCAGCGTTGTCCCCAAGTCCACGGCCTTTGCGTTTAGGGCGTCGCAGTTCGTCTGCATGGTGAGCGATGGTGCCGAGCGTGATCGGGCCGTAGCTGACTATCCAGCCATCTTCAGCTTCAGCCAGGCCGACCGGCTCACCCGCCAGAGCTGCGGTGATGTAGATGAACTTGCCGTCGAGTTTGATCTCTCCGTTGTGCCGAACCCGGCGCACCTCCCGATCTCCATACTCCGGCGAGCGCAGGATGCCGTCGAAGCGTCGCGGTGAAGCTCGATAGCGCTCGGCCGGCGTCGCATCGTCGAGTGACTGGTGCGGACGTTCTTCGTTGTAGAGCCGCTGGAAGCTGCGTAGTCGCTTCAGTTGTTCGCGCATGCTGTGCGCCGGCGGATTGGCCACATCCTGCAACAGAGTGAGATGCATGCGCTCGTGACGGCCGTTCTGCTGCGGCTTGCCCGGGGCAATGCGTTCCGGCGTCACGCCGGCCTTGATCAGTTTCACCGACAGTTGCGACAGCCCGCCCGCGCCGGTCGACGCAAAGGGAGAGCCGTTGTCCGACCGCAGGTAACGGGGCAGCCCGAACTCGCGGAAGGCCGCATCCAGCACCGGCCAGACATGGTCGGTATCCGTCCGGGAGAGGGCCTGGCAGCGCAACAGGTAGCGGCTATGAGCGTCGGTCAACGTCAGCGGTTCACACCGCTTGCCGTCGCCGGTCAGGAACCAACCCTTGAAGTCGATGCACCAGACGTCGTTGGCGGCCTCGCAACCGGCAAACGGCGCACTCGATGGCGGGCTACGCCGGCGCAGCTTGCGCTTCACCGTCAACCCCTCGCGGTCGAACAGCTCCCCGATCGTGCTCGTCGCCGGCCAAGCCGTTTTGGGCGCGGCGCGCTTCAAATAGGCCCGAACCTTCCTCGGCCCCCAGGTCGGATGTGCCCGACGCACCTCGAGGCAGCGCTCCGCGACCTTCGGGACAATTGCTTGCGGATGATGCGCCGGCGCTCGCGAACGGTCGAGCAGACCGGCAACCCCTTCCTCTTCGAAGCGCGCCAGCCACTTGTATCCAATCCGGCGGCTTACATCGAACCGCCGGCAGATCGCGGCAAACGACTCCTCGCCCTTCTCAACCGCCACCATAAAGCGCATCCGCTCTTCCACGGCACAGGTCTCCTTCCAACCCATCGGCAGGGTCCTCCCTGCCGACAGTTGACCTGTTACCCATGTCGCCGGTCTATTCTGTTACCCATGTAGCCGGTTAGGACCCCCTAGCCCTCCCCCACAAGGGGAGAGGGAACGCACCTCCGTTGGAGCGTGATCGAGTCTCATCCCGTCAACGCTAACACCCGGCATCTCCAACCGAATCATCCGCAGAATTACGTGAGGGCGGAACCCGCGCCCGGCATTTTTGTGGGACCGCCTTTGCGTTCACGGTCTGGACTCTTACCGGTGGAGTCGCGGTGAGGGTATTGTCGTTTGATTCGCGCACGACGGGGGTCGCAGCGCGGTCAATTCGTGCGGTCTTGGGGCAACTATGTCAGGCGTGATCGTGTCGATGCGTCGGACGCTGCTGTCGTGCACCTCGCTGGTGCGCAACAGCTTGTTGGGAGGCGCTCTCGCAGCGCTGCTGCCGGCTGAGCCGGCTGATGCCGCCGACCTTGTCGACACACTTTCGATATTGCTGGATTTCAACCGGCAGGAGCTCGCGGTGCTCGCCACCGCGCTGGCCCTGCTCGGCTTCACGGTCGTGGCCGCGATCCTGTTGATGCGAACGCGCGTGCGCACCGCCAAGAACGAGGCGGGGCTGCGCTTGCGGATTCGGGAACTCCAGTTGCAGGCCGACCGCTTCGGCGCGCTGCTGTTCGCCGAGCCGCAGGTGCTGATCTCCTGGCCGGCCGGCGACAATCGCGCGCAGATCTCGGGCGATATCTCGATGGTGCTGCCGCGCGATTCGTCGCCGCAGCGCGTGCTCGCGTTTGGAACCTGGCTGCCGCCGGAACCGGCACTGCAGATGGATCACGCCGTCGACGGCTTGCGCGAGCGCGGCGACGGCTTCCAGCTCACGCTGACCACCGCCAACGGCCACACGCTGGAAGCGATCGGCCGCGCCATCGGCGGCCAGGCCATTGTCCGGATTCGCGAATTGTCCGGCCTGCGGCGCGATCTGGCCGAGACCAATCTGCGCTACAAGGCACTCTCCGACGAGACCGAGATGCTGCGCGGCTTCGCCGCTGCCGCGCCATGGCCGATCTGGGCCAAGAGCGGGAACGGCGCGCTGGTCTTCGCCAACCCCGCCTATGTCCGCGCGACGGAAGCGACCAGCATCATCGACGCCCAGGAGCGCAGGCTCGAGCTGCTCGACAGCGCCGACCGCGCCGCGATGGAGCGCAGCCTGAAGGAGGCAGCTCACTTCACCTCGCGGCTGCCGATCGTGATCGGCGGCGAGCGGCGCATGTACGATGTGCGGGCCGCCAATGTCGGCCACGGCAGCGTCGGCGTCGCCATCGACGCATCGGAGGCGGACGCGCTGAGCGCGGCGCTGGTGCGGATGGCGGAAGCGCATCGCCGCACCCTCGACCAGCTCTCTTCCGGCGTGGCCGTGTTCGACGGCCAGCGCCGGCTCGCCTTCTACAACGATTCCTACCGGCGGCTGTGGGACCTCGACCGCACCTTCCTCGACGCCCACCCTGACGATTCCAGCGTGCTCGACCGGCTCCGCGCCGCGCGCAAATTGCAGGAGCAGCCGGACTTCCGCGCCTGGAAGGCCAAGCTGCACGAGGCCTACCGCGCGGTCGAAGCCGCCAAGGACACCTGGTATTTGCCCGACGGTCGCGCGCTGTCCGTCGTCACCACGCCCAACCCCGAAGGCGGCGTCACCTACCTGTTCGACGACGTCACCGAGAGCCTCGAGCTGGCCCGTCGCTTCGACGGCATGATCCGGGTCCAGCGCGAGACCCTCGACAGCCTCGCCGAGGGCGTCGCCGTGTTCGGCAGCAACGGCAAGGCGCAGCTGTTCAATCCGGCCTTCCTGCGGATGTGGAAGCTGTCGAACGACGCCATGCGCGAGGAGCCGCACATCCAGACCGTCGAGGGCTGGTGCCACCAGCTGTTCGACGACCCGCTCGTCTGGCGCCAGATCCGCGAAGCCATCACCTCGATCGAGAATCGCGCCGACGTGCCGCTGAAGCTGGAGCGCAAGGACGGCAGCGTGCTCGACGGCATGATCCGTCCGCTGCATGACGGCGCGACCATGCTGACGTTCCTCGACATCACCGACACCGAGAATGTCGAGCGCGCGCTGCGCGAGCGCAACGAGGCGCTGGAAGCCGCCGACCAGATGAAGGTGGATTTCGTCCACCACGTCTCCTACGAGCTGCGCTCGCCGCTCACCACCATCATCGGCTTCGCTCATTTCCTCAGCGACCCCTCGACCGGACCGCTGACGCCGAAGCAGGCCGAATATCTCGACTACGTCACCAAATCGACCAACGCGCTGCTGGCGCTGACCAACAACATTCTCGATCTCGCCACCATCGACGCCGGCGCCATGAAGCTGGAGCTCGGCCCGGTCGACGTCAGCAAGACCATCGAACTCGCCGCCGAAGGTATCCAGGACCGGCTCGCCACCGACCGCATCCGCCTCAAGGTCGAGATCGCACCCGATGTCGGCAGCTTCATAGGCGACGAGAAGCGCGTGGTGCAGGTGCTCTATAACCTCCTCGCCAACGCCGTCGGCTTCTCGCCGCCTGACTCCACCGTCGGCATCAGTGCGCGCCGCACCGACCGCAGCGTGGTCTTCATTGTGACAGATTCCGGACCTGGAATACCCGCCGACATGAAGGACAAGGTGTTCAACTGGTTCGAAAGCCGCTCGCAGGGCTCGCGTCATCGCGGCGCCGGGCTCGGGCTGTCGCTGGTGCGCTCCTTCGTCGAGCTGCATGGCGGCAAGGTGCAGGTGGATTCGATCGTCGGCAAGGGCACGGTCGTGATCTGCGATTTCCCGACCGACCAGGCGGCGCATCGCGACGCCGCCGAATGAGCGAGCCCACCAAACTCTCCGTCGCGCTTGTCAACGAGACGGCCACCGCGCAATTGATGGCCGATCTCGCTTTGCTGGTCGGTCCCGGCGACACCATCACGCTGACAGGCGATCTCGGCGCCGGCAAGACGGCCGCGGCCCGCAGCCTGATCCGCTATCTCGCCGGCGACGACGAGCTGGAAGTGCCGAGCCCGACCTTCACGCTGGTGCAGGGCTACGAGCTCGCAGCCTTTGCGGTGATGCATGCCGATCTCTATCGCGTCGAGGACGAGAGCGAACTCGAGGAGATCGGGCTGTCGCCGCTGCCGGACGCGACGCTGGTTCTGATCGAATGGCCCGAGCGTGCGCCGTCCGCGATGCCGGAAGATCGCATCGACATCGCCCTGACGCATCGCCCTGCGCTCGGCTCGAATGCACGCGCCGCCGACATCACAGGTTACGGCAAGAGCGCGGCGACGGTTGCGCGGCTGAAGACGCTGCGCGAATTCCTCGAAGTGTCGGGCTATATCGATGCGACGCGCAAGCGCATGGCCGGAGACGCCTCGACGCGCTCCTATGCGCGGCTGATCCGCGACGACGGCGTCGTCATCCTCATGAACTCGCCGCAGCGCCCCGACGGCGCCGCGATCTACAATGGCAAGTCCTACAGCGCCGCGGTGCATCTGGCGGAAAACATCAAGCCGTTCGTCGCCGTGGACGAAGGCCTGCGCGCCGCGGGGATCTCGGCGCCGAAGATCCATCATTTCGATCTCGACCACGGCTTCCTGATCTCGGAGGATTTCGGCAGCGAAGGCGTGATCGAAGGCGATCCGCCGCGGCCGATCACGGAGCGCTATGAGGCCGCGACCGACGTGCTGGCCGCGCTGCACGGCAAGACGCTGCCGGAAACGCTGCCGCTGGACGGGCAGGCCTACACCATTCCCGCTTGGGACACCGACGCGCTGCTGATTGAAATCGGTCTGATGCCGGAATGGTATCTGCCCGACCGCAACGCGCCGCTGAGCGACGAGAGGCGCGCGGAATTCTTTGCGATGTGGCGCGAGCTGCTGAAGAAGCCGCTCGCCGCACCGAAAACCTGGATCATCCGCGACTACCACTCGCCCAATCTGATCTGGCTTGCGGATCGGACCGGCATGGCGCGCGTCGGCGTGATCGACTTCCAGGACACCGTGCTCGGGCCGCACTCCTATGACGTGGTGTCGCTGCTTCAGGACGCGCGCATCGACGTGCCTGAGACCCTCGAGCTGACGCTGCTGTCGCGCTACATCAAGGCGCGCCGCACCGATGATGCGAGCTTCGATGCGGCCGGCTTCGCCGAGCTCTATGCCATCATGTCGGCGCAGCGCAACACGCGTCTGCTCGGCACCTTCGCCCGGCTCAACCGCCGCGACGGCAAGCCGCATTACCTGCGCCACCAGCCGCGGATCTGGACCTATCTCCAGCGCTCCCTCGCCCATCCCGCGCTCGCGCATCTGCGCGACTGGTACATCGCAAACGTGCCGCCGCCGCGATCCTGAGCCGGAACCGGTTTACCAGCCGTTAGCCATCGCATCAGTATGATCGGCCGCGGGCAGCCGGACAAAGACGGGGCTGGAGCGGGGCAGATGGCGGTCAAGACGGACCAGCGCGGGAACAACAGGGTTGTGTTCGAACGTGGGATTGCGGCCCAGATGATGGGCATCGACGGCACCTGGCGGCGCGAATGCACCATGGAGGACGTCTCCGAGACCGGCGCCAAGCTGACCATCGACGGCTCGGTCGAAGGCCTGCACCTGAAGGAATTCTTTCTGCTGCTGTCCTCGACCGGACTTGCGTACCGGCGCTGCGAACTGGCCTGGGTGAATGGCGACCAGATCGGCGTCAATTTCCTGAAAGTCGGCGACAAGAAGAAAAAGGCGCGTTCCACAGCCGTGAGTGCGTGAGCGCAACACACGTCGCACAACCGTCACGGCGGGTGGCTAAGGCCGTCGAGATGCGGTGCGGCTGATCCCGGCCCGTGCTAGGATTGCTGCAAACGCGAATTTGAGGTTCGAGAAAGCTCAAGCATGTCCGTCAAACCGACCAAAGCCATGGTGCTCGCCGCAGGGTTCGGCCTGCGCATGCGTCCGCTGACGGACAAGATGCCGAAGCCGATGGTGCCGGTGGCCGGCCAGCCGCTGCTCGACCACGTGCTCGACAAGCTCGGCCAGGCCGGCGTCACCGACGCGGTCGTCAACGTGCACTATCTGCCGGACCAGATCATCCAGCACACCGCAACGCGCCAGCACCCGCGCGTGACCATCTCGGACGAGCGCGACCAGGTGCTCGGCACCGGCGGCGGCGTGGTCAAGGCGCTGCCGCTGCTCGGCGATGCGCCGTTCTTCCACGTCAATTCCGACACGCTGTGGATCGACGGCGTCCGCTCCAACCTGACGCGGCTCGCGGAAAATTTCGACCCTGCAAGCATGGACATCCTGCTGCTGATGGCGCCGACGGCGACCAGCATCGGCTATAGCGGCCGCGGCGATTACGGCATGCTGCCGGACGGGAGCCTGCGCAAGCGCAAGGAAAAAGAGATCGTCCCGTTCGTCTATGCGGGCGCGGCCATCCTGTCGCCGAAGATCTTCGAAGGCGCGCCGCAGGGCGAGTTCTCGCTGACGAAGATGTTCGACCGCGCCAATGAGCAGGAGCGCCTGTTCGGCCTCCGCCTCGACGGCGTCTGGATGCATGTCGGCACGCCCGACGCAGTCCAGGCCGCGGAAGAGGCGTTCCTGGAGAGCGTCGCGTAAGGTCGCGAACAGCGGGGACGACTTTCTCTCGCCCCATGACCATTTGAATCCGCCTGCCTATATTGGCGCCTGATCCCCGAATCAGGCAGCACATGCGCGTTTTCAGCGTTCCCCTCTCAGTTCCGTTCCTGCGCACCATCGTCGCGGCCCTGCTCGACGGGCGGCTGGTCGACGGATTCGAGGCGCGCAAGGAACCGGCGCGGCTGGCGGACGCCACGCTCTATCTGCCGACGCGGCGCGCCATGCGCGTCGTCCGCGAGATCTTCCTCGACGAAATGGCCGCGGACGCCGTGGTGCTGCCGCGCATCGTCGCGCTCGGCGACATCGACGAGGACGAGCTGGCCTTTGCCGACGAAGGCGAGCAGTTTTCCGGCGCAACGCCGCTCGACATTCCGCCGCGGCTCGGCGAGCTGGAGCGGCGGCTGACGCTGGCGCAACTCGTCGCCGCCTGGGCCAAGGGCCCGGTGCTGGCGCCGCTGGTGGTCGGCGGGCCCGCGTCGACGCTGGCATTGGCCGGCGACCTCGCCCGCCTGATCGACGACATGGTGACGCGCGGCGTCGCGTGGAGCGCGCTCGACGGCCTCGTGCCTGACATGCTCGATCGCTACTGGCAGCACTCGCTCGAATTCCTGCGCATCGCCCGCATCGCCTGGCCCAATCATCTCGCGGAGATCAACCGCATCGAGCCCGCGGCACGGCGCGATCTCCTGATCGCGGCGGAAGCCAAACGCCTGACTGCGCATCCGCATGGACCCGTGATCGCAGCCGGCTCCACCGGTTCGATGCCGGCCACCGCAAAGTTCTTGCATGCGGTCGCCTCGCTGCCGCACGGCGCCGTGGTGCTGCCGGGCCTCGACACCGATCTCGACGACGACGCCTGGCGGACGATCGGCGGCGTGCGCGATTCGCTCGGCAAGTTCGCGGAGCATCCGGCGTCGAATCATCCGCAATATGCGATGCATGCGCTGCTGGATCGCTTCGGCATCAAGCGCAGCGACGTCGAGATCCTGCAGCCGCCGGCGGACGGTGGCCGCGATCTGCTCGCGTCCGAATCGATGCGGCCGTCGGCGAACACGGAAGTCTGGCACGACCGCCTGAAGCAACCTGACGTCGCCGCGAAGATCGCGGGGGGCATGACAAATCTCGCAGTCGTCGAGGCGCCCAATCCGGAAATGGAAGCGCTCGCGATCGCCATCGCGATGCGCGAGGCGCAGCATCTCGACAAATCAGCGGCGCTGGTGACGCCGGATCGTGCGCTGGCGCGGCGCGTGATCGCCGCGCTGACCCGATGGGATCTCGCCTTCGACGATTCCGGCGGCGACGTGCTGATGGAAACCTCCGCGGGCGTGTTTGCACGGCAGGCGGCCGAGGCTGCGACCAGGGGACTGGAACCACCGACGCTGCTGGCGATGCTGAAGCATCCGCTGTGCCGGCTCGGCCGTGCGCCCGGCGCGTGGAAGCTGGCGATCGAGGGGCTCGAGCTCGCAGTCCTGCGCGGCCCGCGCCCGCCTGCGGGCACGGGTGGCCTGCTGCGCGAATTCAACCGCTTTCGCGAGGAGCTGGCCAAGCTCTGGCGCAAGGAGGTTTCTGCGCTGCACGCCGCCGAACCTCGCGCACGCCTCGAGGCCGAGGATCTCGATCGCATCCAGGCGCTGATCGAGGCCTTGCAGAAGGCCTTGGCTCCGATCGAGAGCCTGGCGTCGTCGAGGCCGTTCGACTTCGCCGAGCTCGCACATCGGCATCGCGAGATCATGATCGAGCTGTCGCGCGACGAGCAGGGCATCCCGCTCGCCTTCGAGGAGCGCGAAGGCCTCGCGCTCGCCGGCGCCTTCGACGATCTCCTGCGCGGTGGCACCACCAGCGGCTTGATGGTGACGCTGCCCGACTATGCCGAACTGTTCCAGACCGCGTTCAGCGACCGCGCGGTGCGTCGGCGCGACAAGCCCGGCGCGCGCCTGCAGATCTACGGCCCGCTGGAATCGCGCCTGATGCAGGCCGACCGCGTCATCATCGGCGGCCTGATCGAGGGCGTGTGGCCGCCGGCGCCGCGGATCGATCCCTGGCTGAGCCGGCCGATGCGGCACGAGCTTGGTCTCGACCTGCCGGAGCGCCGTATCGGCCTCTCCGCGCACGACTTCGCGCAGCTGCTCGGCGGCGGCGAGGTGATCCTCACGCATTCCGCCAAAGCCGGCGGCGCTCCCGCGGTGGCCTCGCGCTTCCTGCACCGGCTCGAGGCCGTCGCCGGCGACGATCTCTGGAAGGCGGCGGTTCGCGCGGGCCAGAAATACTTGCAATTCGCGGGCGCACTGGACCAGCCCGCCAAGGTCGAGCCGATCGAGCAGCCGGAGCCGCGGCCACCGCGCGCGACGCGGCCGCTGCGGATGTCGGTGACCGCGATCGAGGACTGGCTGCGCGATCCCTACACGATCTACGCCAAGTACATCTTGCGGCTCGATGCACTCGATCCCGTGGACATGCCGCTGTCGGCCGCCGATCGCGGCTCGGCGATCCACGATGCGCTCGGCGAGTTCACCGAGACATTCGCCACGCGCCTGCCCGATGATCCCGCCCGCGTGCTGCGCGCGATCGGCGAGAGATACTTCGCGCCGCTGATGGAGCGGCCCGAGGCGCGCGCGCTGTGGTGGCCGCGCTTTCAGCGCATCGCGCAATGGTTCGGCGAGTGGGAGACGGCGCGGCGCGATGCGATCGAGGCGATTACCGCCGAGACCCGCGGCGAGATCTCGATCCCGCTCGACAGCGAGCGCAGCTTTAAGCTCACCGCCCGCGCCGACCGCATCGAGCGGCGCCAGGGCGGCGGCTACGCCATCCTCGACTACAAGACCGGGCAGCCGCCGACCGGCAAGCAGGTCCGCATGGGCCTGTCGCCGCAGCTGACCCTGGAGGCTGCGATCCTGCGCGAGGGTGGTTTCCCCGACATCGACGCCGGCGCGTCGGTCAGCCAGCTCGTCTACGTTCGTCTCAGCGGCAACAATCCGCCGGGCGAGGAGCGCATCCTCGAGCTCAAGTACAAACCGGGCGACGAGCCGCAGCCGCCGGATACGGCTGCAGCCGAAGCGCGGGCCAAGCTGGAAGCGCTGATCCGGGCCTTCGACGATCCGAACCAGCCCTATACCTCGCTGAACCTGCCGATGTGGACCAACCGCTACGGCGCCTATGACGATCTCGCCCGGATCAAGGAATGGTCGGCGGCCGGCGGATTGGGGATCGAGGAATGGTAAAGGCGCCCCGCCCCATCCCGGACGAAGTGCGTGCGCGGCAGGCGCGCGCATCCGATCCGACCGCGTCGGCCTTCGTGTCGGCCAACGCCGGCTCGGGCAAGACTCATGTGCTGGTGCAGCGCGTGATCCGCCTGCTGCTGTCAGGGGTGCCGCCGGAAAAGATCCTCTGCATCACCTTCACCAAGGCCGCCGCCGCCAACATGGCCGAGCGCGTGTTCACCACGCTTGGCCAGTGGGTGACGCTCGACGATGCCGGGCTCGATGCCGCGATCCGCGCCGTCGGTATTCCGCACCCGGACCGAAAACTGCGCCGCGAGGCGCGAAAGCTGTTTGCCTGCGCACTGGAGACACCGGGCGGGTTGAAGGTGCAGACCATCCACGCGCTGTGCACACGCCTGCTCCAGCAATTCCCGTTCGAGGCCAATGTGCCGGCGCGCTTCGCAGTCATGGACGACCGCGACCAGACCGACATGATGGAACGCGCCAATCTGAAGGTGTTCTTGGAGGCCGCGCGCGAACCCGACAGCGTCACCGGCCGCGCGCTGCTGACCGCGATGGCGAGTGCGGCCGACGTCACCTTCAAGGAGGTGGTGCGCGAGGCTTGTCTGAGCCGTGACCATTTCATGGCCTGGACCGATGAGGCCGGCAATGCGGGCGCGGCCGCCGAGCAGATGGCAGCCGTGCTGGGCGTCGATGCGAACGACCGCATCGACGACGTCGAGAGCGAGATTCTCGATGGTCCGTTCCTGCCGCGGTCACGCTGGGACGACATCGCCTTTGCATTGGAGGACGGCAGCAAGTCCGACAACGACCAGGCCAGCCGCCTCCGCGAGGCGAAGGCCTTCTCCAGCGCGGCGCAGGTCGATGCTTATCTGTCCGTCTTCCTCACCGACGACAAGCTGCCGCGCAAGGCGGTGCTGACCAAGAAGTTCGGCGAGCACAATCCCTCCGTCGCGCGCCTGTTCGAGAACGAAGCGCTGCGCATCAGTGAACTGGTCGAGAAGCGCCGCGCGTTGACCGTACGTGACCGCACCGCGGCTCTCCTGCATATCGCGACCGCCGCTGCCGCGAACTACCGCCGCGAAAAGCAAGAGCGCGGGCTGCTCGACTACGACGATCTCATCGACAAGACGTTGGCGATGCTCGACCGCATCTCCTCGGGCTGGGTCCATTACAAGCTCGACCGCGGCGTCGATCACGTGCTGATCGACGAGGCCCAGGATACCAGCCCGCGGCAATGGGACATCGTCGCGCATATCATCTCCGAGTTCACGGCCGGCGAAGGCGCGCGCGAGGGGTTGAACCGCACGGTCTTCGCCGTCGGCGACGAGAAGCAATCGATCTTCTCGTTCCAGGGCGCGGCGCCCCACGAATTCGACGCGCGCCGGCGCGAGCTGCATCGAAAGTTCACCGCAGCGGGGCTGAAGTTCGATCCTGTTGCCTTCACTTACTCGTTCCGCTCGGGCGCCGCGATCCTGCATTCGGTCGACCACGTCTTCCGCGATCCCGCGATCTACAAGAGCATCCATTCGATCGAGATCGGCCATCCCCTGCACAATGCGCTCGCTGACGCCGGTCCCAGCGTGATCGAGCTATGGGATCTCGCCGAAGCCGACGATCGGCAGGAGATCGAGGGCTGGCGTGCGCCGTTCGATGGCGTCGCCGTCACCAGTCCGGAGGTCAAGCTCGCGCGCCGTATCCAGGCCGAGATCAAGCGGCTGGTCGAGAGCGGCACGCTGACCGGACATGAAGGCGAGCGGCGACCCCTGCGGTACGGCGACATGCTGATCCTGGTGCGCCGGCGCGGCAACGCGTTCGACGCGGTGATCCAGGCGCTGAAGCACGCTGGCGTCCCCGTCGCCGGTGCCGACCGGCTCAAGCTGACCGAGCACATCGCCATCATCGACCTGATGAACCTCGCCGACGCGCTGCTGCTGCCGCAGGACGATCTCGCGCTGGCGGTGGCGCTGAAGAGCCCGCTGTTCGGTCTCGACGACGACGACCTGTTTCAGTTGGCGCATGATCGCAGGGGATCGCTGCGTCGCGCGCTCGGCGAGCATGCCGCCGAAAGCGAGAAATTCGCGACCGTGCTGCGGCGCCTGGAAGCCTGCGAGATTCGTGCGCGCGAGGAAACGCCCTTCGCGTTCTACGCCTGGCTGCTCGGCGGTGACGGCGGCCGCGCGCGCATCCTGCGCCGGCTCGGCTTTGAAGCCAACGATGCGCTCGACGAATTTCTGGAGCTGGCGCTGAACTGCGAGCGCAAGGCACCGGCCTCGCTGCAAGGTTTCATGGCCTGGCTGCGCTCCGCCGACACCGAGGTGAAGCGCGACATGGAGATCACGCGCGACGAGGTGCGGGTGATGACGGTGCACGGCGCCAAGGGCCTCGAGGCTTCCGTCGTGTTCATGATCGACACCACATCGTCGCCCGCGGACTCGCAGCGGGTCCGGCTGATCCAGGTGCCGCGCGGCAATGGCGGCGAGGTGGTCGTGTGGGCCGGCCGCAAGGCGGACGATCCAAAACCCGTCGCAGACGCGCGCAAGGCGATGCTGGAGGAGACCGAGGACGAATATCGCCGCCTGCTCTATGTCGCGATGACGCGCGCAGCCGATCGTCTGATCGTCGGCGGCTGCATGCCCGGCAATATGAAGACGGTCCGCAAGCTGAGCTGGTACGATCTCGTCGACACCGGGCTATCGGGCTCTGGCCTGGACAGGCAGACGATCGAGACCCCGCTCGGCAAGGTCATCCGGTTCTCCCGGCCGGAGGATGTCGCGGCGCTGGGCGCGCCCGCGACCACAGTGGCGCATTCGATCACCCTGCCGGACTGGCTGCGGACGCCGGCACCGCGCGAAATCATCGAGGAGGATCCGGTGCGCCCCTCCGGCCATTCGGCCGAGGACGGCCGCAGCGTGCGATCGGGCGAATCGGTGCAGTCGCGCGCGCTGGCGCTGCAGCGGGGCACGCTGGTGCACCGGCTGCTGCAATCCCTTCCCGACATCGCCGCCGAGCGTCGGCGCGAGGCCGCGCTCGGCTTCATGGCGCGCAATGCCGCCGACTGGACCGAGGCCGACCGCACCGCGCTGGCTGAAAACGTGCTCGGCTTGATCGCCGAGCCGCGCTTTGCCCCGGTCTTTGCCGCCGGCAGCCGGGCCGAAGTCGCCGTCGTCGGCAAGCTCGACCGGCCGGGCCGCCCGCCGGCGCTGGTGTCCGGTCAGATCGACCGGCTGGTGGTGACGCCGGACGAGGTCCTGATCGTCGATTTCAAGACCAACCAGACCGCGCCCAGAAGTGCCACTGATGCGCCTGCCGCCTATGTCCGGCAGCTGGCGCTGTACCGGGCGGTGCTTTCAAGGCTTTATCCCCAAAAGCCCATCCGCGCCGTCCTGCTCTGGACCGAGGCCCTTGAATATATGGAGATTTCAGCCCCCGCGCTGGACGCGGCGCTGGCATCCCTTCATCTCGGTGTGAGCGTCCTTGACCCGGCAAGGGGCCGTTCATAGGTTGACGCCATGATCCCCGGCGCGATTCCAGGTCGCGCCGATTCTCTTTCAACCGAACGAGGTACTCCCATGGCCGTTGGCAAGGTTTCCGACACCGATTTCGAAGCCGAAGTGCTCAAGGCGAACGGCCCTGTCGTCGTCGATTTCTGGGCCGAGTGGTGCGGCCCCTGCCGCATGATCGCACCCGCCCTCGACGAGATCGCCGGCGCGATGGGCGACAAGGTCAAGATCGTGAAGCTCAACGTCGACGAGAGCCCGAAGACCGCGTCGAAGTATGGCGTGATGTCGATCCCGACCCTGATGATCTTCAAGGGCGGCGAGATGGCGTCCCGCCAGGTCGGCGCTGCGCCGAAGGCGAAGCTCCAGCAGTGGATCACCTCCGCAGTCTGATCCACCTCGCGACACGATGATTGTTCGACGACGGCCGGCGCTTCGCCGGCCGTTTTGCCTTAACCGCTGTCCCTGGCCTCCGCGAGCCTGGCAAGGCTCGCCAGGACCTCGGGAAAATCCGACGCAACGGCTGGACCGATCTCGGCCGCTTGCGGGCCATTGGCATCGACAGCGTAAACGATGCGCGTGCGCGCGGGGCCCAGCCGCTCGATGCGATGGGCGACCTTGATGGCGAGATCGCCGACCCGCGTTTCGTCGACGAAGCCGGCGTTCTCACGCACGTCGATCAGTTGCGAGCGAAGTGCCTCCTCGCCGGGCGGCTTCATCGTGAACCAGGTGCCGACCGCGAACGGCCCGTCAATCTCGATCTGCTCGACACCCGCATTCCAATTTTTCCAGCCGGGCACATCGCGAAAGATGCGCCAAATCGTCTCTGCGGGTGCAGACGTCTCGATGGCATATTCGTGTCGCCAGATGTTGTCGTCGCTCATGGCAATATCTCCCGTTGGCTCCTACGAAGCGACCTCTACCTGATCCACCCCGTCGCCAGCGCGTTCGCGAGCTCCGGCTGGTTGTTGCGGCGGGCGAGCCCGGCCATCGTTTCATGGTCGTAGGTGATCTGGCGGAACGTCACCTGCCAGGCACCGTCGACAAGCTCGAGGATCGCGTAGCGCGCGTGCGGCGTGCCGGCTTCGACGAGGTGCGGAAACGGATGCACGTCGCGATAGCCGGGGCTGCCGACGCTGCCGGGATTGACGATCAATCGGCAATCGCGCAACCGAACGGCGCGGGCGAGATGGGTGTGGGCGCAGAGGGTCAGCGATTGCGTGATGCCTTGTGCGAACTGCTCGATGAGGTCGAGCGGCGACTGCGCCACCGTGCCGTCGGGATGCACGGTGTCGAGCCAATAGATTTCGTCATCCTTTGGCGTTGCGTGACAGAGGAATACCTGATCCCGAAACACGCGCGTCATCGGCTGCGCACGCAGCCAGTCGAGTTGCGCCGCATTAAGCTGCGCATGCGCCGGGCGGTCCCACGAACCCATCTTCTCCGGCGGACGATCGAGCAAATAGCGGTCGTGATTGCCGAGCACATGCACGGCGTCCAGCGACATCAGGATCTCGATGGTGCGCCGTGCGTCGAGCGGGCCGCTCAGCATGTCGCCGAGATTGACGATGTCGGTGACCCCAAGCGCGCGGATATCGGCCAGCACCGCCTCCAGCGCGAGATAGTTTCCGTGGACGTCGGCGATCGCGGCAAAACGCATTGGAAGTTCCTGTAGCCCCTCTATGCAGGAGGCGTGCCGTTGAGGCCGAGCACGTGGCCGGCGAGATAGAGCGAGCCAGTGATCAGGATGCGCGGCGGCACCTCGTAGGCGAGCTTCGCGAGGGAACGCAGCGCGGCCTCGATGCCGGGCGCGATCTCAACGCGCATGCCGAGGCTGCGGACGGCATCGGCAAGGCGATCGACCGGCATCGCGTTCTCGGTCTCGGGAATCGGCACCGCGACGATGTGACGGGTCAGGCCGGCGAAATTGGCCAGAAACGCCTGCGCGTCCTTGTTGGCCATCATGCCCGCGATGACGACAAGCGGCCGCGACACCCGTTCCTCGAGATCGCCGAGCGCGGCAGCCGCGACGCGGCCACCTTCGGCATTGTGCCCGCCGTCGAGCCAGATCTCGCTGCCCTGCGGCCCCCATGAGAGCAGCTCGCCCGAGGTGAGACGCTGCATCCGCGCCGGCCATTCGGCGCCGATGATGCCGGCCTCGAACGCGGCCTGATTGACCTTGAAAGTCTTGATCGCGCGCAACGTCGCAATGGCAAGGCCTGCATTGTCGAACTGATGGCGACCGAACAGGCGCGGCGCGGCGAGATCCATCAAGCCGCGCTCGTCGGAATAGACCAGGCGGCCATGCTCGACATTGACGTGCCAGCTTTCGTTCGCGGCAAACAGCGGCGCGCGCATGCGCCTGGCCTGCGCCTCGATCACAGCCATCGCCTCGCCCGTCTGCTCGGCGCAAATCACCGGCACGCCGCGCTTGATGATCGCGGCCTTCTCGCCGGCGATCGACGCCAGCGTGTCCCCGAGGAAATCCATGTGGTCCATGCTGACAGGCGTGATCACGCAGGCCGCGGGCGTATCGACCACGTTGGTCGAATCGAGCCGGCCGCCGAGGCCGACTTCGAGCAGCACGGCATCGGCGGGATTTTGCGCAAACAACAGGAAGGCGGCCGCGGTCTTGAGCTCGAACACCGTCGCAGGCTCGCCGGCATTGACGCGCTCGACCTCTTCCAGCGCCCCGCGCAATTCGTCGTCGGAGACGAGCACGCCGCCGCCGACGCGGCCGAGGCGGAAACATTCGTTGATGCGAACCAGATAGGGCGAGGTGTAGGCGTGGACGCGCAGACCCGCCGCCTCCAGCGTCGCGCGCAGATAGGCCACCGTCGAGCCCTTGCCGTTGGTGCCGGCGACATGGATCACCGGCGGCAGCTTGCGTTCGGGGTGACCGAGCCGCTCGAGCAGGCGATGCATCCGCTCCAGCCCGAGATCGATGCGCTTCTGATGCAGGGCCGACAGCCGCCCGATCAATGCATCGAGCGGCTTCTTTGCGCTGTCAGGGGACGCGTTCACGCGTGCGGCGCAGCCGGTGCCGTCTCGGGAGCCGAGACGATCTGTGCCGGGGTCGTCACCGGCTGGACCGATTTCGAGGCACCATCAAGCGCCGGCGCCCTGGTCAGCAGACGGCACAGCCGCGCAAGCGTCGGGCGCAGCTCGTGGCGGTGCACGACCATGTCGACCATGCCGTGCTCTTTCAGATATTCGGCGCGCTGGAAGCCTTCGGGGAGCTTTTCGCGAATGGTCTGCTCGATCACGCGCGCGCCGGCAAAACCGATCAGCGCGCCGGGCTCGGCGATCTGGACGTCGCCGAGCATCGCGTAGGATGCGGTGACGCCGCCGGTGGTCGGGTTGGTCAGCACGACGATGTAGGGCTGCTTGGCTTCGCGCAGCATCTGCACTGCGACCGTGGTGCGCGGCATCTGCATCAGCGACAAAATGCCTTCCTGCATGCGCGCACCGCCCGAGGCGGCGAACACGATGAAGGGCGACTTCTTCTCGACCGCGAGCTCGAGCCCGCGCACGATGGCCTCGCCCGCGGCCATGCCGAGCGAGCCGCCCATGAAGTCGAAATCCTGCACGGCGACGACGACGCCCGCGCCTTCGAGCTTGCCGTAGCCGACCTTGATCGCGTCGTTCAGATTGGTGCGCGCCCGCGCATCCTTGATGCGGTCGACGTATTTCTTCTCGTCGCGGAACTTGAGCGGATCGGGCGTGACATCGGGGAGAGCAACGTCGAACCAGGTCTCGTTGTCGAAGATCGACTTCAGCCGCGCCACCGCGCCCATGCGCATGTGGTAGTTCGAGCCGGGAATGACGAACTGGTTGGCCTCGACGTCCTTGTAGAACACGAGCTGTCCGGAATCCGGGCACTTGATCCAGAGATTCTCCGGCGTCTCACGCCGCAGCATGTTGCGGATCTTCGGCCGGACCACATTGGTAAGCCAGTTCATGGTTTGCTCCGATGTGCGACCCCGCTGGGGACCGCCTGAAAGGATATATGGCGGCCGGGCCTTTGCCCGGCAAGCCGCCGTGTCGCCCGCCTAAGAGCATGATCCGGAAAAGTGTGAAGCGGTTTTTCCGGCAAGATCATGCTCAAACTAAAGAGCTAAAGCGGAATTATGGCCTATCCGGCCGCCTGTTTCGCAGCCCTGACGCCCTGGGACAGGGCCGCGGTCAGCTCGGCCACGGCGTTAACGGTTTTGGCGGTCGCGCGACCCTCGCCATCGAGGCTGTTCTTGAGCGCATCGACCAGCGCAGTGCCGACCACCGAACCATCGGCCTTCTCGGCAATGGCGCGCGCCGCCTCCGGCGTGCGGATGCCAAAGCCGACGCAGATCGGCAGCTCGGTATGCCGCTTGATGCGCGCGACGGCCTCACCGACGGCATTCGCGTCCGCTGCCGCCGCACCGGTGATGCCGGCGATGGAAACGTAATAGACAAAGCCCGACGTGTTCGAGAGCACCGCGGGCAGGCGCTTGTCGTCGGTGGTCGGGGTCGCCAAGCGAATGAAGTTCAGTCCTGCCTTCAGCGCGGGAATGCAGAGCTCGTCGTCTTCCTCCGGTGGCAAATCGACGATGATCAGGCCGTCAACGCCTGATGTCTTGGCGTCAGCCAGAAACTTGTCGACGCCGTAGATGTAGATCGGATTGTAATAGCCCATCAGCACCAGTGGCGTGACGTTGTCGTCCTTGCGGAAGCCGCGCACCAGCTCCAGCGTCTTCTTCAAGGTCATTCCCACCTTGAGCGCGCGGAGCCCGGCGGCCTGGATCGACGGACCATCCGCCATCGGATCGGTGAAGGGAATGCCGAGCTCGATGACGTCGGAGCCTGATTTCGAGAGCGCCTTGACGATCTCGAGCGACGTCGCCGGATCGGGATCTCCGGCCATCACATAGGTGACGAAGGCCGCGCGGCCCTGCTTCTTCAGCTCGGCGAAACGGGTATCGATACGCGTGGTCATGATTCGGCGGCCGCTGTGCTATACCTCTCCCCACCGGGGAGAGGTCGGCTGCGAAGCAGCCGGGTGAGGGGGATGGAAAGGTTCAAATCGAGGGCGCGAAGGCTCCGCGAGTCGCAGACGAGCGCCGAAGCAAGGCTTTGGCAGGCGCTGCGCAACAGGCAGCTCGCCCACTGGAAATTTCGCCGCCAGCATCCGGTCGATCGGTATGTCGTCGACTTCGTGACGCTGGATGGGAAGCTCATCGTTGAAGTTGATGGCGTCACGCATTCGAGCCCGAGCGAAATCGAACGAGATGAAGCGAGGACCAAAGTGCTCGAAGCCTGCGGCTTCTTCGTCCTTCGCGTCTCAAACACCGATGTGTACGAAAATATCGAAGGCGTCCTCGAGCTGATCCGGTCATCACTAAGGTTCGACTGAGCGGAGAGGCCCCTCACCCGGCTGCTTCGCAGCCGACCTCTCCCCGGCGGGGAGAGGTGAAGAGAGTGCGATCCTCGCCTCACTTGCTCTTGCCCTTCAGGATGTCGCCGACCTGCGGAACGTCCTTGTCGCCGCGGCCGGAGAGATTGACGACCATCAGGTGGTCTTTCGGCCGCTTCGGCGCGAGCTCCATCACCTTGGCGATGGCGTGCGCGGGTTCGAGCGCGGGAATGATGCCTTCGAGCTTCGAGAGCAGCTGGAACGCGGCGAGCGCCTCGTCGTCGGTCGCGGAGAGATAGTTGACGCGGCCGACCTCGTGCAGCCAGGAGTGCTCCGGGCCGATGCCGGGATAGTCGAGGCCGGCCGAGATCGAATGCGCGTCCTGGATCTGGCCATCGGCATCCATCAGCAGATAAGTGCGATTGCCGTGGAGCACGCCGGGGCGGCCGCCCGCGATCGACGCCGCATGCAGCTGCGTCAGCCCATGGCCTGCGGCTTCGACACCGAAAATTTCAACGCTGGGATCATCGAGGAAGGGATGGAACAGGCCCATCGCGTTCGAGCCGCCGCCGATGCAGGCGACCAGCGAATCCGGCAGGCGACCCTCGACCTCCTGCATCTGCGTCCTGGCTTCAATACCGATGATCGACTGGAAGTCGCGCACCAGCGTCGGATAGGGATGCGGGCCGGCCACCGTGCCGATGCAGTAGAAGGTGTTGTGCACGTTGGTGACCCAGTCGCGCAGCGCCTCGTTCATCGCGTCCTTCAGCGTGCGCGTGCCCGACTGCACCGGGATCACCGTCGCGCCCAGCATCTCCATGCGGATCACGTTGGGCTGCTGCCGCTCGACGTCGACGGCGCCCATATAGACCACGCATTCGAGGCCGAAGCGGGCGCACAGCGTCGCGGTGGCGACACCGTGCTGGCCGGCACCGGTCTCGGCGATGATGCGCTTCTTGCCCATGCGCCGCGCCAGCATGATCTGGCCGAGCACATTGTTCACCTTGTGCGAGCCGGTGTGGTTGAGCTCTTCGCGCTTCAGGTAGATTTTGGCGCCGCCGAGATGTTCGGTGAGGCGCTCGGCGAAATAGAGCGGCGAGGGCCGGCCGACATAGTTCTTGAGATAGCCGTTCATCTCGGCCTGGAAGGACGGATCGGCCTTGGCCGCGGTGTAGGCCTTCTCGAGGTCGAGGATCAGCGGCATCAGGGTTTCGGCGACGAAGCGTCCGCCGAAAATGCCGAAATGGCCGCGCTCGTCGGGTCCGCTGCGATAGGAATTTGGTTTGGCGATGTTCATCGAACGCTCAACTCTCGGGTGGCGCGCGCGGCGCGAATGAAGGCCTTGATCAGCTCCGGGTCTTTCACGCCGGGAGCGCTCTCGACACCGGATGACACGTCGACGCCGCCGGCGCCGGTCACACGGAGAGCTTCCGCGACATTGTCGGCGTGAAGTCCGCCCGACACCATATACGGCAGATCGAGCTCCAGGTTTTGCAGCAATTGCCAGTCGAACGGAGCGCCGAGCCCGCCGGGACGCGTCGCATCCTTGGGCGCACGCGCATCGAACAGGATGCGGTCGGCAACTGCGGCATAGCCGGGCAGCACGGCGAGATCGGCCGCGCTTGCGACCGGCACGGCCTTCATCACGGGGCGGCCGAACTTCTGCTTGATGTCGCGCAGCCGCGCCACGCTCTCATGGCCGTGGAGCTGGAAGATGTCGGGCGACAGCGCGTCCATGATGTTGTCGAGCGTGGCATCGTCGGCGTCGACGGTGAGCGCCACCTTGAGCGCGCGCCGCTTCACCTGCCGGCCGAGATCGCGCCCCGTCTCCAGCGAAACATGCCGCGGCGAGGGCGGAAAGAACACGAACCCCACCATGTCGGCGCCCGCGTCGAGCGCCGTTTGAAGCGTCTCGCGCGTGGACAGGCCGCAGATTTTGACGAGCAGGGACATGGTCTCAAAGCAGATGGAGGCCGCAAGTGGCGGCCGGGAAACGGGCTTTTCGGTTGGGGCCGCTTCTACAACGTCGCGCGCTGCTTGTCTCGCCCGATAGGCCCGTAAAGGCCCACCCCTGATGGCACCGGGAGGCGCTGGGTTTCGGGCCTGGCCGCGGCCGTCTGGGCCCGGTGTCCAGCCAATTCGACCTGGGCAGCGCGGGCATCCGCCTCGTGCCGGCGCGCGGCGCGCCGCCAGTGCCGCTGGCCGAACCAGACGGCAAAGCCGCCGGCGACGACACCCACGGCCGCCACCAGGATCAGCAGCAGGAACAGCGGCAGCGTGACCGACAGGGCCGGATCGGCCGCCATGAAGGGATCGAAGGAGACGGTGACGAAATGCCGGTTGGCCACCGCAAAGGTCACCAGGACCAGGGCCAGCGGAATCACGATCAGCGCGGTCAGGAATTTTCGCATCGCGATCGCTCGTCTTGAATCAAGCTTGCGGCCGCATCATGCGGCCATTTGGTTAGGCCCGGACGACAGACCTAATCGGGCGCGCCCGGATCCGGATGGTCGCGGTTGAGCCGCTCGCGCATTTCCTTGCCGGTCTTGAAGAACGGAACGCTCTTCTGATCGACGGGGACATGGGCGCCGGTGCGCGGATTTCGGCCCGCACGTGCGGGGCGATGTTTGACCGAGAATGCGCCGAAGCCGCGCAGCTCGACGCGGTCACCGCGCGCGAGTGCCGCTACGATCTCTTCGAGAATCGCATTCACAATGTTCTCGACATCCCGCTGGTACAGATGCGGGTTGTGCTCGGCGATACGCTGAACAAGTTCGGATTTGATCATCGAGAGATAGGACCCGGAAGCGTGCGGATGACCATTTCCGTGAAAATGCCTTGATCTGTCAAGACGCTAAATGAAGGTTGAGTGTCGGGAAAATGCGTGACATTTGCCGAAAAAGCGGGCTGCACGGCCACCCGCCAGACGGGAAAAAGATACCGGGCTCGCGTTGTTCCCGGCTATTTCAGGTCAATTCGACGCAGCCGGCTGCCACAAGGCCAGCATTCCATCCAACCCGGCGCGATCGACCGCCTGCGCAACGCCGGTTTGCTCGATCTGATGCGCAATCGAGCTGAATCCAAGCGCTTCCAGGGTCACCGAGGCCGCCGTCTTGAGGAACGTCAGATCGCCGAAGCGGGGCTCCAGCTTGTAGTCGCGTACCGAAAGACCCTTCTTGACGCCCTTCTGCTGCTCCAGCCAGGCCACGGCGGTTTTCTCGTCGCCGAGCTGATCGATCAGCTTGAGATCGATGGCCTGACGGCCGGTGAAGACGCGGCCGTCGACGACTTTTTCGAGCTGCGTGTCATCCATGCCACGGCGCTGCTTCACCAGATCCTTGAACCAGGCATAGGAATCCTTCACCAGCGCATCCAGCGCGGCGCGGGCTTCCGGGCTGGTCGGCTCAAAACCGTTGGGCGCGGCCTTCAGCGGCGTGGACTTCACTTCCTCGACCTTGACGCCGATCGTCTTCAACAGCTCGCTGAAATTGGGAAACTGGAACAGCACGCCGATCGAGCCGACCAGCGAGCTCTGCTGGGCGATGATGTGGTCGCTCGCAATCGCGGTGATGTAGCCGCCGGACGCGGCAAGACCTTCGACCACGACGACCATCGGCTTCTTCGCCTTCAGGCGCGTCAGGGAATCATAGAGCTGCTCGGAGCCGGCGGTGGTGCCGCCGGGCGAGTTGATGTGAACGATGACGGCGGCGGCCTGCGAGTTCTCCAGCCGCTCCAGCGCCCGCGTGCGTTCGGAATCGCTGCGGATCAGCCCGTCGATCTGCACGCGCGCGATCGCGCCGGCGGAGGCGAAGGTGCCGCGCGCGCCCGGCGTCGCGATCATCGCAAAGCCCGCGATCGCAGCGATCGCGATCAGCGCGGCCATCACGCGCCAGAACGTCAGCTTCCGGCGGATCCTGCGGCGATCGACGATGATGTCCGAATCGAGCGACATCGGGATATCTCCAAATGAAAGGCCGCTGGCGGTTGTGCCGTCACGACGTGACCATAAGCTTGTCTGGATACATCAATTGCGGCGCAATTTGAAGAAAACAAGGCTGTGAGCAGGTAGCCCGGGGCATCGACGACGGCAGCAAAAAAGCCCCGGCTCGCGCCGGGGCTCCGATGTCGGCAAAACAATCGTTTTGCTTACTTGCTGTCGCGGTTCTTGAGCGCGGTGCCCAGAATGTCGCCGAGCGTCGCACCCGAATCCGAGGAGCCGTACTGCGCGATGGCTTCCTTTTCTTCGGCGACTTCGAGCGCCTTGATCGACACCTGGACCTTGCGGGCCTTCTTGTCGAACTGGATCACGCGGGCATCGACCTTCTCGCCGACGGCGAAGCGTTCGGCGCGCTGGTCGTTGCGGTCACGCGCGAGCTCCGAGCGCTTGATGAAGGTCGAGAAGTCGGTACCGGTGATCTTCACCTCGATACCGCTTTCCTTCACTTCGAGCACTTCGCAGGTCACCACCGCGCCCTTCTTGACATCGCCCGGCTCGGCGAACGGGTCGCCTTCGAGCTGCTTGATGCCGAGCGAGATACGCTCCTTCTCGACGTCCACATCGAGCACCACGGCCTTCACCATGTCGCCCTTCTTGTAGTTGTCGATCACCTGCTCGCCCGGAAGCTTCCAGTCGAGGTCGGAGAGGTGGACCATGCCGTCGACGTCGCCCTCGAGGCCGAGGAACAGACCGAACTCGGTCTTGTTCTTGACTTCGCCCTCGACCACCGAACCGGTCGGGTGACCTTCGACGAAGACCTCCCAGGGATTGCGCATGGTCTGCTTGAGGCCGAGAGAGATGCGGCGCTTGACGGAATCGACTTCCAGCACCTGCACGTCGACTTCCTGCGAGGTCGACACGATCTTGCCGGGGTGCATGTTCTTCTTGGTCCACGACATCTCGGAGACGTGGATCAGGCCTTCGATGCCCGGCTCGAGCTCGACGAACGCACCGTAGTCGGTGATGTTGGTGACGCGGCCGGTGAAGCGGGCACCCAGCGGGTACTTGGCTTCGATGCCCTGCCACGGATCGTCCAGCAGCTGCTTCATGCCCAGCGAGATGCGGTGCGTCTCGTGGTTGATCTTGATGATCTTGACCTTCACGGTCTGGCCGATCGAGAGCACCTCGGTCGGGTGGTTGACGCGGCGCCACGCGATATCGGTGACGTGCAGCAGGCCGTCGATGCCGCCGAGATCGACGAACGCACCGTAATCGGTGATGTTCTTGACCACGCCGTCGATGACCTGACCCTCTTCGAGGTTCTGCACCAGCTCCTGACGCTGCTCGGCGCGGGTCTCTTCGAGAACCGTGCGGCGGGAGACGACGATGTTGCCGCGGCGGCGGTCCATCTTGAGGATCTGGAACGGCTGCGCGTTGTTCATCAGCGGCGCAACGTCGCGGATCGGGCGGATGTCGACCTGCGAACGCGGCAGGAACGCAACGGCGCCGTCGAGGTCGACCGTGAAGCCGCCCTTGACCTGGTTGAAGATGACGCCCGTGACCTTCTCGTTGTTCTGGAACGCCTTCTCCAGCTTGCCCCAGCTCTCTTCGCGGCGCGCTTTGTCGCGCGACAGCACGGCTTCGCCGAGGGCGTTCTCGATGCGATCGAGGAACACTTCCACCTCGTCGCCAACCTTGATTTCGCTGTCACGGCCGGGGCCGGAAAATTCGCGCAGCGCGACGCGGCCTTCGGTCTTCAGGCCGACGTCGATGACGGCCATGTCCTTTTCGATTGCAACCACCTTGCCCTTGACGACCGAGCTCTCCTGCAGGTTGCCACCTGCGAAGGACTCGTCGAGCATCGCGGCGAAATCGTCACGCGACGGGCTATAGGTATCAGCGGAAGTCGAAGCCATTTGTTCTCCAGTTGCGGAATGTCTTGCCGGCCGTTGGGTTCATGGGCGTATCGCGCACGCAGTGTCGGAAGGCCCGCAAGACCTTCGAGCGACCGCTCGTTGCTCCGGCCTGGAGAGGCGGAACAGCGGAAGCGGGCCGGCAGAGGCCCGCGCGTTCGATACGTGGAAATCCTTATGTCCGGAACCTGGATCGCGTCGGCCCCAAACAGGGACCGAGTGTATCGACCTCAAAGAGCGGGAGCGGGCGCTTCCTCCAATGACATCCGCGGCTTAACCCCGCGAACGGCCCGCTCGGACGGCCTCGATAATGTCGATGGCGGCCCGGACGCCGCCTTCTATATCCAGTTGGGAGTTATCTAGCAAGTAAGCATCCGCGGCCGGCTTCAGAGGTGCAATCGGCCGGTTCTTGTCGCGCTCGTCGCGCCGGATGATGTCGGCGAGCACCGCCGCCTCGTCCGCCTCCTCGCCGCGCGCCTTGGCCTCCATGGTGCGGCGGCGGGCACGGACCTTGGGGTCGGCCACGACGAAGATCTTCACGTCGGCATGGGGACAGATCACGGTTCCAATGTCCCGGCCATCGAGCACCGCGCCGGGCGGATCGGCGGCGAATTGCCGCTGGAAATTGACCAGGACCTCGCGAACCCTGGGAATCGCCGACACGATGGAGGCGCCCTCGCCGGCCTCCTGGGTCTTCAGGGCGGGATTGCCGAACTTTTCAGGATCGAGTTCCAGGGCGGCCTGCACCGCCGCGGCCTCGTCCCGGAGATCATGGCCGGACTGCATCAGCGCGTACGCGACCGCGCGATAGATCACACCGGTATCGAGATGACGGTAACCGTAGTGATGGGCGAGGCGCTTGCCGAGCGTGCCCTTGCCCGAGGCCGCGGGTCCGTCGATGGCGATGATCATGAAAACTCGGCCCCCAACGATCGCATCATCGGAATGAAATCAGGGAAACTGGTGGCGATGAAGGCGGTGTCGTCGACCGTCACCGGCTGATCGGAAGCGCAGCCCATCACCAGCGCGGACATCGCGATGCGATGGTCCATATGCGTGGAGACCGTGCCGCCGCCCGGCACGTGGCCGCGACCCTCGACGATCAGATCGTCGCCCGACACCATCACCTTCACCCCGTTGACGCGGAGCATGTCGGCGGTGGCCTCGAGCCGATCGGACTCCTTGACGCGCAGCTCCTGCAGGCCGCGCATGATGGTGGTCCCTTCGGCGAACGACGCCGCCACCGCCAGCACCAGATATTCGTCGATCATCGAGGGCGCGCGCTCCGGCGGCACCTCGACGCCGCGCAGCTTTGAGGCGCCCACGCGCAAGCGCGCCATCGGCTCGCCGGCGTCACCGCGGACTTCGCTTTCCTCGATGGACGCGCCCATTTCACGCAGCGTCGTGAACAGACCGGTGCGCAACGGATTGGTCATCACATCGGACAGAACGATGTCGGAGCCTTCGACGATCAGCGCCGCGACGATAGGAAAGGCCGCCGACGAGGGATCGGCTGGCACGATGACGGTGGCGCCATGCAGCTCGGGCTGGCCGACCAGCGTGATGCGGCGGCCGTGCCCCCCCTCGGCGACAGAGGTGATGTCCGCGCCAAAATGCTTCAGCATCAGCTCGGTGTGGTCGCGGCTGGCCTCGCTCTCGATCACGGTCGTGGTGCCCGGCGCGGCGAGGCCCGCCAGCAGCACCGCCGACTTGATCTGGGCCGAGGCGACCGGCGTCTTGTAGGTGATCGGCAGCGGATCGCGCGCGCCCTGGAGGGTCAGCGGCAAACGGCCGCCTTCGCCTCCGGACACGACCTTGGCGCCCATCTTTTCGAGCGGATCGAGGATCCGGCGCATCGGGCGGCTGCGCAGCGAGGCATCGCCGTCGAACACCGCGGAGATCGGGCAGCCGGCGACGGCGCCCATGACAAGCCGGCAGCCGGTGCCGGAGTTGCCGAAATCCAGCGCCGCCTTGGGCTGGGCGAAGCCGCCGACGCCCACGCCCTGGACCGTCCAGGCGAAATCGCCGGTACGCTCGACCTTGGCGCCGAGCGCCTGCATCGATTTGGCGGTGTTGAGGACGTCCTCGCCCTCCAGGAGGCCGGTAATGCGGGTCTCGCCGACCGCGAGCGCGCCGAGGATCAGGGCGCGGTGGGAGATCGATTTGTCCCCAGGCACCCGTACTTTTCCGGTCAGGGGACCGCTCGAGCGCGACTTCAGCGGCGTCGGCTTGTCGGAATGGGTCAAGATTGTGTCCTTGGATGGGCCCTGTGAGGCTGCGGGCAGGTACCACATGGTCTCCCCGCCGTCACGAGCATGTCTTTCTCTCGTAATGCGCTATTGACAGCGGGCCGCCAACTAGCCAAGTGAAGCACCGCTTTTCAGACATTCCCAGGATTCCTCTGCCGTGGCCAAGTCCGAACTCGGAACCAAACGTATTTGCCCGACCACGGGCAAGAAGTTCTACGACCTCAACAAGAATCCAGTGATCTCGCCCTATACCGGCGAGGTCGTGCCGATCGCGCCGATCGCGCCCGCCCGCGCGACCCGTGGCAGCGCGGAATCCCGCAACGTGCCCCAGGATACGGCGCCGGAGCCGGCCGAGAACGAAGAGTTGGTCTCGCTCGAGGAGGCCGATGCCGAGGAGAACACCGGCAAGGTCAAGGCCGTCGTCCCCGAATCCGAAGACGATATCGAGGTCGACGAGACCCTCGACGACGACGATGACGATGATTCGACCTTCATTGCCGACGAAGAAGAGGGCGATGAGGACGTGACCGACATCATTGGTGATGTCGGAGGCGATGAAGAGACTTGAGATCAGTCCTGATCTGTGAAAAAGGGTGCACCGCGCGAGTCACCAGGCTCGCCGGTCGGGAGTGATCCGGAAGGGTCGTCCCAAAAGTTTAAGGGGCCATAGCTCAGCTGGGAGAGCGCTTGCATGGCATGCAAGAGGTCGGCGGTTCGATCCCGCCTGGCTCCACCACGCTTCGCCCTTCGGGCTACGCGTGGCGCAGCCACGACGGAGCCTGCAGGGCGAAGCGTGGTGTCCGGCGAAGCCCACAGGGCGAAGACGGACTGGTGATGAGATCCCATCGAACGACTACCCAGGCGATAGCCGTCAATGTGGTACGTCTAAATCCTCCGCAGCATCGAGTTTCCTGACCAAGAGTATGTTGGGGCCACTGAGAATTTGAAGCGACGGATTCCTGAGCACAATGCCGGCAAATCCAGCCACACCGCCAAGTTCAAACCGTGGAAGCTGATCTGGTACTGCGCCTTCCCAGACAAGCACAAGGCGCTCGCGTTCGAGGCCTATCTGAAGTCGCACTCGGGTCGCGCATTCACGAGGAAGCGGCTGTGTTAGGGCGCCCCCCTACTCCCCAATCACCGCATTCAGCCGATCCCTTAACGCGACGATCTCGTCCTTCATTGCGACGAGCTCCGACACCGAGCAATCCGATGCAGCGAGGATCGACTGCGGGACGCTGCGCGCCTTCTCCTTCAGCGCATGCCCTTGCGGGGTCAGCGCGATCAGCACCTGGCGCTCGTCCTCGCTGGAGCGCGTACGCTTGACCAGGTGCGCGGCCTCGAGCCGCTTCAGCAAGGGCGTCAGCGTGCCCGAGTCCAAAAACAGCCTCTCGCCGATCTCCTTCACCGGCACGTCGTCGCGCTCCCACAACACCAGCATCGCCAGATATTGCGGATAGGTCAGGCCGAGCCGGTCGAGCAGCGGCTTGTAAACGCGGTTGAAGGCGTGCGCGGCCGAATAGACGGCGAAGCAGATCTGGTTGTCGAGGCGTTGCGGATCGAGCGCCGATAGTTTCCGGGCCATGGAGAATCTCTCGGGATTTGCCTCATTGTGGGGCCAGGCGGCCGTACATTCAATTGCGAACAATTAAATGTGAGGCATGCAAATTTCAATTGCGCACAATCAAATTGCTTGCAATACAGATGCCACCCCAACCCGAAGCCCCCAAGGGAGACGAAAATGTCCGTGAACGTCCTCTACAAGACCAGTGCAAAAGCCACCGGCGGCCGCGATGGCCATGCCGCGACGCTCGACGGCGCGCTCGACGTCAAGCTCACCACGCCGAAGGAGCTCGGCGGTGGCGGCGGCGCCGGCAACAATCCCGAGCAGCTGTTTGCGGCCGGCTATGCCGCCTGCTTCATCGGCGCGATGAAGTTCGTGGCCTCGCAAGGCGGCCCGAAGGTTCCCGCCGACGCTTCCGTGACCTCGACCGTCGGCATCGGCCCGCGCTCGGCCGGCGGCTTCGGCCTCGACATCGATCTGGCCGTCTCGCTGCCGGGCCTGTCCCGCGCGGATGCCGAGGCGCTGGTCGAGAAGGCGCACCAGGTGTGCCCGTACTCCAACGCGACGCGCGGCAATGTCGACGTCCGCCTGACGGTCGTCTGATCCGACGGTGAATCGGCTGGCCCGAGATCCCCTCGGGCCAGCCTCTTCCGTTTGAATTCCCGCGCTGCGGCATTGCCGCGACGACGCATAAGCCCCCAACGCGACAAGCCATTGCTGGCATCCACGAACCTCGCTAGGCCTGTGATCAACATCGACACAGGGGAAGCGAAGGCATGACTGAAGCCGTCTTGGGCGCAATGAGCGGACTGCGCGTCGTCGACCTCACGCGCGTGCTCGGCGGTCCCTACTGCACCCAGATCCTCGCCGACCATGGCGCCGACGTGATCAAGGTCGAGCCGCCCGCGGGCGACGAGGTGCGCGACTGGGGCCCTCCCTTTCACGACGACGACGCCGCCTATTTCATCGGCATCAACCGCAACAAGCGCTCGATCGGCCTCGACCTCGCCTCCGAGGGCGGCCGCATCGTGCTGCTCAAGATGCTGGAGACGGCGGACGTCCTGATCGAGAATTTCAAGCCGGGCACGCTGGAGAAATGGGGCATCGGCAACGACGTGCTTGCCCAAAAATTTCCGCGCCTCGTGCATTGCCGGATTTGCGGCTTCGGGGCCGACGGGCCGCGCGGCGGCAATCCCGGCTATGACGCCATCATCCAGGCCATGACCGGCATGATCGCCGCGACCGGCTCGGTCGAGAGCGGGCCGATGCGGATCGGCGTGCCGCTGGTGGACATCACCACCGGTCTTTATGCGGCAATCGGCATCCTGATGGCGCTCTCCGAGCGGCAGCGCTCGGGCAAGGGCCAGTTCCTTGAGACGACGCTCTACGAGACCGGCCTTGCCATCATGCATCCGCACACCGCGAATTACTTCATGCATGGCAAGCCGCCGAGCCTGACCGGCAACGAGCATCCGAACCTCGTGCCCTATGCGATCTTCCCGACCAAGACCGACAACATCTTCATCGGCGTCGGCAACGACGGCACCTTCCGTAAGCTCGCCAAGGAGATCGGCAAACCCGAACTCGGCACCGATCCGCGCTTCGCCCGCAACAAGGACCGCATCGCCAATCGCGAAGCGCTGCGCGCCGAGCTTGCCGCGGTGTTCAGCCAGCACGAGGCCGAGCCGCTGTGCAATCGCCTGCTCGCGGCTGGCCTGCCCGCAGGTCCCGTGCAGAAAATCGATCAGGCATTGACCAATCCGCACACGATCGCCCGCGGCGATGTCATTGAGAAGGACTGGTACAAGGGCGTGGCCTCGCCGATCCGGCTCGATCGGAGCAAGCCGAGCCTGCGCCGCCTGCCGCCGAAGTTCAGCCAGCACGCCCAGGAGGTGCTCGGCGAGTTCGGCTACTCGAAGGCGGAAATCGACGCGATGGTCGAGACGGGCGTGGTCTGCGGACCCCAGCGCAAGCGCTAGTCTAGGGCCCGGCCTCCTCACCCAACCAAATGCCGCAGTGCGGCGCGGGCACGCATGTGCAGCGCGAACGGCGAAGGTTGCCCGGCACGCCTTCGCCTATTTGACGACTTCCCTTTTGGCCGCGCTTGCTGCTTTCGTTTCGGCCGCTTACACAGTCATGTGAACGTCATACGGCGCTGCTAGCGCAAGCGCTTCGTTTTTGACGGCCAATGGACGGCCAAGGGAGGTTACTTGATGGCTCTTCGACATTTTGGAGCGGCGACCGCGTTCGCCGTCACGGTTGGCATGACGGCTTCGCCGGCACTGGCCGCGACTGAGATCCAGTGGTGGCACGCGATGACAGGCCCGAACAACGACGTCGTGGTCAAGCTTGCCAACGATTTCAACGCGTCTCAGAGCGATTACAAGATCGTTCCGACCTTCAAGGGCAGCTATGCCGACACGCTGAACGCGGGCATCGCGGCGTTCCGCGCCGGCAACGCACCGGGCATCATGCAGGTGTTCGAGGTCGGCACCGCGACCATGATGGCCGCCAAGGGCGCCATCAAGCCGGTCTCCGACCTCATGAAGGAGCAAGGCGAGAAGTTCGACCCGCAGTCCTATCTGCCGGCCATCACGGGTTACTACTCGACCGCAAAGGGCGAGATGCTCTCGTTCCCGTTCAACTCGTCGAGCATGGTGATGTGGGCCAATCTCGACGCACTGAAGAAGGCCGGCATCGACGCGCCGCCGAAGACCTGGCCCGAGGTGTTCGCCGACGCCAAGAAGCTGCATGCGACGAGCCCGACTTGCGGCTTCTCCTCGAGCTGGATCACTTGGGGCCTGATCGAGCAGTTCTCGGCCTGGCACAACATTCCGATCGGCACCAAGGCCAACGGCCTCGACGGCTTCGACACCGTGCTGGAATTCAACAACCCGCTCGAGACCAAGCTGCTCGAAAACCTCGTCGAGCTCCAGAAAGACAAGAGCTACGACTATTCGGGCCGCACCAATACCGGCGAAGGCCGCTTCACTTCGGGCGAATGCCCGCTCTACATGACGTCGTCGGCCTTCTATCCGAACGTCAAGGCGAACGCGAAGTTCAACTATACGGCCGTTCCGATGCCGTATTTCCCGGACGCAAAGGATGCGCCCCAGAACTCCATCATCGGCGGCGCCTCGCTCTGGGTGATGGGCGGCAAGTCGAAGGAAGAGTACAAGGGCATCGCCAAGTTCTTCACCTTCCTGTCCGACACCGATCGTCAGGTCTATCTGCACGAGGTCTCCGGCTATCTGCCGATCACCAAGGCGGCCTACGACAAGACCAAGGCCTCGGGCTTCTACGAGAAGAACCCGATCCTGGAAGTGCCGTTGAAGGAGCTCACCAACAAGCCGCCGACCGAGAACTCGCGCGGCCTGCGTTTCGGCGGTATGGTGCAGATGCGCGACGTCTGGTCCGAGGAGATCGAGGCGGCGCTCGCCGGCAAGAAATCGGCCAAGGAAGCGCTCGACGCCGCGGTCTCGCGCGGCAACCAGATGCTGCGTCAGTTCGAGCGGACCGCGACCAAGTAAGATCGCATCAATCGTGGCTGCGGACGGTCCGCAGCCACGACTTTCACAGGGTGAGGCGGGGGCTTCATGGAGAACCGGGCGATATTCTCAGGCAGGCTGCTGGCCTGTCTCCTGGTGTTCCCGCAGCTTGCAATCTCCCTGATCTTCTTCTACTGGCCGGCCGCGCAGGCCCTCTGGCAATCCTTCCTGGTGCAGGATGCCTTCGGGCTCTCGACCGAGTTCGTCTGGTTCGAGAACTACGTCAACCTGCTGAAGACGCCCGAATACTATCACGCGGTCGGCACCACGTTCCTGTTCTCGCTGCTGGTCGTGTTCTTCTCGCTTGCGATCGGCCTCCTGCTCGCCGTGATGGCGAACCGCAACATTGCGGGCGTGCAGATCTATCGCACCTTTCTCATCATTCCCTACGCAGTCGCGCCTGCGGTCGCGAGCGTGCTGTTCATCTTCATGTTCCAGCCCGGGCTCGGCATGATCGCGCGCGCCCTGCAGCGTAACGGCATCGACTGGAATCCGGTGCTCAACGGCACGCATGCCATGATCCTCATCGTCATCGTCGCCGTCTGGAACCAGATCAGCTACAATTTCCTGTTCTTTCTCGCCGGCCTGCAGTCGATCCCCAAGAGCGTGATCGAGGCCGCCGCGATCGACGGCGCGCGGCCGATGCGGCGGTTCTGGACCATCGTGTTCCCGCTGCTGTCGCCGACGACGTTCTTCCTGATCGTCGTCAACATCACCTACGCCTTCTTCAACACGCTCGGCATCATCGATACCGCGACCGAAGGCGGCCCGAACGGCTCCACCTCGACGCTCGTCTACAAGGTTTTCCTGGACGGCAAGGCCGGCTCCGACCTCGGCGGCTCGGCCGCGCAATCCGTGATCCTGATGATCATCGTCATCGCGTTGACCGCGATCCAGTTCCGCTACGTCGAAAAGAAGGTCCATTACTGACAATGGTCGAGCATCGACGATTTGGAAATCTGTTGCCGCACCTGGTGCTGATCGCCGGCGTGATCGTGGTCGCGTTCCCGGTCTATCTCGCGATCATCGCCTCCACCCACGACAACACCGTCATCGCCAACGGCCAGATGCCGCTCTATCCGGGCAGCCACGGGCTGGAGACCTACTGGAACACCATCATGTCCGGCACCGGCAGGACCACGCGCGAGCCGGTCGGCAGCATGCTGGTGTCGAGCTTCATCATGGCGGTCGGCATCGCGGTCGGAAAGATCGCGATCTCGATCATCTCGGCCTATGCCATCGTGTTCTTCAACTTCCCGTTCCGGATGGCGACGTTCTGGACCATCTTCATCACGCTGATGCTGCCGGTCGAGGTTCGCATCTTCCCGACCTACAAGATCACCTCCGACCTGCACATGCTGGATTCCTATTCCGGCCTGATCCTGCCTCTGATCGCATCGGCGACCGCAACGCTGCTGTTCCGGCAGTTCTTCATGACGGTGCCGAAGGAGCTGGTCGAGGCCTCGAAGATGGACGGGGCCGGGCCGATCCGCTTCTTCTTCGATACGCTGCTGCCGCTCTCGGTGACCAACATCGCCGCGCTGTTCGTGATCCTCTTCATCTACGGCTGGAATCAATATCTCTGGCCGCTGCTGATCACGACGCGCGACGACATGCAGACCATCGTGATCGGCATCAAGAAGATCATCGATGTGAAGGACGCACTCACCGAATGGTCGGTCGCGATGGCCACCGCGGTGCTCGCGATGCTGCCGCCGGTGCTGGTCGTCGTGCTGCTGCAACGCCTGTTCGTCAAGGGCCTGATCGAAACGGAGAAATAGGCCCATGGCCAATGTGACACTGCGCGACGTCCGAAAGGCCTATCCCAACGGCTTCGAGGCCATCAAGGGCGTCGACGTCGACGTGGCCGACGGGCAGTTCTGCGTGCTGGTCGGCCCGTCGGGCTGCGGCAAGTCGACCCTGCTCCGGATGGTCGCGGGGCTCGAGACCATCACCTCCGGCGAGATCGACATCGGCGGCCGTGTCGTGAACCAGGTCGAGCCGGCCGACCGCGACATCGCGATGGTGTTCCAGAACTACGCGCTCTATCCGCATATGAGCGTGTTCAACAACATGGCTTACGGCCTGCGCAATCGCGGCATGAAGGAAGCCGAGATCAAGACCCGCGTCGAGGAGGCCGCGCGCATTCTCGAGCTCGGCACGATGCTCACCCGCAAGCCGGGACAACTCTCCGGCGGCCAGCGCCAGCGCGTCGCCATGGGCCGCGCCATCGTGCGCCAGCCGAAGGTGTTCCTGTTCGACGAGCCGCTCTCCAACCTCGACGCCAAGCTGCGCATCGCGATGCGGGTGGAGATCCGCAAATTGCAGCGCCGGCTCAACACGACGTCGATCTACGTCACCCACGACCAGCTCGAGGCAATGACGCTCGCCGACGTTCTGGTCGTGATGAATGGCGGCCAGGTCGAGCAGGTCGGCAATCCTCTCGCGATCTACGAGAAGCCCGCGACGACCTTCGTCGCCTCCTTCATCGGCGCACCGCCGATGAACCTGATGTCGACGCGCGCGGATGAGATCAGGTCGCAGCTCGGTGGCGCTGACGACGCCGGCATCCTCGGCATCCGTCCCGAAGATTTCGTCATCACCGACCAGACGCCAACAGGCGGCGTCGCACTCGCTCTTACCGTGGAAGCAATCGAGCGCGTCGGCGCAGAGACTTTCGTCTACGGCTCGCGCGCCCATGACGAGCAGCGCGTTGCTGCCACCCCGGGCGAGCTGCCGCCCGGCGAGGTCATCGTCCGCATCCCCGGAACCGAGGCGCCTGCCATCGGCCAGAGGATCCGTGTCGCCGCAGTCCGCGCCAAGCTGCATCTGTTCAGCGGTGACGGCCGCAAGCGGATCGAGGCCTGACCGGTTCTGAAAGACCGTGCCGACCCGAAACGAGAAAACAACCCCATGCACAGTAGACGGGGCACTGTTTTCATTGGGATAAATCGCACGGCAAATTCAGCATCGCTGCGCGACGCCGGAAGCAGTGAATCCACAGCCCCCGCTACGTGCTTGAACCCGCACGGGGATATGCCCATATTGCTGACCAAGGGGTGCCTTGATCGGGCCCCGAAACACCAAAGTCGCTTTCCGCGAGGACTTTGTAAACTATGTCTCGTGTTCCCACGCTTTCCAGTCCGTTCCTTCTGGGCTTCGACGAAATCGAGCGCGTGCTCGATCGCGTCGTCAAGGGCGCCGACGGCTATCCTCCCTACAATATCGAGAGGTGCGGCCAGGCGGACGGCCAGCCCGAGCGCCTGCGCATCACGCTGGCGGTCGCCGGCTTCACCCGCGACCAACTCGATGTAACCATTGAGGAAAACCAGCTCGTCATTCGCGGGCGTCAGCAGGACGACAAGACCCGGCAATACATCCATCGCGGCATCGCCGCGCGCCACTTCCAGCGCACTTTCGTGCTGGCGGAGGGGATGCTGGTGCTGGGTGCGGATCTGAAGAACGGGTTGTTGTCGATCGACCTGGCCCGGCCAGAACCGGAGAGGATCGTTAAGACAATCGCTATCAATGAGCACGAATAATGGAACGAGTAGCGGACTCGACCGCTTAGTTTCTGTGAAGGAGTCGAGACCATGAGTGAAGGTCACGTTGTATTCGAACACGAAGCCAGGAACGCCTCGCCCGAGACGCTGGCGAACCTCGGCGAAGGCCACATCGCCTATGTGAAGCAGATCCGCTCCGAGGATGTGCCCGGCCTGTTCCCCGAAGCCCCGAAGATCGCGCCCGGCCTCAAGCTGTTCGCGCTCCACGCCGCCGACGGCACGCCGATCATGCTGACCGACAGCCGCGAAGCCGCAGTCGCCAACGCCTGGAGCAACGAGCTGCAAGCGGTGAGCGTGCACTGAGCGCGACGCACGTCGCACGAAGAGAGATTCGAGCGGGCACGCCTTCATACGAAGGCGTGCCCGTTTTCATTTGAGAGGTGGTGTTTTCGCGTCGCTATCGCGGGCCAACGGGAATTCGGCGATGTCCCTGCCCGCATGCGGGGCGGCCTCGGCCCATGCGCGCACGGACCGTCGTCAATCCGTGATTTGACATTTCATCCATCTTTGTCAAATCTGACAAAATGCAGGCCAAGGCCCCTCCCCAGGACCGTATCCTCGACGCCGCCATGCGCGTGTTCCGGCGCCACGGCTTCCGCCGCTCCTCGATCGAGCAGGCGGCGGAGGAAGCCGGGCTGACGCGGCAAGCGCTCTATCATCACTTCGCCTCCAAGGAGGCGCTGTTTCGCGCCGTGCTCGAGCGGCTCTACGAGCAGGGGCTCGCTGCCGAAATCGCGGCAGCGAAGGCGGCGGAAGAAGCGGGCCTCGAGCTTGCCGACATCCTGGTCGCCGAGATCGGCGCGCGGATGCAGTCGCTGCTCGCTTCGCTCAAGGACTCGCCCCATACCGAGGAGCTGTTTTCCGAGCACCTCGCGCAGGCGCGCGACCTCTACCAGAGCTATTCCAATCGTTTCGCCGACGAGATCGCAACCACGATCGCGCGGGTGTGCCGCAAGCGAAAGCTCACGCTCCAAAGCGGCGTCAGCGTGCGCGAGCTTGCGCGCTGCGTCGAGATGGCGGTCCACGGCACCAAATCCGCTTTCCCTTCCATGCAGCCGGTCGACGCGTTCCTGAAACAGCTCGAGACCATGCTGCGCATGCTGATCGCCGGCGCGATGGCGCCCCTCGCGAAGAAGTCCCCACGCAAAACGGGAGTTCGAAAATGACCACCACGACCGTCAATGGAAGGCCTTTTGCGCTACCCGACGATCCGGATGCGCGCTTGATCGACGTCATCCGCGATGGCGGCCTCACCGGCACCAAGCTCGTCTGCGGCTCCGGCGTCTGCGGCGCCTGCACCGTGCTGCTCGACGGCACGCCCGTCGTGAGCTGCCTGCTGCCGGCGCAGGCGGCCGCCGGCAAATCGCTGACGACCATCGAGGGCATAGGAAGCACCGGATTGCATCCGGTGCAGAAGGCGTTCATGGCGCACGACGCCCTGCAATGCGGCTTCTGCACGCCCGGCTTTGTCGTCGAAGCCACCGCCTTCCATGACGGCTGGCGCGCGAGCAAGGGCGTGGCGACACCCTCGCGCGAGGAGATCGCCGCCGCGCTGTCGGGGCATCTCTGCCGCTGCGGCGCCTATGAAGGCATTTTTCGCGCTGTGGCGGAGGCTTGTTCAGGCCGCTTCGACGGCAACGATCCCATCGCGCCGCGGCTGGAAGCCCGCGACAAGGTGACGGGGCTGGCCCGCTACACCGTCGACATCCACCATGACGGCCAGCTCGAAGGCGTCATCCTGCGCGCGCACGTCGCGCATGCGAGGATCACCGGGCTTGATCTGGCGCCGGCGCGCGCCATTGCCGGTGTTGCCGCGGTGGTTCCGCTGCTCGACGATGACAACATGATCCGCTTCGTCGGCGCGCCGATTGCAGCCGTCGCGGCCAAGGATCGCCGCACGGCACTGAAGGCCATCGCCGCGATCACCTTCAGGCCCGAGCCTTTATCCGCGGTGATCGGGCTCGATGCAGCGCGACGCGACGATGCGCCCGTCGTGTTCGAAAAGAAGGACCGCAAGCGTGCCGGCAACGTGTCCGAGGGCGCCGGCGGCGCTCCGGTGTCGTGGAAGGGCAATGTGCGCGGGCCTTCGGCGCCGTTCTCGCAGAAAGCCAAGCAGGCCAGGAGCTGGCTTGACGAGGCGCGGGCGCAACGCAATCCGCTGCTGGTCGAGGAAACCTTCCGCGTCTCGACGCAACAGCACGCAAGCCTCGAACCACATGCCGCCGTGGCCAGGTTCGATGGCGATCAGCTCACCGTGCACATCTCGACCCAGGCCATTCACGAGAGCATGGAGAAGATCGCCAAGCGTTATGGCCTTCCGCACGACAAGGTGCGTGTGATCGCCGATCATGTCGGCGGCGGGTTCGGCTCCAAGGGCAGCGTCGGGCTGGAGACCATCGCCGCGATCGAGCTTGCGCGCGCCGCGAAGGCGCCGGTGCGTGTCGCCTTCGATCGGGAGGAGGAGCTTTCCGTCACCGGCTATCGTCCGGCCGCCGAGCTGAAGCTGTCCCTGCTGCCTTCGCCGGAGGGCCGCCTCAAGGCGCTGTCGCTCACCGCGCATGCCGACACCGGCGCCGCCGTGAATTCGCTGATCGCCGGCCTGGCGCGGCTGATCTATCCGGCCGAAGCAAAAGAGCTCGTCGACTTCGACGTGCTCAGCAATTTGCCGCCCGGCGCACCGTTCCGAGGACCCGGCGGTCCGCCGATGTCGTTTGCGCTGGAGCAGGCGGTCGACGAAGCGGCGCTGCGCATGAGGGTCGATCCGATTCAGCTGCGCAAGCTCTGGGACCCGGATCCCAACCGCCAGCGATTGTACGACTGGGCCGCCGGCCTCGACGTCTGGAAGAGCCGCAAGCCGGCCGCCTCGCAAGAAGGCCGCTACCGGCGCGGCGTCGGCGTCGCCACCGGCTACTGGCTCTATCTCTGGCAGACCGGCTCCTCGGTCGAACTCGCGGTCGAGGGCGGCCGCATCGTCGCAAGCTGCGCGGTACAGGATATCGGCACGGGCACGCGCAGCGTGATCGCGAACACCGTCGCGAAGGCGTTCGATCTCGAGCCGCAGGATGTGGAAGTTCGTATCGGCCGCTCCAACCTGCCGCCCGGACCGGGCTCCGGCGGCAGTCGCGTGACCGCTTCGGTGGTGCCGCCGACCTTGCTCGCCATCGACAAGCTGAAAGCGGAAATCAAGCGCACCGCGTCTCGCACACCTGCTCCGGGCTCGAACGCGCCGTGGCGCGAGATGATCGCGGCTTCTCCCAACATTGCCGTGTCGGCAAAACGCCAGGAGGACGGCAGGCCGCCGCCCGGCGTCAGGCCCGCGCTGCACGAGGCGGGCATCATGGGCCGGGTGTTCGGTTGGGTGCTGCGCCTGATGAACCACATGGTGGTCGGCGCCGGCGTGCCGAGCTCGGTGCAGGTGATGGAAGTCGAGGTCGATACCTGGCTCGGCCATGTACGCGTGCTCAATGCCTATACGGGCCTCGCGATCGGCAAGCTCGCCGCGCCGACGCTGGCGCGAAGCCAGGCCGCAGGCGCGGTGATCCAGGGCATCGGCTACGCACTCTATGAGACGCGGGAGATCGATCCTTCGAGCGGCCATATCCTGAGCGGCAGCATGGAGGATTACCGCATTCCGGGGATTGCCGACATGCCGAAACTGGACGTGCATTTCGACGAGGCCGGTTTCGAGCATGTGCCGGGCGGCAGCGTCGGCATCGGCGAAGTCGCCACCGTGCCTACCTCCCCGGCGATCGCCAACGCCATCCGCGATGCGATCGGCGTGAGGCTGACCGAAATTCCGTTCCGGCCAGATCGTCTGGTGGCCGCGCTGAAAGGGAGGGATGCAGCATGAGTGTCGGCGTCATGACCGCCAACCCGACTGTCGAGCCCACGCCTGAATTCCGCGCCGGAGGCACCGACTTCAGCGAACGCCGCCGCAGCGGCGTGTCGCAGGGAACGCTGATCGACATCTCGGCCACCGGCTACAAGGCGATCGCCTGGGACGCCGATGGAGCAGCCCGGATCGGCGCGCTCACCACCATCGCCACGATCGCGACGGACGCGCGCATCGCAGCTGCCTATCCCGGCATTGCGGCGAGTGCGCAAGGCCTCGCCACGCCGCAGGTGCGCCATGTTGCAACGCTCGGCGGCAATCTCGCGCAGCGTTCGCGCTGCTGGTATTTCCGCCGGGCCGACATCGATTGCCTGAAGAAAAGCGGCAGCACCTGCCCTGCCCGATCTGGCAATCACCTCTACGGCGTTGTCTTCGATCTCGGGCCTTGCGTCGCGCCGCATCCCTCGACCATGGCAGCGGCTCTGCTCGCCTATGATGCGACCATCACCACGGATCGGCGCGGATTGACGATCGCCGGCCTGCTCGGCGATGGCTCGGTCTCGCACGCCGATCATACACTGGAAGCAGGCGAGATGATCAGGAGCATTGACCTTCCTGCTCCGCTTGAAGGCGAGCGTGCTTGCTACAAGCGCGCGATCAGCCGGAGCTATGCGGAATGGCCGCTGGTGGAGCTCTGCGCCCGCGTCGTGATCGCCGACGGCAAGTTCCAGCTCGTGCGTCTCGCTGCCGGCGGCGTCGCGCCCGTGCCGCTTCGCCTCACCGCGGCGGAAGTCGTACTCAGTGGCAAGACTGCCAACACGGCATCGATCGCAGAAACGGCGAAAGCGGCGACCTCGGGCGCCAAGCCGTTGCCGATGACGGCCTACAAGCTCGATCTTCTGCAAGGGCTGGTGCGCGACGTGCTGGAGCAGCTTTTGGACTAGCTGGTCGCGCACGTGGCCCCCCGTCACGCTCTAGACTAACCGCCTGAGCGGCCCGCCAGCCGCGCACGGATGTCGGGCTTCAGCACCTTGCCGACCTTGGAGCGCGGCAGATCGTCCCAGACTTCGATCTGCTTCGGCGTCTTGAGGCTGCCGATCCGCTGCTTGACGAACGCCGCCAACGCCGTCGCATCGACGCGCTGGCCGGCGCGGGGCTGCACCACGGCGACGATCCGTTCACCCCATTTCTCGTCCGGAAGGCCGATCACGGCGCAATCCTGCACCGCCTCGTGCGCCCGCAGCGCGTTCTCGACCTCGATCGAATAGACGTTGAACCCGCCGGTGATGATCATGTCCTTGGCGCGATCGACGATATAGAGGTAGCCGTCGCCGTCGATGTAGCCGATGTCGCCGGTGTGGTGCCAGCCATGCGCGGAGGCCTCCGCCGTCGCCTCCGGATTCTTGTAATAGCCCTCCATCACCAGCGAGCCGCGGACCACGATCTCGCCGCGTGCGCCTGACGGCAGCAGATTGCCCTCGCCATCCATGATGCCGGCCTGCACCAGCGGGCTGATCCGCCCGGCCGAAGCGAGGCGCTCCATGGCGATGGTGCCGTCGGCATTGTAATGCTCGGAAGGCGCCATCATCGAGATCATCATCGGCGCTTCGGTCTGGCCGAACAACTGCGCCATCGGCCCGATGCGCCGGAGCGCCTCCGCAAGCCGCGTCGCCGAGATCGGCGCAGCGCCGTACCAGAAGCATTGCAGCGATTCGAGGTTGGCGGAGTCGAGCCTGGGATGATCGAGCAGCATGTAGATCACGGTCGGCGGCAGGAAAGTGTGCGTGACCTTGTAGCGTTCGATCAGGTTGAGGAACTCGCCGATATCGGGGTGATGCATGATCACGATGCGGCCGCCGAGCGCCATGATCGGGAAACACAAGACGCCGGCGGCATGCGTCAGCGGCGCCAGCGCGAGATAGACCGGGCGGCCCCTGAAGGGATAGCCCATCAGCGTCAGTGCGGTCATCGCCTCGATGTTGCGGCCCGACAGCATGACGCCCTTCGGCTTGCCGGTGGTGCCGCCGGTGCCGGGAATCATCGCGAGGTCGTCGACCGTCTCGCGTTGATAGAGGTCTTCGGAAAGGCCCGCGAGCCAGCCCTCGAACGAGGGCGCGAAGGGTAACTCGGCATCGAGGCAGACGAGGGCGCGCAGCTTCGGCAGCTCCGCACGCACCGCCTCGACCATCGGCGCGAAGCTTGAATGAAACAGCAGCAGGCTGCAGTCGAACTGGTCGAGAATGATGCGGTTTTCGGCCGCCTCGTTGCGCGGATTGACCGGGCACCAGACCGCGCCCGCGCGGGAAATGCCGAACACGCAGGCAAAGGCGACCGGATCGTTGCCGGAGAGGATCGCGATCTTCTCGCCGGGCTCGATCCCCGATCGCGCGAGCCCGCGCGCGATGCGGTAACTCAAACGCTGCACTTCGCGATAGCTGAGATCGCGCCCGTCCATGGTGAGGCACGGCGCATCGGCGCCGAGCGAGGCACCTTTGTCGAGGTAGTCAATGAAGCGCATGGTCGCCCCCGAAGCATCGTGATGTTGGCTGGACACGTTCCACGGCGAAGATCCACCTCTCCCTTGGGAGAGGTCGGCGCCCAGCGCCGGGTGAGGGTTTACGGTCTCTCGTTGAGCCGCGGCCCCTCACCCGATTTGCTGCGCAAATCGACCTCTCCCCGATGGGGAGAGGTAAAGAACGATCGCTCGCGTCTCCTAATCGTGCACAGTGAGAATCGGCTTGCTGACCAGACCGAAACTGCGCAGCTGGCCGAGCAGTTCGTGGTGACCGAACGCCTGGCAGCCTGAGGCGAAGCCGACGCGCCTGGGCGGCTGCTGGAGCAGGTGTGCCGCGGCATAGGCCTGGAGCAGGCCGGTCTGCTTGTAGTTGCTGTTGCCGTTGATGACGCAGTGCGCGCGCCCCAGCGGGCCGGAGGCGTGCACCGAATCCAGCGACTTGTTGACGCGCGGGTTCTCGCGCGGCGGCATCGTGTTCATGACGCCGGCGGCGGTCTGCGCCAATGCGGCGTAGCGGTCGTCGGGGTTCATGTCCTTGGTCGCATCAAGCGCGGCGGCGACGATCTGCGGCACGCCCAGCATCAGCGCGCGGTTGAACACGCCGCCAAGCACCTTCACATTGGCCACGCGCGGGTCGCGCTTGAACCACACCGGATGCGAGGTGCCGCCCCAGGGCAGCGCCAGCGCCAACTCGTGCTGGCCGGGGATGGCGAGGTTGTAGAGGCCGGCATCCACCTGATGCTCGACATATTTGTTCTGCTCCAGATAGTAGGCCTTGGCCATCGCGGCGTTGACCAGGATGGTCTGCGTCGATGCGATGGTCGGGCTGCCGCCCCAGAACACGGCGATATCGAGCGTATCGAGGCCTGGAGTCTCCAGGCATAGCTGCGCGGCGATCTCGCCGGTGGTGTACATCTGCGCGATGCCGGGCGCGAGCAGCAGGCCGGCATTGGCGAACTTGGTGCCCCACTCCTGCTCGAGCGTGATCAGCCAGTCCTGCTCGCCTGTCGTGTCGGTGTAGTGACATCGGGACGCCCAACACGCCTGCACCACCTCGCCGCCGAACTTGGCGAAGGGGCCCACGGTGTTGAGCACCACCGAGGCGCCGTTGAACAACTCCGCCAGTGCGCTCACGGTGTGCGGCACTTCCACCACCTGGTAGTCGGCGGTCTCGATGCCGGGCACGTTGGCCTTCATCGCGGCGTTGAGCTTCTCGGCGCTGCGCCCCGCGGCGATGAAGGGGATGTTGTATTCGCGCAGATATTCGCAGACCAGCCGGCCGGTGTAGCCGGACGCGCCGTAGACGATGACGGGCTTCTTCGCGCTCATTGCGTTCCTCCGAAATGTTCGTGGTTCGGTTCTTTGCTCACATGCCCATGCCGCCATCGACCGGCAGTCCGATGCCGGTGATGAAGCGTGCCTCGTTCGAGCACAGGAACACCGCGGCACTGGCGATGTCGCCGACCTCCGCGAGCTTGCCGAGTGGAGTCTGCTCCACCACCGAGCCGACCGCGGCGTTGACGTCGGGCGCAAGACCGATCTTCACGATGTCGTTGGCGAGCTGCAGGCCCATGTCGGTCGGGATCAGGCCGGGATAGATGCAGTTGACGCGCACGCCGAAACCAAGCTTGCCGGCTTCCATCGCGCCAACCCGCGTCATGCGGTCGACCGCGGATTTGGTGCCGGAATAGACCGCGATGCTCGGAAAGGCGATCGTCGCCGCGACGGAGGCGATGTTGACGACAGCGCCGCCCTTGCCGGCCGGTCCGCCCGGCCGCATCGCACGGAAGGCGTGCTTCATGCCGAGCACGGTGCCGACGATGTTGACGTCGCACATCCGCCGCGCGTCCTCGGCCCTGACCTCCGAGATCAGCGAGGTGATCTCGATGCCGGCATTGTTGATCAGGATGTCGTAGCCGCCGAGGGTGGCGATCGTCGCAGCGGCCGCTTTCTCCCACTGCGCATCGTCGGTGACGTCGAGATGCACGAAGCCGGTCTTCACGCCGAGCCTTGTGATCTGGCCGGCACTGTCCCTGCCGACGTCATCGAGGATGTCGCCGATCATGACCGCCGCACCGGACCGCGCCAGTGCCTCCGCGATTGCAGCTCCTATCCCGCGGGCTCCGCCGGTGACCAGGGCTTTGCGGCCATCAAGACTCTTCTCACTCATCGCACGTCCTCCCTTTGCTTGAACTGATCTTTGGACTGATCTGTTGGACTGATCTCTTCGCTGATGATCGGTGCGTGCTGCGATCGGCAGCACGGTGCCGGCGCGGTGCGCAACGGCATGCGAGTCCGTTCCGGCGGCGCGGCGCCGGTGGGTGCATTTCCTCCATTGGCTGACGTCTTGACGACTGTCCAAATTCTTGACGCGCACCCTCCTCCCGGAACTTGACAGTTGTCAAGGTAAAAATTTGACAGTTGTCAAAGAGGATGGTCTGTAGAGATGACGGATCGTGGTGACCAAGAGACCGGAGACAGCGCAACGATGGCGCGGCAGGCGACAGGAGCGGCGAAGCGAGAGGCCGTGGCGGAGATCGTGCGGGACGACAAGTTCAACGCGCGACGCATCGAGCTTGCGGAGGCCGCGTTGGAGACGCTCGGAGAGCTCGGCTTCGCCCGCACCAGCCTGCGCGAGATCGCGCAGAACTCGGCGTTCACGCACGGCGTGTTCCACTATTATTTCAGCGACAAGCTCGACCTGATCTGCTGCTGCGTGCGCCACTACAAGGCGAAGTGCGTGACGCGATATGACGAGGTCGTCGCGACGGCTACGAGCCGCGACGAATTGACGGAGGGTTTTCTCGCGAAGCTCGCGGCAACGCTGCAGAACGAAGCCCGCATGCACCGGCTCTGGTACGATTTGCGCTCGCAGGCGATGTTCGAGGCGGCGTTTCGCAAGGACGTGCTCGAGATCGACAAGAGCCTGGAAGCGATGATCTGGCGCATCGCCTGCCGCTATGCCGAGCTCGGCGACAGGCGGCCGGCGTCGTCGCCAGCCGCGCTCTATGCGCTGTTCGACGGTCTATTCCAGAGTGCGCTGCTCAAGCACCTCGCGGGTGACAAGACGGCTGTCCCCGAATTGCTCGACGAAGTCCGGCGTCTGCTGCCGACGGTCTGCTGACGCGCGGGAGCGGCGTCCACGAACGCGTGGCTGAAAACTTCAGTCCAGGAATGGCCGCGGTGAATGCGAGGCGTTACGCCGCGGTCGCCGGCGGCAGGGCCAGCACCGAGTAGATCGCCTGGGCGTCGCGCGAGGCGCGCAGCTTCTTGGCGATGTCCTGGTCGCGCAAGAGACGGGCGATGCGGGCGAGCGCCTTGAGGTGATCGGCGCCGGCGCCTTCGGGGGCAAGCAGCAGGAAGACGAGATCGACCGGCTGGCCGTCCATCGCCTCGAAATCGATCGGACGATCGAGCCGGGCGAACAGGCCGAAGATCTTCTCGAGCTTGGGCAGCTTGCCGTGGGGAATGGCGACACCGTAGCCGACCGCCGTGGTGCCGAGCTTCTCGCGCTGGAGCAGCACCTCGAACACGGCGCGCTCGTTCTGGCCGGTCAGCTCGGCGGCCTTGGCCGCGAGTTCCTGGAGCGCCTGCTTCTTGCTGTTGACCTTCAATGCCGGGAGAATCGCCTCGGGTGCGACCAGATCGGTAATCGGCATGGAAGTTTTCCGAGGTGAATTAAACCGTCAGGTTCCGAATTGGCCGGCTCGATCGGATCGAGCCCGGCCGGCGTCAAGAAGGTCAAGCAGAAGGGGGACTTAGCCCCGGTCTTGATGTGGGGCGCTTCTACTCCAACGCAATCCCGGTGCCAACTGCTGCGTGCGGCTTTGCCCCGGCATTGTTAAGACCTGTGGTTGATACGGGGATACCCCTTCCGCCGGCCTAACCGCCTGATTTGTCACCCGGCGGGTCGATCCAGCCGACATTGCCGTCCGCCCGGCGGTAGATGATGTTCACCCGGCCCGACGAGCCATGCTGGAATACCAGGCAGGGTGCCCCGCTGAGGTCGAGTTCCATGACGGCTTCGCTGACCGAGAGCTGCTTGAGCGACGTCGTCGCTTCCGCGATGATCACGGGGCTGTAGCCGGTCACCTCCTCCTCGTCGTCCCCCTCGCCGGGGGCCTCGAGCACGTAAGCCGTGGCGTCCAATGCGGCCAGCGCCGCGGAGGCGACATGGGCCTTGCGGGCCGAGCGATCCTTGAGCCGGCTCTTGTAGCGCTTGAGCCGCTTCTCGATCATGATCAGCGCCTGGTCGGCGCTGGCATAGGCATCCTGCGCGTTCGAATCGGCCTCCAGCGTGATGCCGGAATCCAGATGCAGCGCACAGTCGGTGCGGAAACCGAAGCCGTCCTTGCTGAGCGTGATGTGGCCGGAATAATTGCCGTCGAAATACTTACGCAGGACCTCTTCGGTCCGGTCGGTGACGCGGCCGCGGAGGGCCTCGCCGACGCTAACGCTCTTGCCCGAGATCCGAAGAGTCATGTGATGCCTCGCTTGGTTTGCTCGCCCAGCTTGGATCGGTCGCGATGGGGAAGTGAGAGTAGCGCGATTTCGCGCCAGCGCAATCAGGCCGGTTCGGTGTTGCGGGAGCGATCGGACATTGCGGTGGAAAGGACGTTACCAAGAGCGCTCTGCTTGTCACGACGGCGTTGCACCGAGGATGGAATGCGCATGGCTTCGCGGTACTTCGCGACCGTGCGACGGGCAATATCAATGCCCGAGGCGCGCAAGCGTTCCACGATGGTGTCATCCGACAGGATTGCGGACGGTTCTTCCGAATCGATCAGTTGCTTGATGTGGTGCCGCACGGCTTCGGCCGAGTGCGCCTCGCCGCCGTCGGCCGAGGCGATCGACGCCGTGAAGAAATATTTCAACTCGAACGTGCCGCGATTTGTCGCCATGTATTTGTTGGCGGTGACGCGCGACACCGTGGACTCGTGCATCTGGATGGCGTCGGCAACCGCCTTCAGGTTCAGCGGCCGCAGGTGCGCGACACCATGGGTGAAGAAGCCGTCCTGCTGGCGCACGATCTCGGTCGCAACTTTCAGGATGGTGCGGGCGCGCTGGTCGAGCGCGCGCACCAGCCACGTCGCGTTCTGCAGCGCGTCGGTGAAATAGGATTTGTCGCCGTCCTTGCCGATCTTCTTCGACAGCTCGGAATAGTAGGTCTGGTTCACCAGCACACGCGGCAAGGTGTCGCTGTTGAGCTCGACGTGCCAGCCGCCGTCGGGACCCGGGCGGACATAGACGTCGGGCACCATGGTCTGAAGCCGCGCCGAGCCGAACTTCATGCCGGGCTTGGGATTGAGCCGGCGGATCTCGCCGATCATGTCGGCGATGTCCTCGTCGTCGACGCCGCAGAGCTTGCGCAAGCTGGCGACGTCTCGCTTGGCGAGGAGATCGAGATGCTCGACAAGGGCCTGCATCGCGGGATCGTAACGGTCGAGCTCGCGGAGCTGGATCGCCAGGCACTCGCTCAAATTGCGCGCGCAGACGCCGGGCGGATCGAATTTTTGCAGCACGGCAAGGACGTCTTCGACATCCCGTTGCGTTGCGCCGAGACGCTCGGCCGCCTGGCCGAGATCGGGCGGCAGATAACCGGCTTCGTCGACGAGGTCGATCAGGTACTGCCCGATCATGCGCTGCGCCGCGCCGGTGAAGGCGACCGAAAGCTGCTCGGCCAGATGGTCGGAGAGCGTCATCTCCGCCGCGACGAAGGCTTCGAGATTGTAGTCCTCGTCACCGGAGGCGCCGCCGCCCCATTCCGTATAGGTGGTCGGTGCGGCGTCCTGGGCGTTGCGGGCGGCGGCCTCGGCCGGCTCCTCGGAGAAGACGTTGTCCAGGCCCGTGTCCAGGGTCTGCTCGATCTCGGCGCGGGTGCCGAGATCCTTGCTCATCCATTCTTCCTGGCCGGGTTCGAAGGCGTCACCGCTGCCGCCAAAGCCGTCATCGGCGCCATGACCGTCACCCTGGCTGCCTGAATCATCGCCATCGCCGTCGCTGAACTGGGCGGTCTCGGCTGGGGCGTCGCCGCCGGGAGCCTCGTCATTGGCCCGCTCCAGCAGGGGATTACGCTCGAGCTCCTCCTCCACGAAGGTCGTGAGATCGAGATTCGACAGCTGCAGCAGCTTGATCGCCTGCATCAGCTGCGGCGTCATGACCAGCGACTGCGATTGCCGGAACTCTAATCTCTGCGTCAGCGCCATCTAACAAGAACCGTTCCCGAAAATTGGTCCGATTCTTGCTTATCCTAGTCCTGGCGCGATGTACACGCCTTGACGCGGCGGAAAAAAGGGCTAGAGGCGGAATTCCTCGCCAAGGTAAAGGCGACGAACATCCGGATCCGCGACGATCTCGTCCGGGCTCCCCTCCGTCAGGATCTCACCGGCATAGACGATATAGGCGCGATCGGTGAGGCCGAGCGTCTCGCGCACATTGTGGTCGGTGATCAGGACGCCGATGCCGCGATTGGTGAGGTGGCGGACGAGGTCCTGAATGTCGCCCACCGCGATCGGATCGATGCCAGCGAAGGGCTCGTCGAGCAGCATGTAGTTCGGACGCGTCGCCAGCGCGCGCGCGATCTCGACGCGGCGACGCTCACCACCCGACAGCGCGATCGAAGGCGATTTTCTAAGGCGCGTGATGTTGAATTCGTCGAGCAGCGAGTCGAGCTGCTGCTCGCGCTTCTTGCGCGACGGCTCGACCACTTCGAGCACGGCGCGGATGTTCTGCTCGACGGTGAGGCCGCGGAAGATCGAGGCTTCCTGCGGCAGATAGCCGATGCCGAGCCGCGCGCGCTGATACATCGGGAGCTTCGTGACGTCGTGGCCGTCGAGCTCGATCGCGCCGCGATCGGCCTTGATCAGGCCTGTTATCATGTAGAACACGGTGGTCTTGCCGGCGCCGTTCGGGCCGAGCAGGCCGACCGCTTCGCCCCGGCGCACATAGATGCTGACGCCCCGCACGACCTGGCGGCTGCCGAAACTCTTTTCCACGCTATGCACAGCCAGGAAGCCCGGCCGCCGCAACAGCTGCGGTCCGCCCGTGCCGTTCGTCTTCGAACCGGACTTGGCGCCGGGTCTGGCTTGGGGCGGCTGGGGGGCTGCCGGCCGCGCCCGCGGCGGCGCCTCGACGCCATAGGGATCCGGGGCCTGCATGGGCTGGTCACGGGCAATCGGCGGCGCGTCCCTGACAGGGCTCGGCACCAGGCCGCCGACGCTGTCACCGAGTGCGGTGATGTCCTGACGGGCAAATCCTGGCCGGCCGCGTTTGGCGGGGCGCCGACGGAACATGCTGAATAGATCGACCATCCCCGCCTTCCAGCGTTTCGCGATCGTCACGCGATCTGCCGCGCCGGCCTTTCGATTCGCCGACGCAGCATGAGTTTAGGGATGTCTCATGCCCAGTGAAACACGCCCGAAAAGCGGCGGACCCCGCTTCGAAAGCCCTGCGCGCTAGATACAGCCTCGCCGCGCAAGCTTCAACCTCGGATCGGCTTAGTGAAAGCCAAACTATTGAAGTTACACTTGGAATTTACTTTTTCTTGGTCGAGCCCGGCAATTGCAAGGGTGAACCCGCGCCCGGGGCCACGGGCGTTCCGCATTTGCCGTCCCCGCCCCCCTGGGACTGGATGAACAGGCCCTGCACCTTGCCGCTGTCGGATTCCACCCGGGAGACGCCGGTGGTCATGTCGACCATCAGGCGGTCGCCACGCAGCACGTTCTGGCACTGGGTCAGGACCACCTGGCCCCCGGCTCCGCCGAGCATGGTGATGAGGTTGGTCTTGGTGTCGAACACGGCGGTCTCGCCTGTCACCACCTGGTCCTTCTGGGTGACGACGACATTGCCGCGCGCTTCCAGCCGCTTGATCGAGGAGGCGCCGCCCGGTCCCGGCGTCGCCGACTGCATCGGCGCCGCCGCCTTCGCGCCCTTGGCAGGAGCCGCCTGCGGCGCGGCCGGCTTGTCGCTCTTGGATTCGTAGAACACCACCAGCGTCTTCGAGGTCATGGTGGTGTCGCCCTGCACGACCTTCACATTGCCCGCGAAGGTCGCTTCCTTCTTCTTGTCGCGCATCTCGAGCGAAGCGGCCTCGATCTGGATCGGCTGATCGCGGTTCTGCGAGAAGCCCTGCATCGCGTTGGGCACGCCTTGCATCGCGGTCTGCGCCACGGCAGCACCACCTGTCACGATCAACGCGGCCGCCGCGACGATGGCGCGACGCTTGACGACGTTGCGGGAAAAAAGACCGATCATGAAAATCACTTTGAGTTCGCAGACTTGTTCTTCTTCGCCGGCGGCGGCGGTGCGGGCTGCTCGACGGGCGCGGGCGTCGCCTCATCCGTGCTGATCTTGTCGAGGTGCATCACCACGTTGCCCTCGAAGCGGACGACGTCGCCGCCTTCGGTAATGCGCAGCTTGTCCGCCGTCAGCGTGCCGTTGGTCAGCTTGACGTCGACACGCTCGTCCGACGAGACGGTGCCCTTGTTCATGTCGACGAAGGCCGAGTTCAGCCGCGCCTCGTAGCCGGTCGAGGTGCGCAGGAAGATGTCCTTCGCAAGGCTGAGCTGCTGCTGCTTGTTGTCGAAGCGGCCGTAGCGGGAATCGAGGAACAGGGTGGACTGATCTTCCATCAGCACTTTCGCGCGCAAATCATTGAGGTCGACATGATCGGCGTCGGTAATGTCCTGCGTCGCGGTCTTGGCCCAGAGCTCGTAGGGGCGCTGATCCGGCGTGTAGCCCGAGAGATGCGGCGTTTCCATCGTGATCTTGGTGCCGGTCACCACGAGGTTTCCGGAGTCGAGCTTGATGGGAATCTTGAAGGGATTGAGGAAGGTCGAGACCGCGACGATCGCGGCCAGGGATGCAGCCACGGTCGCCGGCACCGCGATGCGCAGAATCCGCACCAGGCGGCTGTGGCGCGCCGCGCTGGCAAACTTCGCCGCAAGCGCGGCGTCGTAGGCGGGATTGTGGGCCGAATTCACCGCTGCTCCGGGGTGTCGCTCGCCTTATCCGGTTGAAGGCCGCGCCATTGTACCCGGCAACGCCCGAATATGCAGCCTTGGACATATCGGCCATGGAGAGGCCGCAGGAAAGTGTCCGAAACGGGGCGTTGCCCGAGCCCAACGGTCGAGGGCTCAGGAATGCGCGAAAATGTCCTCTTCCTCCCAGCCCTGGAGGTCGAGCAAAGCGCGGGTCGGCAGGAAGTCGAAGCAGGCCTTGGCCAGCGCGGTGCGGCCCTCCCGGACCAGCATGGCGTCGAGCCGCTCGCGCAAGCCATGCAGGTGCAGCACGTCGGAGGCGGCGTAGGCGAGCTGAGGCTCGGTCAGGCTGTCGGAACCCCAGTCGCTGGATTGCTGCTGCTTGGAAAGGTCGACATTGAGCACCTCGCGCACGAGGTCTTTCAGGCCGTGGCGATCGGTATAGGTGCGGGTCAGGCGGGAGGCGATCTTGGTGCAATAGATCGGCCCGGTCATGACGCCGAAGGTCTGGTACAGCACCGCGACGTCGAACCGCGCGAAATGGAAGATCTTGGTGATGGCGGGGTTGGCGAGCAGGGCCTTCAAATTCGGCGCATCGGTGTGACCTTTGGGGATCTGCACCACGTCGGCGCTGCCGTCGCCCGGCGAGAGCTGGACCACGCAGAGCCGGTCGCGGTGCGGGTTGAGCCCCATGGTCTCGGTGTCGATCGCCACCGCGCCGGTGTAGCGGGAGAGGTCAGGCAGGTCGCCGCGATGCAGGCGTACGGTCATGGCGTTTCAAACCCTTTGGTCAAATCGGTCGCGTCGTCATCATAGGCCAACCGGATGGTCCGCGATGTATCCACTGCGGAGGGGCGGCGCAAGCGCAGATCCGGGCCTGATCAGATCGCCGCCAGCATGATGCAGACCATCGCCGCCACCGTGGTGCGGCTCGCACTGTCCCGGAAGGCGTAGATGATGGGGTCGTCGGGCATCTCGCGGCGATGCGCGATCATCAGCGCCCGGCCGAACCAGTAGAGCAGCAGGGGCGCGAGCAGCCAGAGCATCCAGGGGCGGCTGTAGAGCGGCGTCACCGCGGAAGACGAGACGTAGAGCGTAAACACCGTCACCGCATTCATGGCGCTCGCCGCCGCCATCGCGGCGATGATGTGCAGGTCGCTGATGCGGTAATCGCGGTTGGAGGGATCGGAAAGGCCCTCGCCCTGGCGCATGCTGAGCTCGCTGAAGCGCTTGATCAGGGCGAGCGAGGTGAACACGAACAGCGAGAACACCATCAGCCATTCCGACAGCATGACGCCGGCCGCGACCCCGCCGGCGACGATGCGCAAGGAGTAGAGACCGGCGAGCGTGACCACGTCGACCAGCATCTTGCGCTTGAGCACGAGCGAATAGGCGATCGTGGTGGCGAGATAGGCGGCGAGCACGCCGAGAAACAGCGGCGAGATGCAGAGACTCGCGACAAGCGCGAATCCCCACAGCGCGGGGATCGCAAGCAGCGCCGACGAGATCCTGAGGTCGCCCGAGGCGAGCGCGCGATGGCGCTTGGTCGGATGCTGGCGATCGGCGGCGAGGTCGAGCAGATCGTTCATCAGATAGGCGCCGGACGCACAGGCCGAGAACGCCAGGAACGCCAGCAGCGTGATGCCGAGAGTGGCAAGAGTCATCTGATGCGCGGTTATCGCTGGCACGAACAGCAGCGTGTTCTTGGCGTATTGATAGAGCCGCAGCGCCTTGGCCCAGGTTTTCAGACCGGCGCCACTTTCGCGACGCGACTCGATGCGCTCGATCGGCTCGCGATCGAACGGCAGATTGACACCGTTCGCGAGAGCGGCTGGCGTCACGACACCGTCAAAACCGAGATGCGCGGCGATGCCCGCGGCATGACCGGCGAAGCGGCCCGCGACCAGAAAGATCTTCGCACCCCGCGCCCGCGCCGCCAGCGCCCGGTTCAGCACGTCGGCATCATAGGGCAGGTGAGCGTAGTCGAGTTCGGCACGCGCCAGGATATCCGTGAGCGCCGCCATGCCGGCGCGGCCGCCCGCCCCGAAGCGGGCCAGCATCCGTGCGGGGCTGGAGAACAGCGCTTCCATCAGCAGTTCGGAGCGCAAGAGCGCGCCTTCGAGATCGATCACCAGCGTGCGGCCGGGCACCGGGACAGATTCCGGTGCGGCTTCACTCCGATCATGCTGCCAGGCAGGCTGCTCCATCCGAAAACGCTCTGAATTGAGTGCGAAGGCCGACCTGCGGGCCGGCCGTTTTCGCGGGAAAGGACCGCCGCGAGCCTAGGCGGCATTGGCTAAGGGCGGCTTAACCAGCTGGAAACGGATCGGGCGCCGGCCTGTTGCGGGGATCCCACAATCCGGCGCCGGCTGGATATACCAGCGGAACTTCGGCCCTCCGCCGGTGGTAATCGGCCACGCCCACCCTATCTGAGGCCAGCTTCCCACCATGCTCCAGGTGCCATGACAGACCAGACGCTCGCCGCGCCGATCGACGATCAGCAGGAACGCCAGCGCGGCTTTTCGCGCTACCAGTCACTCCTGGTGGCGCTGCTCGCGTTCGCCCAGTTCACCATCATTCTCGACTTCATCATCATGTCGCCGCTCGGCGCCATCATGATGCCCTCGCTCAACATCACGGCCGGGCAATTCGGCGTCGCGGTGTCGGCCTACGCGTTCAGCGCCGGACTATCGGGCATCCTGGCCGCCGGCTTTGCCGATCGCTTCGACCGCAAGCGGCTGCTGCTGTTCTTCTATGCGGGCTTCACGCTCGGCACTTTGTTGTGTGCGCTGGCGCAGACTTATCATGTGCTGCTGCTCGGCCGGATCGTGACCGGATTGTTCGGCGGCGTGATCGGCTCGATCGTGCTCGCCATCGTCACCGATCTGTTCGCGCTGCACTTGCGCGGCCGCGTGATGGGCTTCGTCCAGACGGCATTTGCCGCGAGCCAGGTGCTCGGCGTGCCAGCCGGCCTGTTTCTCGCCAATCACTGGGACTGGCATGTCTGCTTCTTTGCGATCGTCGGCCTGTCGATCCTGGCCATCGCCGTGATCGCCTTTGCGATGGAGCCGGTCGACGCGCATCTGAAGCTGAAGCAGGACCGGAACCCGTTCCATCACCTGGTCGCGACCATCTTCGAGCCGCGCTACACGCTGGCCTTCGGCGTCACGACGCTGCTGGCGACGGGCGGCTACATGCTGATGCCGTATTCCAGCGCCTTCACGGTGAACAATGTCGGCATCGACATCGCGCATCTGCCGACGATCTACCTGGTCTCCGGCCTGTTCAGCATCGTCACCGGACCGCTGGTCGGCCGCGCCAGCGACACCTTCGGCAAATACCCGACCTTCGTGTTCGGCTGCGCGATGACCGTCTTGATGGTGCTGATCTACACCCATCTCGGCCACGTCTCGCTGGTGACCGCGATCACCGTCAACGTGCTGATGTTCGTCGGCATCTTCTCGCGCATGATCCCGTCGCAGGCGATCATCTCGGCGATCCCCGATCAGAGCCAGCGCGGCTCGTTCAGCGCGGTCAGCGCCTCGCTCCAGCAACTCTCCGGCGGCCTCGGCTCGGTGCTCGCGGCTGCGATCATCGCCCAGCAACCCGACGGCTCGCTGCTGCATTTCGAGCGGATCGGCTACGTCGTCGTCACGACGACGATCATCACGCTGATCGCGATGTATTTCGTGCAGAAGGCGGTGGCGACGAGGGCGGGGAGGAGCGTGGTGTGAGGGATTCTGGTCCCATCACGATCCCCGCGGCGAGCGGTGCGAAGGTCGCCGTCCGGCCAGCCACGATGATCGAAAGCAGGCCTATTTGGGGACCAAATCCCGCAAAATGGTGCCCAGGAAAGGACTCGAACCTTCACGGCCGTTAAGCCACTGGCACCTGAAGCCAGCGCGTCTACCAATTCCACCACCTGGGCATGCCGTTTGGGGCACGGAGGCGGTTACTACGGTTCGGTGACGCCGTTGTCAATTCATGGTTCTGGATGCCGATTGCGCATTGCACACCGGGCCGATACAAGCCTGATATCTCGCACTTCTTCGCAGGAACGGACCTATGGCATCGAATCTGGAAACGCTCGTCACGGTTTTCGGCGGATCGGGGTTTTTGGGCCGGAACGTCGTCCGCGCGCTGTGCCGGCGGGACTACCGCGTCCGGGTCGCGGTACGGCGGCCGGAACTGGCCGGATACCTCCAGCCCTCGGGCAAGGTCGGCCAGGTCCACACCATCCAGGCCAATCTGCGCTATCCTGGATCGGTCGAGGCGGCGGTGCGTGATTCGCATGTCGTGATCAACCTGGTCGGCATCCTCGCCGAGAGCGGTGCCCAGACCTTCGACGCGGTCCAGGCCAAGGGCGCCGAGACTGTCGCCAAGGCGGCGGCGGCTGCGGGGGCCAGCCTGATCCACGTCTCGGCGATCGGCGCCGACGCTGATTCGCCCTCGCACTATGCCAGGGCCAAGGCCGCCGGCGAGGCCGCGGTGAGCGCGGCGGTGCCGTCGGCGACGATCTTCCGCCCCTCCGTGATGTTCGGCCCCGAGGACCAGTTCACCAACCGCTTCGCGGCGCTGGCGCGGATGTCCCCGGTGCTGCCGCTGATCGGCGGCGAAACCAAGATGCAGCCGGTCTATGTCGGCGACGTCGCCACCGCGATTGCGGACGCCGTCGACGGCAAGGCCAAGGCGGGCGCCACCTACGAGCTCGGCGGACCCGAGGTGCTGACGATGCGCGAGATCATCGAGGCGATCCTCGAGATCACCGACCGCGAGCGCGCGCTGGTGCCGCTGTCGTTCGGCCTCGCCCGCCTCAAGGCCGCCTTCCTGCAGTTCGCCCCGGGCGCGTTCAAGCTGACACCGGACCAGGTGACGCTGCTCCAGCGCGACAATGTCGTGTCCGATGCGGCGAAGGCCGCCGGACTGACGCTGGAAGGCCTCGGCATCACGCCCGATTCGCTGGAAGCAATCGCCCCGCAATATCTCTGGCGCTTCCGCCCGCAGGGCCAGTTCCAGCGCAAGAGCGCATAACCTACGTCAACGGCGGTCCTTCTTAACTTCTCCCGCAAGCCGGGCGAGGGCGCGCACCGTCCGCGCGGCGATAGCCTCAGAACTTCAGCTTCTTGAACACCGCCTCCGGCAGCGTCTTGATGATCAGCATCACGAGGCGCCATTTGCCGCTGACGTAGACGACATCGACCTTCTTCTCGACCGCGTTCAGGATCGCATCGCCGACGACGGGCGCGTCGACGGTGAGCGGGCCGATCAGCTTCATGCCTTCAGTCATCCTGGTGCGGACGAAGCCGGGCTTCACGGTGACGACATGCACGCCGCCGCGGCTGACGCGGGCGCGCAGGCCCGAGAGGAATGCGGAGAAACCCGCTTTCGCCGAGCCGTAGACATAGTTCGAGGCGCGGCCGCGATCGCCGGCCACCGACGACACGCCGACAACAGTGCCGCTGCCGCGCGCAAGAAATCTTTCGGCGAACAGGCCGAGGATCAGCGACGGTCCCTCGTAGTTCGAGCGCATGATCGTGGTGGCATGGGCGAGATCGCTCTCCGCATTTTGCTGCACGCCCAGCAGGCCGACGATCGAAATGACGACGTCGGGCAGGGCGGGAAGGCCGGCAACGAAGCCCTCGAACGAGGCGGTGTCGAGCACGTCGAATGTCCAGGTGTTCGCTTCGATGCCGTAGCGCGCGCGCAGATCGGCGGCGTCAGGCTCCAGCGCGGCCGCGTCGCGACCTGCGAGGCCGACATCGTATCCGGCCTCGGCAAAGGCGCGCGCCGCGGCGCGGCCGATATCGGAGGAGCCACCGAGCACCAGAACTGACATGCGTGACGTCACGGCTTAAACCTCATCGAACAGGCGTTGTGACAATTTCGAGCGGATGTTTCCTGCGGGATCGAGTGATTTGCGGATCGCGTTGAAGCGCGACAACGCGCCATAGCCGGCCTCGAACGTCGCGCGCGACTGCCGCGCATCCTTGGCGAGATAGATCCGGCCGCCGGCCGCGACGACGATGCGATCGATCTCGTCGAGGAAATTCAGGATGTCGCCCCTCACCGGGAAATCCAGCGCCAGCGTGTAGCCGGGCAGCGGAAACGACAGCAGGCCGTCGCCGTGGCCGAGCTTCTTCAGCACCGCGAGGAACGAGGCATCGCCGCGCCTGGAGACACGATCGAGGATGTCAGCGAGCACGGCGCGCGCGTCGGCTTGCGGGATCACGCATTGATGCTGCAGGAAGCCGCGCCGTCCATAGATGCGATTCCAGTCTGCGATGCCGTCGAGCGGAAAGAAGTAAGGATAGAGCGAGACCACGTGGTCGCGGCCCGCGCGCCTTGCGCCCATGCGGTAGTAGAGCTCGTTGAAGGCCCGGATGCTCAAGCGGTTCAGCGTCATCGAGGGCAGGTCGACGGGCACAGCCAGGCCGGGAGTCTTGCCGAGGGGAAATCGATCGGCGCCGTCGGCAAGTTCATCGGCGCGTGCGTGCTCGCCGAGATAGATCAGCGAGCGGCCGAGATCGTTGCCGCGCGCCACGCAATCGATCCAGGCCACCGAGTAGGTCGCGGAATCGCCGGCCTCGAGCGCGCGCATGGCGGCATCGAGATCGGATGCGGAAATCACGTGCTCGCGGATCCAGCCGGTTTCGACGTGGCGCAGCCGCATCGTCGCTTCGAGAACGACGCCGGTGAGGCCCATGCCGCCGACGGTTGCGAAGAAGGCATCGGAATTCTGCTCGCGCGAGATCTCGAGGGTCTCGCCCTGCCCGGTGCGCAGCAGGATGCTGTCGACATAGCGGCCAAAACCGCCCTCGCCATGATGGTTCTTGCCGTGGACGTCGGCGGCGATGGCACCACCGACCGAGACGAACCGCGTGCCGGGCACGACGAAGGGCAGGAAGCCGCGCGGTCCAAAGCTATCGATCAGGTCGGACAGCAGCACGCCGGCTTCCAGCCGGATGCATCCCGTCGCCGGATCGAACGACCTGATACGGTCGAACCCGGTCATGCCGATGGTCCTGGCAACGCCGATCGCGGCATCGCCATAGGCGCGGCCGTTACCCCGCGCCACGGAGCCGGCGACGACAGCCTCTCCCACCGCCCCGAACGAACGCGGTCGCAGCACTTCGCTATCGACGACCGGGAAGCGTCCCCAGCCGCTGACGAGGGTCATCGTTCAGCTCCGTCCGCGGGCCACCCCCGCTTTCGGACACTGCCTACCGGTCAAAAGCTGATATTGCGTTGAGGCGTATCAGCTGGTTTTCGAGAAGTTAACGGCCCAGCGCCAGCGCGATCAGGCCGAGCGTGCCGACGATGACGCGCCACCAGGCGAACACCACGAAGCCGTGGCGGGTGACATATTCCAGAAACGACTTCACCACGATGATCGCAGTGATGAACGACACGATGAAGCCGATCGCGACGATACCCATGTGGTCCATCGTCATCTCGGCGCGGCTCTTGTAGAAATCGTAGGCGAACGCGCCGATCATGGTCGGAATGGCGAGAAAGAACGAGAACTCCGCCGCCGCCCGCTTGTCCGCGCCCAGGAACATCGCGGCGACGATGCTGGCGCCGGAGCGCGACACGCCGGGAATCATCGCAATGCACTGCGCGATGCCGATATAGAGATACATCAGCAGCGGAAACTTCGTGGCATCATGCTCGCGCGGCTTGAGGTCGAGCTTGTCGACCCAGAGCAGGATGGCACCGCCGACGATCAGCGTGAAGCAGACGACCCAGGGGTTGAACAGCAGGGTCTTGATGTACTTGCCGGCGATGAGGCCGACGACGACAGCCGGCAGGAACGCGACCAGCACGCCGATCACGAAGCGGCGGGAATAGGAATCGCCGGAGAAGAAGCCGATCACGACGTCCCACAGCTTCTTGAAGTAGAGCCCCACGATCGCGAGGATCGCGCCGAGCTGGATCAGAACCGTAAACGAATCCCAGAAGGCGCCTTCGCCGAGGCCGAAGAATCGCTCCGCAAGCAGGAGGTGGCCGGTCGAGGACACGGGAAGGAACTCGGTCACCCCCTCGATGATGCCGAGGATCACTGCCCGTATTGTATCTGACATATTTACGGTCCATTTCCGCTGGAAAAGCGGGGTTCTTCTCGCCTATTCGCCCCTCGCTCGCAATCGCAAAATGCGCTATCGCGCCCTTGCCTCGCGGTTTTGAAGGACTAGTGTGGCGCCGCACAAACATTGATGGATTCTTAAGCACCATCAAATAGTCAAAGGCTTCATGTTTACGCTGTTTCATCATCCGTTCTGTCCGCATTCGCGATTCATCCGCCTGATCGCGGGCGAATACGGGCTCGAACTGAAGCTGGTCGAGGAGCGCAGCTGGGAACGGCGCGAGGCGTTTCTGCTGCTCAACGCGGCCGGCACCACGCCCGTTCTGGTGGACGACGAACAGCCGCCGATCCCGGGCGGGGCCATCATCGCCGAATATATCGACGAGGCCTATGGCGCTGAGATGGGCCCCAAGCGGCTGATGCCGGAGACGATCGCCGAGCGCGTCGAGGTGCGCCGGCTGATGGCCTGGTTCAACGAAAAGTTCTTCGAGGAGGTCTCCCACCCGCTCGTCACCGAGCGCATCTACAAGCGCTTCATGAGCGAGGGCAATGGCGGCGGCCCGCCCTCGCCCGACGTGATGCGCGCCGCCAAGGCCAACGTGCGCTATCATCTGGCCTATATCGGCTGGCTGGCGCAGACCCGTAACTTCCTCGCCGGCGACCGGCCCACTTACGCGGATCTCGCCGCCGCGGCGCATCTCTCGGCGATCGACTATCTGGGCGACGTGCCATGGAGCGAGGACGACGCAGCAAAGGCGTGGTACGCGCGGGTGAAATCCCGTCCGTCGTTCCGCCCGCTGCTGAGCGAATGGCTGGCGGGCGTGCCGGCGTCGCGGACCTACGTGGACCTGGATTTCTGAACTCCGATCCGACTGAACTGAAGACGGCGCTGGCGCGCGAGGCGCGCGCACTCGGCTTCGACTGCATCGGCGTCACGGCGCCCGGCACGATCGACAGCGCCGGACGGCGCTTCCTCGAATTCATCGCCTCCGGCGGCCATGGCGACATGGACTGGCTCGCGAGCCAGCCGGAACGCCGCGTCGATCCGCGCGGGCTGTGGCCGGATGTGCGCAGCGTGATCATGCTCGGCGTCAATTACGGCCCCGACTCCGATCCGCTCGCAATCCTCAAGCAGCGCACGCGCGCGGCGATCTCGGTCTATGCGCAGGGCGACGACTATCACGACCTCATCAAGAAGCGGTTGAAGGCGCTGGCCCGCTGGCTGGTCGCGACCGCGCCGAGCGAAGTGAAGGTGTTCGTCGACACCGCGGCGGTGATGGAGAAGCCGCTGGCGCAAGCCGCGCATCTCGGCTGGCAGGGCAAGCACACCAATCTGGTCTCGCGCGAGTTCGGATCGTGGCTGTTTCTCGGCGCCATCTACACCACGCTCGACTTGCCGCGCGACGATGCCGAGATCGATCATTGCGGCTCGTGCCAGGCCTGCCTCGACATCTGCCCGACCTCGGCGTTTCCCGCGCCTTACCAGCTCGATGCGCGGCGCTGCATCTCCTATCTCACCATCGAGAACAAGGGACCGATCCCGCAGGAATTTCGCAAGGCCATCGGCAACCGCATCTATGGCTGCGACGATTGCCTCGCGGCGTGCCCCTGGAACAAGTTTGCGCAGGAGGGACGTGAGGCCAAGCTCGCCGCGCGCGACGAATTACGCGCGCCTGGTCTCGGCGAACTTTCACGGCTTGACGACGCAGGGTTTCGCGCGCTGTTCACGAAGTCACCGGTGAAGCGCATCGGGCGTGACCGGTTCTTGCGGAACGTGCTGGTTGCGATTGGTAACTCGGACGATGCGGCGCTGGCGAAGGAAGCGTGTCGCTTGCTTGATGATGCGAGCCCGCTGGTGCGCGGCGCTGCAGTTTGGGCGCTAGGGCAGTTGGCGCCGCAGGACGAGCTTGCGGCGGTGAAGAACGCTGCGATGAGCAACGAGCCCGATGAGAGCGTGCGTGAGGAGTGGCGCACCACCTCCTAGTTCTCGCTCTCACCACCCTTGATTTCCCCGCACGTTCCCGCAAAGTCGCGCACCATGACAACAAACATGCCTTTCTTCACCCGCGACGGCGATACATTCCATCCGACGGAAGTGGCCAACGGTCCGTGGGACCCGAAATCGCTGCACGGGCGCGTCATCATCGGCCTGATCGGCTTCGCCATCGAGGAGCGCCATTCCGGCCCTGAGTTCGTGCCTGCGCGGCTCACCGTCGACATGTTTCGGCTGCCGACCATCGACAAGCCGATTCACGTGACGACGCGGCTGGTGCGCGACGGAATGCGCATCCGCGTCGTCGAGGCGGAGTTCCTCTCCGGCGGCATCAGCATGGCGCGCGCCTCCTGCCAGCTGCTGCGGCGAACGCAAAACCCCGAGGGCAATGTCTGGTCGCCGCCGAACTGGGACGTGCCGAAGCCATCAGACATTCCAAAGCCGACCGACCCCAGGCTCGGCATGAACGGCAAATGGACGACGCGCCCCATCGTCGGCCACATGGGCTCGCTCGGTCCGCGCCGACTCTGGATGAGCGAGGTGCGCGAACTCGTTGCCGGCGTGCCGATGACGCCGTTTGTCCATGTCGCCACCGGCGCCGACTTCGCAAGCCCGTTCGCCAATGCCGGCGACAAGGGACTCGGCTACATCAACAGCGACGTCACGATCTATCTGCACCGCCTGCCGGTGACGAACTGGATCGGATTCGACGTGGTGAACCACCAGGCCACGGACGGCGTCGCGATCGGCGAATGCTGGCTCTACGACGAGCAGGGCCCGATCGGCACCGCGACGGTCGCCGCGCTGGCGCAGCGCAAGCCGATGGCGAAGCCACCTCCGCCGTAGTTCGACGACGTCACACCAGATGCCGCTTCATCTCCGTTCGCGCCTTCAGCTCGGCGCCCTGCTTGGCGACGATCTTGGCGATCCGCTCCGGCGCGAACTTCAGATCGAGGAACGCCGGCGCGGTGTTGGCGACCTCGTGATAGGTCGCGATCTTGCCGCCGCGCAGCGTCATGATCGCGACGCCCTCGAACATCGCGCGCGCGCCGCTCGCTTCCGGCAGGGTTGATTTGTAGCTGAACGTGTAGCGCGCATACAGCGTGGTGCCGTTGCCGACGGGGTCATGCATGTCCCAGCGGAAATCGGTCGCCGTGCGATAGAACCAGTCGTCGACCATTCCAGCGATTTTGTCGCGCCCTTCGAAAGCGCCGTAGAACACGTCGTGATAGACGCCGTCCTCGGTGAAGAGATCGGCAAAGGCACGACCGTTGCGCTGTTCGACAGCGTCGCAGAAAGCACGCAGCATGGCGGTGGTGGTCATGAATTGCCTCCCGTGTTTCTTGTTGCGGCCTACTTCACCCGATCTCCGCCACCGCGGCAAGAATGCGCGCGATGTCCTGCGGGCGGGACAGGCGGTGATCGCCGTCCTGGATCAGGGTGAGCACGACGTCGTCGGCCGGCAGGCGGTGCGTCAACGAAAACGCGTGCTGCCATGGCACATCAGGATCCTGCGCGCCTTGCAGGATGCGGACGGGACAGCCGAGATCGATGGCGCTGCCGAGCACGAGATGGTTGCGCCCCTCCTCGATCAGCTTGCGCGTGATCGGATAGGGCGTGCCGTCGCCATATTCGGATGGCCTGAGCCAAAAGCCCTTAGTCTCGATCTCCTTCTTCACCTCGGGTGAAAAATTCTTCCACATCAGCTCTTCGGTGAAGTCGGGCGCCGGTGCGATCAGCACCAGGCCCGCCAGCGAGGCTTTGCCGGAACGCTTCCTGATCTCCCGCGCGAGCAGCAGCGCCATCCAGCCGCCCATGGACGAACCGATCAGGATTTGCGGACCGGTGCAGAACCGCTCGAACACCGCGACGCTGTCCTCGAGCCAGCTGCCGATGGTTCCGTCGGCGAAATCGCCGCTGGATTCGCCATGGCCGGAATAGTCGAACCTGACGGCGGCACGGCCGCGCTCGCCGGCCCAGGCGTCGAGCGCCACCGCCTTGCCGCCCTGCATGTCCGACTTGAAGCCGCCGAGCCAGACGACGCCGGGCCCTTGACCAGATCCCTGGCCGGCGCGGTGACGCACCGCGATTTTGCGCGCTGACGGTCCTTCGCCAACATCGATGAAGTCGAGCACGGCATCGGGAATTGCTGGGGTCATGGAACGTTTACTCTTGCTGTGGGGTTTGAGGGCGTGGTCCCCGTTCCACGAAGCAACCCTATAGTGGTATTGTCCCTTTGGGACGCTTGCGGAACAGGGGCAAGGTGTCTATGTCGAGCACCGTGCCGATGGGCGTGACCAAAATGCCTCGCATTTGAGGGTTTTTCGCTTCTCGCACGAGCGACTTGCTTGCCGGCAAACGCATCTTCCTTCAAAATAGCCGCTTCCTTTCACAACTTTGGAGAACCACCCATTCGCCGTCCCAATAGAGCCCCGGCCCCTGCCGCCAAAGACGGGCCGCGCATCAATGATGATATTCGCAATGCGCAGATCCAGCTGATCGACGCTGCCGGTGACAACAAAGGCACCGTCGAGACGATGCTCGCCATCAAGATGGCCCAGGAAGCTGGCATGGATCTCGTCGAGATTTCGCCGAATACCAGCCCTCCCGTCTGCAAGATCATGGACTACGGGAAGTATAAGTATTCCGCCCAGAAGAAAGCCGCCGAAGCCCGCAAGCGGCAGAAGACCGTCGAGATCAAGGAGATCAAGCTCCGCCCGATGATCGACGACCACGATTACGACGTGAAGATGCGCGCGATGCTGCGGTTCTTCGAAGAGGGCGACAAGGTCAAGATCACCCTGCGCTATCGCGGCCGCGAAATGGCGCACCAGGAGATCGGCACCAAGCTGCTGGACAAGATCAAGACCGACGTCGCCGAGCTCGCCAAGGTCGAGCAGGACGCCCGGTTCGAGGGCCGTCAGGTCGTCATGGTACTGGCGCCGCGCTGAGTGCAGCTTCTCGGGACTGAGAATTCAACGGCCCGTCCGGATCGTCCGGCGGGCCGTTTACGTTTTCAGGACCGCGTCGCCTGCCAGGTGCCGCTGCACTGGTCGCCGGAGATGACGCCCCGCCAGGAGCCGGCTCCGGCTGCGCCGCCGAGACGACCACCTCCACTGGCATGGGAGGCGCCGACCGACACCTGGACCGCTACGGCGCCGCCGCGATTGACGGTGCCGGACACCCGGCCGCCACCGGCGGACGAGACCCGGCTGCCAGTCACGGTGAAGGGGACGCTGTAGCCCGAGCTGCAGACGCCGCGGGTGGTGGCGAAGGTGACGTTCCAGACACCGTCATACCCGGCGATGCGGGCATCGGCAGTCGATGGGACGGCCGCCGCGGCGAGTACGGCCAACAGCGCCAGGTGGCGCGGACGTGTGACAACGGACAAAATCGATCGGGAAAAATGGGCCATTTTGGTCCTGCTCCGGACGGGACGGCGTGAACAAGGGGTGGCAACACCCAATAGTCGGCGGGCAGGTTTCGCCGGTTCATCATCGTTGCCAATTCGCCCGTTCTCTGTCATAAGCCCGACCTTCATCGCCCGGCTGATTAAGGGCTGCCGTGGCGGTGTTTCGTGCGGGTTTCGCGCTTGTTCGCAAAAACCTGAGCACAATCAACGCTCTAACGAGCATTTTTGACGGCCACGCCGCCTTCGCGGGCGGATGTCGTTGGCCATTAGGAGAGCCAAATGCCCAAGCTGAAGACCAAATCGGGCGCTAAAAAGCGCTTCAAGGTGACTGCCACCGGCAAAGTGATGTTCGCCCATCGCGGCAAGCGTCACGGCATGATCAAGCGGACGAAGAAGCAGATCCGTCAGCTTCGCGGCACCAGCGTGCTGTTCAAGACCGACGGCGACAACGTCAAGAAGTACTTCTTGCCGAACGCCTGATCGCGTCCAAGATCGACGAAGATCATTGCCATCTCTGCCGCACCTTTCGCGGCAATCCGAAACAAAGTCATCTCTGAAGGATTTTTGTCATGTCTCGCGTCAAACGCGGTGTGACCGCCCACGCCAAGCACAAGAAAGTCTACAAGGCCGCCAAGGGCTTCTACGGCCGCCGCAAGAACACCATCCGCGCCGCCAAGCCGGCCGTGGAAAAGGCCCAGCAGTACGCTTTCCGTGACCGCAAGCGCAAGAAGCGCACCTTCCGCGCGCTCTGGATCCAGCGTCTCAACGCAGCGGTCCGTCCGTTCGGCCTGACCTACAGCCGATTTATCGACGGTCTCGCCAAGTCGGGCATCACCGTGGACCGCAAGGTGCTGTCGGATCTCGCGATCCACGAGCCCGCGTCGTTCCAGCTGATCGCCGAGAAGGCCAAAGCTGCGCTAGCCGCCTAAAAGGCTGCTCTCGCGGCCTGAGGCTTGCGCTAGCGGCCCGTCTGGCCCGCAGCCTTCAGCGCGCGCTGCGAGTAACGCTGGGCGACCTCCGCCCGGCAGAAAGCCGTAAACGAGAGATACATGGTGCCGGACTTGTTCCGGTACTTGACGTCGCATGCGTGCATCTCGCGCTTGTAGGCCTGGCTCTGCGCGGCACTGAGGCCGGACTTGAAGTCCACCTCGCATTTCCTTTCGACAGCGGCGCCGAGCTGAACATCGCCACTCGCGGTCAGTTCGCAATCCTTGAAGACCTTCATCGCGCTTTCGCAGCCCTTCTGCGCGCTGATGGTGTCCGCGACCTCGTCCAGCGTCATGGATTTGTCCATGCAGACCATGGCGCGCGCAGGCGTCGCGGCAGCCGACAGAACGATGGCCAGGACGGCCAAACAGCATTTCGAAAGCATCGCAAAGGTCTCCTCGTATCCTGTCTTGGTGCCGGGTCCCCGCGCGAGGTTCAACCCAGCCGCTCGAGAAGCGGAAATGACCGGCTTTTTGCTTGACGTTACGCCCTTCGGGCGGCGACAACCCAGCCGAATTTGGCAGCAAGGATTTGACTGTGTCCGACCTCGCAACGCTTGAAACATCCATCCTCGACCAGATCGCCGCCGCCGGCGACGAAGCCGCGCTCGAAGCGGTGCGCGTCGCAGCCCTCGGCAAGAAGGGCTCGATCTCGGCGCTGCTTGCCACGCTCGGCAAGATGTCGCCCGACGAGCGCAAGACGCAGGGCGCGGCGATCAACCAGGCCAAGGACAAGGTCACCGAGGCGCTCGGTGCACGGCGCGACGTGCTGAAGTCGGCAGCGCTCGATGCGCGGCTCGCATCCGAGACCGTCGACGTCACGCTGCCGCTGCGCGATGCGCAGGCCGAGGCCGGCCGCATCCATCCGCTGAGCCAGGTCTGGGACGAGCTCACCACGATCTTCGCCGACATGGGTTTCTCGGTCGCCGAAGGCCCAGACATCGAGACCGACGACTACAACTTCACCAAGCTGAATTTCCCTGAAGGCCATCCGGCGCGCGAAATGCACGACACGTTCTTCTTCTATCCGAAGGAGGACGGCTCGCGCATGCTGTTGCGTACCCACACCTCGCCGGTGCAGGTGCGCACGATGCTGAGCCAGAAGCCGCCGATCCGCGTGATCTGCCCGGGCCGCACCTACCGCATCGATTCGGACGCGACCCACACGCCGCAATTCCACCAGGTCGAAGGGCTCGTCATCGACAAGCATTCTCATCTCGGCCACCTCAAATGGATCCTGCACGAGTTCTGCAAGGCGTTCTTCGAGGTCGACCACATCAACATGCGCTTCCGTCCCTCGTTCTTCCCGTTCACGGAGCCGTCGCTGGAAGTCGACATCCAGTGCCGCCGCGACAAGGGCGAGATTCGCTTCGGCGAGGGCGAGGACTGGCTCGAGATTCTGGGCTGCGGCATGGTGCATCCGAACGTGCTGCGTGCCTGCGGCATCGATCCCGACGAGTACCAGGGCTTTGCCTGGGGCATGGGCATCGACCGCATCGCCATGTTGAAATACGGCATCGCCGATCTCCGCCAACTGTTCGACAGCGACGTCCGCTGGCTCAGCCATTACGGCTTCAAGCCGCTCGAAGTGCCGACGCTCGCGGGAGGGCTGAGCTCGTGATGCTCGCTCGCACGAAGATTCTCTCCGTTCCCTCCCCCCTTGTGGGGGAGGGTCAGGGAGGGGGGTAGCCGCGGATGCCGCACGCAGTTGTGAGCGAGCGTCAGCGCAGCCGGGCGAAGCAACTTCGCCGGTCGATGACGCGCGCTGAAAAACTGCTGTGGCGCTACCTGAAGGCTAATCGCATCGACGGTTTGGGCATCCGCCGTCAAACCCCAATCGGAAACTACGTCGCCGACTTCGTCTGCTTCTCCTCCAAACTCATCATCGAGCTCGACGGAGAATCGCACGACTTTGAAGAGCGGCAAAAAGCAGATCAACGTCGCGACGCGTTCTTCACCGCTGAGGGTTTTCAGGTTCTTCGCTTCACCAACGAGCAGGTGATGACGAACCTCGAGGGGGTTGTTCAGACGATCGGCCAGGCAGCTTCTGTCGGAGCCCGCGGCTTACCCCCCTCCCTGACCCTCCCCCACAAGGGGGGAGGGAACACTAGCACTGACCAGAGCAATTCAACCGACAAGAGCCGAGGCAACCAGCCATGAAATTCACCCTCTCCTGGCTGAAGGATCATCTCGACACCGATGAGTCGCTGGAAAAGCTTGCCGACAAGCTCACCATGATCGGGCTCGAGGTCGAGAACATCGAGGACAAGGCGAAGGCGCTGAAGCCCTTCACCATTGCGAAGGTGATCTCGGCCGAGCAGCATCCCAACGCCGATCGCCTGCGCGTCTGCATGGTCGACACCGGTGACGGTGGCGCGGCGGTGCAGGTCGTGTGCGGCGCGCCGAACGCGCGCGCCGGGCTCGTCAGCGTGTTCTCGCCGCCCGGCACCTACATTCCCGGCAAGGACATCACGCTCGGCGTCGGCACCATCCGCGGCGTCGAAAGCCGCGGCATGCTGTGCTCGGCGGCCGAGTTGCAGATCTCCAACGACCATGACGGCATCATGGAATTGCCGGCGGACGCACCGATCGGTGCCGGCTACGCCGAATGGGCCGCGCTCGGCGATCCCGTGATCGAGATCAATCTGACGCCGAACCGGCAGGACTGCACCGGCGTGCACGGCATCGCGCGCGATCTTGCCGCCGCCGACATGGGCAAGTTCAAGGATCCCACCGTCAAGCCGATCAAGGGCGAATTCCCCTGCCCCGTGAAGGTCACGGTCGAGGACGCCAGGCTGTGTCCGGGCTTTGCACTGCGCCTCATCCGCGGCGTGAAGAACGGACCGTCACCGGACTGGCTGCAGAAGCGGCTGACTGCGATCGGACTGCGTCCGATCAATGCGCTGGTCGACATCACCAACTTCATGACCTACGACCGCGCGCGCCCGCTGCACGTGTTCGACGCCAGGAAGGTGAAGGGCAATCTCGTGGTGCGGCACGCCCGCGACGGCGAAACGCTGCTCGCGCTCGACGGCCGCACCTACAATCTCGATCCCTCGATCTGCGTCATTGCCGACGAGCACGGCGTCGAATCGCTCGCTGGCATCATGGGCGGCGAGGCCTCGGGCTGCGACGAAAACACCACCGACGTGCTGATCGAGTCGGCGCTGTGGAACGAGATCAACATCGCCCAGACCGGCCGCAAGCTCGGCATCAACTCCGATGCGCGCTACCGCTTCGAGCGCGGCGTCGATCCGGCCTTCATGGTGCCAGGGCTCGAGCTCGCCACGAAACTCGTGATGGAGATGTGCGGCGGGACGCCATCGGAGAACGTCGTGGTCGGCAAGGCCTTCGGCGATGACCGCATCATCGACTTCCCCGTGACCGAGGTGAAGCGCCTGTCCGGCATCGAGGTGCCGATGCCGGAGATGAAGCGCATCCTCACCCACCTCGGCTTCATGATGGCGGGCCCCGGCCCGCTCGTGAAGGTCGCGGTGCCATCGTGGCGCTCCGACGTGCATGGCAAGGCTGACCTCGTCGAGGAAGTCGTCCGCATCTACGGCGTCGACAAGGTGCCGATGACGCCGTTCGAGCGTGGCGAAGACGCCCGCAAATCTGTGCTGACGCCGCTCCAGCTCCGTACTCGCCGCGCACGGCGCGCGCTCGCGAGCCGCGGTATGACCGAGGCCGTGACGTGGTCGTTCATCACCAAGCCCGCGGCCGAGCTCTTCGGCGGCGGCCAGCGCGAGCTCGAAGTCGCCAACCCGATCGCGGCCGACCTCTCCGACATGCGGCCGAGCCTGTTGCCGGGCCTGGTCGCCGCGGCACAGGCCAATGCCGACCGCGGCTATGGCGACGTCGTGCTGTTCGAGGTCGGACAGGTCTTCAAGGGCGATCGTCCGCAGGATCAGTTCATGGCGGCGAGCGGCGTGCGGCGCGGCCTTGCATCGTCGGAAGGATCGGGACGGCACTGGTCGGGCTCGGCGCAGACCGACGTGTTCGACGCCAAGTCCGATGCGCTCGCGGTGCTGGCTGCGGCCGGCGCCCCGATGCAGGCGCTGCAGATCGTCGCCGGCGGTCCCGCCTGGCTGCATCCGGGCCGCTCCGGCACGATCCAGATCGGGCCGCAGAACGTGCTCGGATACTTCGGCGAGATGCATCCGCGCGCGCTGGAGGCGCTCGGCGCCGACGGCCCGCTTGTCGTGTTCGAGGTCACCCTCGACCGCATTCCGGAAGCCAAGAAGAAGCCGACCCGCGCCAAGCCGCTGATCGAGCTGTCGGCATTTCAGCCCGTGTCACGCGACTTCGCCTTCATCGTCGACCGCACCGTGAAGGCCGGCGACATCGTCCGCGCCGCGCAAGGCGTCGACAAGAAGCTGATCACCGGCGTCATCGTGTTCGACGTCTATGAAGGCAAGGGCATCGACGACGGCAAGAAGTCTGTTGGCATCGCGGTGACGATCCAGCCGCGCGAGAAGACGCTGACCGACCAGGAAATCGAGGCCGTCGCCGCGAAGATCGTGGCTGAGGTCACGAAGAAGACGGGCGGCACGTTGAGAGCATGACGCCGAAAGGTGTGAAGCCGCTTTCGGACAACGTCATGCTCGAGAGACATGGAGCATGACGCTTACGGACTTCCTTCCCAGGGACGTCAGTCTCACCATCGCGATGGCGCTCTGCGCCATCGCTTTCGTTTCGGGCACCGCGCGCGGCTTCTCCGGCTTCGGCTCGGCACTGATCTTCATGCCGCTGGCGAGCAGCGTCGCGGCGCCGCGGCTGGTTGCGGCACTACTTCTCGTCATCGATTTCGTCGCGGCCGCGCCGCTGCTGCCCGACGCGTGGCGCAAGGCGGACCGCAAGGCGACCGCGGTGATCGTGCTGGGCGCCCTGGTCGGCGTGCCCGTCGGCACCTATTTCCTCAACGTGCTCGAGCCCGTCACCACGCGCTGGATCATCTCCTGCTTCGTCGCCGCGCTGCTTCTGCTGCTGCTGTCGGGCTGGCGCTATCGTGGCAAGGACCACGTGTGGCTCTCGATTGGTATCGGCGGTCTCTCCGGCTTCTGTAGCGGGCTGGCCCAGACCGGCGGGCCGCCGATCGTCGGCTATTGGCTCGGCCGCCCCATCGCCTCGATCGTCGCCCGCGCCAACATCCTGCTGTTCTTCGGCGCCTCGGACTTCTTCTCGATGGTCAGCTATGCCACGACCGGCCTGATCTCGCGCGAGTCGCTGGTGCTGTCACTGATCGTCGGGCCGGTCTACGCGATCGGCGTCGCCTTCGGCGCATCGCTGTTCGGTCGCGCCAGCGAGACGATCTTCCGCAGGATCTGCTACGCTCTGATCGCAATCGCGGTCATCACCGGGCTGCCGGTGCTGGACGGGATTTTGCGGTAGCTCTCGTCACCGCCGTGGTGCGCGGCGCTTCTTCGTCGATTGCGTCGGCACGTCGGCCGGCTCGGCCTTCAGCGCACCGATCTTGCGCAGCGCGGCGTCCGCGGCGCGCTCGCCGCTGTCCCAGGCGCCGTCGACCGTGCCCCACAGCGTGTCATGCGTGGCTTCGCCGGCGAGGAACATGTTGCCGATCGGCTCGGTCAAAACTCTTCGCGCGAGTTGTCCGCCGGGCGAGGCCGCCGACATCGCGCCCATGACATAGGGCGAGGCGTTCCAGCGCGTCACCGCGGTCTTCTGCACGGCGGCCGCCGCCTCGCTGCCGAACAGTTTTGTGATCCACTCCTTCGCGAATGCCGTCATCGCCTTCTCGCCCTGCTCGGCGAGATCGCGGCCGAACGAGCCGCCGACGTCGATCGAGCACAGCGAGGATCCCCCGATATTGGCGTACATCAGTGCGGTGCGCGTCGAAGTGCTCTGCTCGACGAGAACATCGTCGCGCGCGAGGCCCAGCGGGTTGCCTGGCAGCTGCAGCACGATGCGATCGTAGCTGCCGAGGGTGAGCTTCGATACCGCATCGAGCGTGCGCTTGGGAATGTCGGGCGCGAACTTGAGCGCACCCGACGTCAGCACATTGGTCGATACCGTGACGATGGCCGCGCGCGCGGCGATCTTGCCGGATGGCGTCTCCACGCTGACGTCGCGGTTGCTCCAGGCGATGCGGCTGGCCGGCGTCGAAAGCACCGTCGGCACCTGCTCGCCGAGCCTGGCGATCAACGTGCCCAGACCCTGGCGGCAGGCGATCGGGGCATTGCGGTCCTGCGCGCGCGCCTTGTCGATCGCCGACAGCTCCTTCAGATCCTTGCCGGCAAAGCTCGCGCCGAGGACGAATTCGGCGGCCCCCGCCCAGTCGCCGAGATCCTTCGGCAGCACAGACGCGCAGGAGGTATCGAGCTTGCCGCGCGCGGCCTCGTCGATGGCACGGTTGGTGCGCACCAGTGCCGCCAGAAACTCCTCGGTCTCGCCCGCGCGCGCATTGCGGCGGCCGATGCGCATCTTCTGACCCGACGGTGCAGGGGACACATCGAGCCCGGCACTGCGCGCGAGCCGGATCATCGGATTGGTGTCGGGATTGTGCATCCAGCGTGCGCCGCGATCGAACGGCACGTCGAAGGTGGTCGTATCCGTGATGCAGCGCCCGCCGACTTGCGACGCCGCCTCCACCACCACGACCTTGCGATTGGCTGCCATGACGCGCCGCGCTGCAGCGATGCCGGCCGCTCCCGCACCGATCACGACAATGTCAGCCTCGCGCGGCAGGGGTGCGGCCGTTGCGCGCAGGACCGGCGCTGCGGCAAAGGCTGCCGACGCCGATAGGAAGCTGCGGCGCGTGATTGTCATGTCATGGTTTCCGGGGACTTGCAGCGAACGGGAACAGCCAGCGAACCTTGCCGTATCTGATGTTGCGCAGCAACCATCATGGTGAATCAATCGTGCTCGACCTCACAGACCCATGAACCGAATTGCAACAGGTTTCGACCATGATACAGATGGAAAAAAGATGGCCAGAAAGGCCCGGGGGAGTTCATGGGGACGGTCCTAGATTCAGTCGGCAAATTGATAGCCGCGTACCTCTCGAAGGAGGTGCCGGGCTACGAGCCGTTCACGCCGAGCGACCCCGAGCACCTGCGCGGCGTGATCCAGCCCGGCGACGTCATGCTGGTCGAGGGCAACAACCGCATCTCCGGCATCATCAAATATCTGACGCAGTCGACCTGGTCGCATGCCGCGCTCTATGTCGGCCCGGTCGAAGGCGCGCAGGAGCCTGATGGCGAGCCGCATGTGCTGATCGAGGCCAATATCGGCGAGGGCGTCACCTCCGCCCCGCTGTCGAAATATTTCCCCTATCACACCCGACTCTGCCGCCCGGTCGGGCTCTCCTACGAGGATCGCACCACCGTGTGCCGCTATGCGATCAACCGCATCGGCTTCGGCTACGACACCAAGAACATCATCGACCTGATGCGCTTCCTGTTCCCGCTGCCGGTGCCGCAGCGCTGGCGGCGGCGCATGATCGCGATCGGCTCGGGCGATCCGACCAAGATCATCTGTTCGGCGCTGATCGCGCAGGCCTTCGACGCCGTGCGCTATCCGATCCTGCCGAAGATCACCAAGGCCGGCAGCCGCGCCGCGCGCCGCGAGATCCTGCACATCCGCGACTCCTCGCTCTACATGCCCCGCGACTTCGACATCTCGCCCTACTTCGAAGTCGTCAAACCCACCATCGTGCACGGCTTCGACTACACAGCCTTGCACTGGGCCGACAAGCAAAAGCCGCTCGAGGAGGTAGCGGGCTCATTCGGTGTGTTTCCAGAAACGGTCAGTTCGCCGCCGCTCGTTCCTGAAGCGATTGACGAAGAAGCGCCGGCTGAGGTTTCGGCTGAGCAAATGAGCGCCGCGCATGTCTCGTTACTGAAGAAGCTGGCGATGTATCGCCCGCGGCGCCGAGGTCGGACGAGAGAGCGGGCGGCATAGCTCTGCCGTCTCCTGGCGAAGGCCAGGACCCATCACTCCAATTGGCAGATTGCGAAGATTCGGCGTGCGGTACGGCTACCGGACGCAATTGATGGATTCCGCGGGATGGTGCTGGCTTGCGCCAGACGACGGAAGAACCTACCGCTCCGCCCTGCCAATCACCGCCATCAGCTCCGCGATCTTCTCGCGCTGATCCGCCTTGTCGCCGCTCGCAATCGCGTGCTCGACGCAGTGCGCGACGTGGTCCTTCAAGACCTCTTCCTCGACCCGGCGCAGTGCGGCGCGCACCGCCGAGATCTGCGTGACGATGTCGATGCAATAGCGGTCTTCCTCTACCATTTTCGACAGGCCACGAACCTGGCCCTCGATCCGGCCGAGACGTTTTCCGACGGAAGCCTTGATGTCCTTGCGCATGACCTCTATATACCCCTACCGGGTATAGGTTACAAGGCCGGAGTGCAGGAATGAGCGACACGAACCACAGCCATCATCACCGGAACACGCAGTCCGGATGCGGCTGCTCCACCAAGATCGCGGCGACCGCGCCCAAGCCCGCCGTCTCGTCCTGCTGCGGCGGTCACGGCGATCATGCTCAGCATCACGGTCATGACCACGGCGCGACAAAGGTGCTCGATCCCGTCTGCGGCATGACGGTCGATCCCGCGACCTCGAAGCATCGCTTCGAGCACCACGGCGAGACTTTCCATTTCTGCTCCGCCGGCTGCCGCGCCAAGTTTGCCGCCGATCCCGCCAAGTACCTCTCAAAGGACAAGGCGTCCGAGCCGGCGATGCCTGAAGGTACGATCTACACCTGCCCGATGCATCCGGAGATCCGCCAGGTCGGACCCGGCAGCTGCCCGATCTGCGGCATGGCGCTCGAGCCGGAAGTCGCGAGCCTGGAGACCGGACCCAATCCGGAACTCGCCGACATGACGCGGCGGTTCTGGATCGGCGGTACGCTGGCACTGCCAGCCGTCGTACTGGAAATGGGCGGCCATCTCGCGGGGCCGCACAACTGGATCGATCCGACATTGTCGAACTGGATCCAGCTCGTGTTCGCCACGCCCGTCGTGCTGTGGGCCGGCTGGCCGTTCCTGGTGCGCGGCTGGCAGTCGCTGCTGACGCGCAACCTCAACATGTTCACGCTGATCGCGATGGGTACCGGCGTTGCCTATGTCTACAGCCTGATCGGCACCATCGCGCCGCAGATCTTCCCCGCCACCTTCCGCGGCCACGGAGGCGCAGTCGCCGTCTATTTCGAAGCGGCCGCCGTCATCACCGTTCTGGTCCTGCTCGGCCAGGTGCTGGAACTGCGCGCCCGCGATGCGACGTCGGGCGCGATCAAGGCGCTGCTCCAGCTCGCGCCGAAAACCGCGCGGCGCGTCGATGCCGATGGCTCCGAGCACGAGGTCGAGATCGATACGCTTCGCGCGGATGACCGCTTGCGCGTCCGTCCCGGTGAGAAAGTGCCAGTCGATGGCGTAATCCTCGAGGGTCGCTCCTCGCTCGATGAATCGCTCGTCACGGGCGAATCGATGCCCGTCACCAAGGAGGCCGGCGCCAAGGTGATCGCCGGTACGCTCAATCAATCCGGCAGCTTCGTCATGCGCGCCGACAAGGTCGGGCGCGAGACGCTGCTGTCGCAAATCGTGCAGATGGTCGCTGACGCCCAGCGCTCGCGCGCACCGATCCAGCGGCTGGCCGATCAGGTCGCGGGCTGGTTCGTGCCGACCGTCATCGCGGTTGCCGTCATCGCGTTCGCGGCATGGGCCTGGTTCGGACCGGAGCCGCGGCTGGCGTTCGGTCTGGTGGCTGCCGTCAGCGTGCTGATCATCGCCTGCCCCTGCGCGCTGGGCCTCGCGACCCCGATGTCGATCATGGTCGGCGTCGGCCGCGGTGCGCAGGCCGGCGTCCTGATCAAGAATGCCGAAGCGCTGGAGCGGATGGAGAAGATCGACACGCTCGTCGTCGACAAGACCGGCACGCTGACCGAGGGCAAGCCCAAGGTGGTGTCGATCGTGCCGGCTACCGGCTTTGCCGAGGACGACATTGTCCGACTCGCGGCCAGCGTCGAGCGCGCCAGCGAGCATCCGCTGGCCGACGCGATCGTGCGCGCGGCCAAGGAGAGGCAGCTTGCGCTCGGCCAGGTCGAAGAGTTCGATTCGCCTACCGGCAAGGGCGCGACCGGCCAGGTCGACGGCAGGACCATCGTGCTCGGCAACGCCAAATACCTGACGTCGATCGGCATCGACACCAGGGCGCTCGATGCCGAGGCCGAACGCTTGCGCGGCGACGGCGCCACCGTGATCAACATGGCAATCGACGGCGCGCTTGCCGGCCTGTTCGCCATCGCCGATCCGGTCAAGGCCTCGACCCCGGAGGCCCTGAAGGCGCTCGCGGCCGAGGGCATCAAGGTCATCATGCTGACCGGCGACAACCGCACCACGGCGGAGGCGGTGGCGCGCCGGCTCGGCATTGCCGATGTCGAAGCCGAGGTGCTGCCCGACCAGAAGAGCGCGGTCGTGATGAAGCTGCAAAAGGCCGGACGCAGCGTCGCGATGGCCGGCGACGGCGTCAACGACGCACCGGCGCTGGCGGCGGCCGAGGTGGGCATCGCCATGGGCACCGGCACCGACGTTGCAATGGAAAGCGCCGGCGTCACCCTGCTGAAGGGCGACCTCACCGGCATCGTGCGTGCGCGAAAGCTGTCGCAGGCGACGATGAGCAATATCAGGCAAAATCTGTTCTTCGCCTTCATCTACAACGCTGCCGGCATTCCGATCGCCGCCGGCATCCTCTATCCCGCCTTCGGCCTGCTGCTGTCGCCGATCATCGCGGCCGCGGCGATGGCGCTGTCCTCGGTGAGCGTGGTCGGCAATGCGCTAAGGCTGCGTGCGACGAAGCTGTGAGGGCGACGAAATCCGTGTAGAACAGGTCCATTCGGCGGTACCCGCAGAGAGGGCCTGATGCAGCGGATTACGATCACGATCGAGGACGATCTTTTAGCGGAGATCGACGCTGCCGCCGAGGCGCGCGGCTACCAGAACCGCAGCGAGGTCATCCGCGATCTCGCCCGCGCCGGGCTGCAGCAATCGAGCGAGGACACCGCGCAGAGCGGCCCCTGCGTTGCCGGCCTCGTCTATGTCTACGATCACGCCGCGCGCGACCTCTCGAAGCGGCTGGTGCAGGAATTCCACGGCCATCACGACCTCGCGCTCGCCACCCTGCACGTCCATCTCGACGACGACAATTGCATGGAGATGACGGCGCTCCGCGGTGACGCCGCCGAGGTCAGACACTTTGCCGATCACATCATCGCCGAGCGCGGGGTGCGTTATGGGCGTGTGGTGATGATTCCGACGGGGGAAGGCAAGCCTTCCAAGATGCGGAAGCACGGGCATCGGCACGATTGATTCTTCCCCCTCTCCCCGCAGGCGGGGAGAGGCGCACCACTCAAGCCGCCTTCGCTGCAGTCCCGCTCGGCAATCCTGCGCGCGCGAGACCACCATAGAGCTGCTCGTTCGGCATTTCCTCGCGCAGGATCTTGCGCACCGTAATCAGCTTCTCGAGATCGATTCCCGTCGCAAAACCCTTGCTCTCGCACAGGAACACGAGGTCCTCGAACACGACATTGCCGGTCGCGCCGGGCGCGAAGGGGCAACCGCCGAGGCCGCCGAGCGAGCCGTCGAGGATGCGGACGCCTTCGTCGAGGGCGGCAGCGGCGTTGGCGATGCCCATGCCTCGGGTGTCGTGGAGATGGATGCAGATCGGCCTTTTCCCCGCGAGCTTGACCGCGGCGCGCGACAAGTCACCGACCTGCTTCGGCCCGGCATAGCCGACGGTGTCGGCGATCGCGACGAAATCGACGCCGGCCTCGAGGCACTTGTCGACGAGCCGCAGCACTTCCTCGGGATCGACCGCGCCTGTTATCGAGCAGCCGAGCGCCATCGAGATCGCGGCATTCACCAGCGGCTTGTGGGTGCTGGCATCGCGCATCTCGCACAGGCGCTTGATGTTGGCGATTGCGGACTCGCGCGAGCGATGCGCGTTGGCCTGGCTGTGCTCCTCGGTGGCTGAAACCACCGAGGCGATCTCGCCGACCCCTGATTCCAGCGCCTCGTTGACGCCGCGCTCGTTGAGCGCGAGCGCGATGCCGTGGGCACCGGGCAGGCTCGCCACCGTCGCGATGACATCACGGACATCGGCGAATTGCGGAAAGGTCTTTGCCGGGAGGAACGAGCCGACCTCGAAATGCCTGACGCCCGCGGCGTATTCCTCGCGGACCCAGCGCTGCTTGGCCTCGGTCGACGGAAACTTCTTCACGAGCTGGAGCCCGTCGCGCAAGCCGACTTCGCGCACGCTGACGCGATCCGCGGGATAAATCGTCTCGATCCGGCTCATGCGCGCCTCCCAGCGGCTTTTGACGTGACGTCGTTGTTGTCGTCGATCTCGGCACGGACAGCGGACGTGTCGGCGCCGAGCGGCGCGACCTTCAGGCCTTCGCCGAGATGGTTGCCATTCCACTCGATCGGCAGCGTCGGCACATGGAACGATTTGCCGTCGGCGTTGACATTCGTGACAAGCCCGCCGGGCCGCAGCACATGCGGGTCGGTCAGCAGATCCTCGGGCCGGTTGATCGGCGAGAAGCAGATGTTGAGCGCGTCGAGCTTTCGCGACAGCTCGCCCACGTTCCATTGCCGGATGATCTCGGCGACGCGCGGGAGAATCCGCGGACGCGCCAGGATGCGGTCGGTGGTGGTGCGCAGGGCGGGATCGTCGAGAAACTCGCTCAAGCCGAACTCGCGGCAGAACGCCTGCCAGTGCCCCTCCGTCACGACGCCGATGAAGATGCGGCCATCGCCGGCGGCGTCGAAAATATCGTAGATCGGCCATGCATGCTCGCGCTCGGGCATCGAGCGCGGCTTGTTGCCGGTCATCTCGTACTCGACCATGTGCTGGGCGACCAGGAACAGGCAGTTCTCGAACAGACCGATACGGATGTCGGCGCCGTCACGCTTGCCACCGCGCTTCTGGTAGAGCGCAGCCAGGATGGCGATCACGCCGAACATGCCGCCCATGATGTCGTTGGCGGAGGAACCGACGCGCTGCGGCTTCTCCTTGGTGCCGGTCATGGCAGCGAGCCCCGACATCATCTGCACGACCTCGTCGAGCGCCGGACGATGCTCGTAGGGGCCGGACAGAAAGCCCTTGTGGCCGGCGACGATCAGATGCGGATGATGGCGGCGCAGCTCCTCGACACCCAACCCCTGCTTCTCGAGCAGGCCGTCGCGAAAATTCTCCAGGAACACGTCGGCCGTTTCCAGCAGCCTATGCATGGTGTCGCGATCCTCTGGCTTCTCGAAATCCAGTACCACGCTGCGCTTGCCGCGGTTGAACAGCGGGAAGAACGCCGTGCCCATGCCGCCGAGGGAGCGGGTCTTGTCGCCGGCGGGCGGCTCGACCTTGATTACCTCGGCGCCAAGCTGCGCCAGGATCATGCCGCAGGTCGGGCCCATCACCATGTGGGTCATCTCGACGACCCGCACGCCTTCGAGCGGCAATCCGGTTTCAGCCATCCGTCACTCCATGTCCGTACGGGTTCGAAGACTAGGTCTTCACAAGCCTTCTTAAAAATATAATCTGTCGAAGAATGCCTTCGCGCTTATAGAACGCTTCACCGCCAATGGCGATCTGACATGGATTCGCGCCAGCTCCGCTATTTCATCGCCGTCTACGAGCAGCGGAACCTGTCGCGCGCCGCCGACCAGGTGAATGTCGCCCAATCCGCGCTCAGCCACCATATCTCGAACCTGGAAGCCGAGTTCGCAACGCCGCTGTTCGAGCGCAAGTCGCGCGGCATGGACCCGACCGCGGCCGGCGAGCGGCTCTACGAGCACGCCCGCATCATCCTGCGTGCGATGGCGGAGGCCGAGACCGAGGTGCGCGAGGGCGCCCGCGTCATTGCCGGCGAGATCTCGATCGGCATGGCGAATTCCGGCGTCAAGGCGATCGGCGTCGAGCTGATGCGCACGGTGCTGACCAAGTATCCCAAGCTGAAGCTGTCGCTCACCGAGAGCCTGTCCGGCGCGACGCTGATGCATCTCATGGTCTCCAACGTCGACCTCGCGCTGGTCTACAATCCGCCATCGGAGAAAGAGCTGATCACGGAGGCCGTGCTCGAGGAGGAGATGTTCCTGGTCGGCATTCCCAGGCTCGTCGGCAAGGCCAAAACGCCCATCCGCTTCGAGGAGCTGAGCCGGCTGCCGCTGATCCTGCTGCGCTACGGCCTCGGCCTGTCCTCGCGCGCGCTGCTCGACGATCCCGTGCTGCTCAAGCGGCTGGAGGGCGGCGCGATCCTGCACGCCAATTCGATCACCGGCATGACCGGCGCGCTGGTGGAGGGGCTCGGCTGCACCATCGCGACCAAGCTGTTCGCGCGGGAAGAACTCGCTGCCGGCCGCCTTGTCGCGCGCGAAGTGATCGCCCCGAAACTCACCCGTACGCTCTATCTCTGTCGCCTGCGCAACCGCCCGATGACCTACGCGATGGAAGAGATGCGCCGCCTGATGCTGTCGCTGATTGCCGAGCAGGTGCGCAACGGCGGCTGGCAGGCGACGCTGGTGGAGTAGGGAGACGCGGACTCTCCCGAGTTCGAAAATCTCGAACGCTTCGATCGATATGTTCGTCTGGATTTCTGGCGTCGCCCGGCCAACATGGCGCGGTCCGGCAAGGTTCGCGAAAACCACAGAGATGAGCCGCCGGGAACCGCGCGCGATTGGCGCGCCACGGGGAGGACATCATGAGCGTTGTCGGCATCGACACAGGCTTTGAGCTGGGCGCTGCACCTTCAGGACCGGACGAGATCTCGCGACGACTGGAGGCGATGCCGGCGACAGGCCATGTCTGGCGGCTCGTCATCCTGCTCTCGCTCGGCGGCTGCTTCGAGATCTACGATCTGTTCCTGACCGGCTACATCGCGCCGGGTCTCGGCCGCAGCGGACTGTTGAGCACGACGACGCAGGCCTTCTTCGGCTTCTCCGGCATCGGCGCCTTCGTCGCCGCGACCTTTGCCGGCCTGTTCGTCGGCACCTTCTTCCTCGGCTTCCTCGCCGACCGGTTTGGTCGCCGCGCGATCTTCACCTATGCACTGCTCGGCTATACCGCGGCCTCGGCGATCATGGCCTGCCAGACCTCGTCGGGCGGACTGTTGCTGTGGCGCTTCCTCGCCGGCATCGGAATCGGCATCGAGGTCATCACCATCGACGCCTACATCACGGAGCTGGTGCCGAGCCGGATGCGCGGCCGTGCCTTCGCGGTGAACCAGGCGATCATGTTCGTCGCCGTGCCTGTGGTCGCCTTCCTCGCCTGGTGGCTGGTGCCGCTCGCGCCCTACGGCGTCGAAGGCTGGCGCTGGGTGGTGCTGATTGGCGCCGCCGCCAGCATGATCATCTGGGTACTGCGCCTGTTCCTGCCCGAGAGCCCGCTCTGGCTGGCGCGCCACGGCCGCACCGATGAGGCGTTCCGGATTCTCACAACGCTGGAATCCAGAGGCGGCGTCGCAACGGCGAGCCCCTCGGCTTCGCTCGCGCGGCCAACGGCGCAGACCACAGCACGCGTCGGCTTCGCTGATCTGTTCCGGTCGCCCTATCTCTCGCTCGTCGTCCTGTTCATGGTGTTCAACCTCTGCCAGGCCTTCGGCTTCTACGGCTTTGCCAATTGGGTGCCGACGCTGCTGGTGGAGAAGGGCATCACCGTCACCAAGAGCCTGCAATATTCCTTCATCGTCGCCTTCGCCTACCCGATCTCCCCGCTGCTCGCCGCAAGCTTCGCCGACAAATTCGAACGCCGCTGGATCATCGCCGTCGCCTGCCTTGCCATCATCGTGTTCGGCATGGCGTTCGCGCAGCTGACCGAGCCGGCGCTGCTGATCGTCTGCGGCGTGCTGCTGACCGCCTGCAACACGACGATGTCCTACGCGTATCATGCCTACCAGACCGAGGTGTTCCCGACCCAGATCCGCGCGCAGGCGTCCGGCCTCGTCTATTCGATGAGCCGGCTGAGTGCGACATTCTCGGGCTTCATCGTCGCCTACATGCTGAAGGAGGCCGGCGTCATCGGCGTGTTCGGCCTGATCACCGTGGCCATGCTCATCGTGGTGATCGCGATGACGCTGTTCGGCCCCAACGTGCGCGGCAAGGCGCTGGATACGGTTTGACTCTCCCCCCGTAAGAACGGGGAGAGGGTCGAGGAAGCGTCGCTCACGCGGCGAGCAGATTCTGCAACGCCGCACCGTTGGGAACGCCGAGGCCGGAGCAGGCATCCCAGCCGGGGCCGGCCTTGTACATGCCGTGCAAGGAACCGGTGATGTCGTTGTTGCCGACGGTGATGTCGCGGAACACGCCATGCGCATGCGAGGCGTAGATCAGCGGATTGATGAAGCCGACCGTCTTGCCGAATTTCCTGGTCGTGGCCTCGTTGATGCGGGCGATCAGTCCGGCCATCAAGGGCGCCACCGCACTGGTGCCGCCGATCGTGGTCATGACGCCGTTGAGGAAGATCTGGTAGCCGGTCGCGGGATCGGCATCGCCAGCAACATCGGGCACGCCGCGCCCGACCGAATGTGACGGCGATTTCGGCACATGCGCGTTGGCCTGGTATTGCGGCCGCGGGAATACGATGCTGACGCCGCCGCCGCCCGCGCCGTCCTGCGGACCGCCGTTCCAGACCGTCTCGGTAATCGCACCGTTCGAGGCCTTCAGATTGGTGCCGCCGCAGGCCAGTGCGAACGGGCTCGAGGCCGGGAAATCGGCATGCGGCTTGCCGTCCCATCCGTCGGCCATGTCAGCCGAGCCGTTGTCGCCGGAGGCGACGCAGACTGTGACGCCCATCGCGGCGCCATCCCGGATCGCCTCATTGAGGCCGTCGAGGAATTGCTGCGAGCCGGCCGGATCTTCCGGTCCGCCCCAGCTGATCGAGATCACCGAGGGCTTTCGCACGGTGTCGTGGACGGCGGCCTTCACCGCATCGATGAAGCCGTTGGTGGTGTTGGGTGCAAAGTAGACCACGATCCTGGCGCCGGGTGCGATCGCGCCGGCCACCTCGATATCGAGCACGACCTCGCCATCCGCATCGGAATGGCCGGGCTTGTTGGCGCCGCCGTCGACGCTCGCGGGCACGATCTGCGGCATCGGGATGTTCGCCTTCTTGAAGAAGGTTTTCAGGTCCGAGGTCTTGTAACCGGCGCCCGTGGGATGGCCCTTGGTGTCGATGTCGTTCAGCTCGATGATGGCGATGCACTGGCCGGCGCCGGTCTCGCCGCCCGGGAAGTCGTAAAGCTTTGCGATCTCCTCGACCGAGAAGCTGCCGCCCTGCCCCGCGCGCGCCGTGGCGCCCTTCTTCGCTATCTTGCCAGTGGTCTTGCCAGCCATCCTGCGCCGGAAATGCGGCTGCGCCACCGGCCGGTTGTCAAGGCCATGCACGCCGACCACGATGCCTTCGAGCTCGGCCGGGATCTGCACGTTGCCCTTGCGCATGCGATAGGTCGCGCCCTCGTGCTTGACCTTGTTGAGCTTGACGCCGAAAGCCGCGCCCATCGCCTTCACCGTGCCGGTCAGCTTCACCGTGCGGGAGGCCAGATGCACGCTCTTGACGTTGAGATCATGGTGATGGGCGAAATCGTCGATCTTGGCGACGTCCGCCGGATCGGCGCCCATCTGTTCGGCGAACTCCGTGCGGGAAAGATATTGCCGCTCGCGCGGCGGTTGTGCGCCGAGCGCCATCACCTGTTCGTCGTCGGCGCGCTTGGCGCGTAGGCGGACGCTGATCTCGATTTCCTGCTTGGGATCGGCCGCGCCGACGAGCTTGGCCCCCGTCGGCAATTTCCGGGCGCTGTTCGCCAGCGTGACACGCTTAGTCGAGCTTGCCATGACTTCCTCCGTTTGTGATTGGAAGGCGGATTGATGCACCTCAACTATAGGTGTAATCTCAAATTCCGATTGGTTCAGATGATTGATCGATTTTTTTCAGAAAAGCACTTGTTTTGCAGAGCGGTTTCTCTGCCGTCTCAAATCGGCACGGAATTGGTCAATAACCCCGACCATTCTGTGAATAGGTTTTCGATCTAAAATTGCAACCGTCGGCTGATCCGGCCGACCCATGAATGACGCTTGTCAAAATCAATTGGCGGAGACCGTCTAATGCCTGCTGACCGCAAATGGGTTGAGAGAAATCTTGGGTTCGATCCGATCACCACGCCGCCGCCGCGCCAGACCTTCGTCGTCAAGCGCATCGCGGATGCCGCCGTGAAGAAGACCGCGAAGGTCGCGCCCGAGGACTTTCAGCGCGAGATCATCGATTTCGATTCCGAATCGATCGAAGGCCGCGCGTTCATGGCCTTCTCGACCGCGACCGGGCTGTCGCGGTTCACCGACATTCCCTGGCCCAAGGGGCTCGCGCCGCAGACCGGGCCGAAGCCGGGCAACGGCAAGGGCCCGCTGCCGCGCGCCGACGTGCTGGTCGTGACCTGGACCGTCGACGAAGGCCACGCAACCAGCCGCGTGCTGACGCCTGGCAAGGATTCGCACAACGACTACGTGCCCTACACGCACAATTACGCGACCATCTCCAAGAAGATGCGCAACGGCTGTCCGGCCAGGGAGCTGAAGCGGCTCGGCGCCTTCTGGACCACGACGATCGGCGGGAAGAAGGTCGTGGTGTTCAAATCCGACTCGCACATGTCGCAGGACGGGCCGCAGCTGCCGAACATCGACGTCTGGCGCCAGATCATCACCGAGGTGCAGCCGACGCTCGTGATCACCACGGGCACGGCCGGCGGCATCGGGAAACGAGTCGAGGTCGGCGACGTCGTGGTCAGCCCGATCGTGCGTTTCGACTGCCTGTCGAAGTTCAAGAAGCAGCCGTTTGCGCAGGCGCATTTCTCCAGCAAGCCGGCCAAGACGACGAAGTTCGCCACGGCGAAGACGCTGTTCAAGGCCAATGCCGGGCAACTGCCGAAGACAAACACCCGGCCGCCGAAGATCTTCGTGGTCAAGCCGAGCGAGCTGTCGTCCTCCGTGGTCACGACCGATTTCTTCGGCTTCGACACCTCGGACAATCACTTCAAGCTCCAGGGGCTTGGCGACGTCTCCGAGATGGGCGATGCCATTCTGGGCCTCGTGGCGCAGGACATGGGTGCAAAGGCGCCGCGCTGGCTCGCCATCCGCAACGTCTCCGACCCGCAGATCAAGGCCGAGGGCACGCTGAAGCAGCAGGAGCAGGTCGCAGCCCAGATCTACAAAGGATTCGGCCGCTGGAGCACGGTCTGCAGCGCCATCGCCTGCTGGGCGAGCATCGTGGCGGAGCCATAGGGCATGATCCGGAAAAGTGTGACGCGGTTTACCGACAAGATCATGCCCAAAATATAAAGCCGCAGAACCTGGCAGGTCAGCCTCCCTTGCCGAAGCGAGCCGGGGTGTCTACCTCTCGCTGGTGATTTCGTGAGAGGTTCCCATGCTGGATGCCGCCGCCAAGGCGCTGTCGCAAATGATGTCGCCGCCGATGCGCTCGATCCTGTGGCGGTCGATCGGGCTGGCGCTCGTACTCATCGTCGTGCTGGCGATCGGGTTGCAGCGATTGCTGAGCTGGTTCGCGACCTATGGCGAGGTCTGGCTGGAGGGCCTGCTCGGGCCCAGCTGGCACTCGTCGCTGGAAGTTCTGTCCTGGATCATCTCGATTGCGGCCGGTTTCGGCGTCGTGTTCGGCAGCGTGTTCCTGATGCCCGCGATCACCTCGCTGGTGGCGAGCTTCTTCGTCGACGATGTCGCCGACATCGTCGAACGCGAATATTATCCGGCCGAGCGGCCGGGCACGGCACTGCCCTTCAACCAGGCCATCCTCGAAGGCATCAAGACCGCGCTGCTGACCATTTTGGTCTATCTCCTCGCATTGCCGCTGGTGTTCCTGGCGGGCGCCGGTTTCCTGATCTTCTTCCTCGCGGCCGCCTGGCTGCTCGGCCGTGAATATTTCGAGCTCGCGGCGATGCGCTTCCGCTCGCCGGAAGACGCCAAGACGATGCGGCGCGACAATGCCGCGACGATCTTCACTGCGGGCCTGTTCATCGCGGCCTTCGTCTCGATCCCGATCGTGAACCTGGCGACGCCGATCTTCGGCATGGCCTTCATGGTCCACATGCACAAGCGGCTGTCAGGACCGCGGCCCGAGCTGATCGAGCCGGCGCGGCAGATGCGGTGACGATGCCCCCCCTCTCCCGCTCGCGGCAGAGGTGAACGGGCGCTACGCGACCTTGACTCCGCATTTCCGGAGCACTGTCTTGGCAAAGCCGAATGGCGCCGGCGTGAACGGCCCCGGCGGCGCGCGGGTGATCAGCGCGATGAAGCCGAGCGCTGATATCGCCAGCCAGAAGCATAGCCAGAAGCCGTCGATATAGGCGAGCACATTGGCCTCGCGCGCGACGAAGCTCGCCAGCGTCCCGACCGCGCGTGCCGGCGCCGAGCCGGCGCCATGGGCCGCGAAATGCTCGGTGAGCTGCTTCAGCGCACGCACGACATTGACGTCGCCGACCTCGAGATTCTGACCGATATAGAAGGAATGGATCTGCTCGCGAACGCGCAGCCACGTTCCCATCAGCGCCACGCCGATCTCGGCGCCGCCGAGCCGCATGATCTGGATATAGGCGGCAAAGGCCGTGGCACGGCTAGGATCGGAATTCGACAACAAGGTGATGATAAGCGGCAACAGCGTCAGCGACTGTCCGACCGCTTGGAGCAATACGATGCCGATGAAGTCCTCGCGCGCCCAGTCGTGGGTGAGTTGAGTCCCCCAGAGATTGGCCGCAGCAAAGCAGGCAAATCCCACGACCACCACCGTGCGCGTATCGAAATGCCGGAGCAGCCATATCGAAACAGGCACCAGCACGAACATCGGCAACGCGCCGAAGGTGAGCAGCAGCCAGCCGCTCTGCTCGGGCCTGAGCTGCCCGACGGCGCCGAGGAAATTCGGCACCAGCGACGCGTTGGATAGGCTGGTCAGCGTGTAGAGCAGGATCAGGATCAACCCCAATCCGACATTGCGCGAGAACAACACGTTCACATGCGCCCAGGGCTGCCGTACCAGTGATTCGTTGACGAGGAAGGCGACGAACAGCGCGCTGCCGCCGACCAGCAGCGCCATCACCGTGCCGGAGCCGAGCCAGTCCAGGCGATTGCCCTGATCGAGGCCGGCATAGATCATCCCGACGCCCGCACCGAGCAGCAGCATGCCGCCCCAATCGGCCTCGCGCAGCAGTGCGCGATTGACCGGCTCGCCGGGCGTGCCGAGATAGACCATCAGGCCCATCAGCGGCGCGATCACCACGCCCTGCCAGTACAGCCATTGCCAGCCGAGGTGATCGACATAGAACCCGACCAGCGAGGTCGACGAATCCAGCGCAAAGCCGACGCGGATCGAATAGAGCGCGATCGCCGGCAGCCACCAGCGGATCGGCAGGTTGCGGAACACGATCATCAGCGTGGCCGGCACGAAGGTGCCGAGCAGGAGGCCATGCACGACGCTCAGCGCGATCAAGGTCGGATAGTCGCGCACGAGCGGAATGATCAACGAGACGAGCGCGTAGACGAGGCTGGGAATGCCGAGCACACGGCGCAGGCCGAACACGGTCGCGAGCCAGGCCACGGCTGGCGCAATGAAGATCTGCGAGTCGATGCCGGCGGTCGAAAGCCAGGCACCTTCGTCGAAGCTGAGTCCGAAGGCACCGCGCAGATCGGGCAGGCCGACCGTGGTCAGCCGGCTGTCGAAATTGGCGAGGAATGAGCCGAGCAGCACCGCGGCCACCGCAAACAGCGGCTGCGGCGCGATGCCTCCGCGCGAGACGGGCCCGCGACCGGCATCGTCATTTTCCGCCATCCGCACCCTTCGTATCGATGCTGGTGACGACGGACATGCCCGGTACGAGCCGCGCCAGCAGCGGCTGGTTGTCGTCGAACTGGATGCGGACGGGAATGCGCTGCACGACCTTGGTGAAATTGCCGGTGGCATTGTCCGGCGGCAGCAGCGCGACCTGCGCACCGGTGGCCGGCGCGATGCGTTCGACCTTGCCGCGCAACTTCTCGCGCGGGAAGCTGTCGACGGTGATCTCGACCGGCTGCCCCGGCGCAACGTGCGTGAGCTGGGTCTCCTTGTAGTTCGCGATTACATAGACCTTCGGCAGCGGCACCACATTGATGAGGTTGGTTCCGATATTGACGTAGTCGCCGGGCTGCGCCTGCCGCTCGCCGACAACGCCGTCGAACGGCGCCGTGATCCTGGTGTAGCCGAGCTTGAGTTTTGCACTCGCCAGCGTCGCCTTGGTGGCGTCGAGATCGGCGGCGCGCTGCTTCTTCGTACCTTGCAGAACCTCGAGCTGATGCTGCTGGGCGGCGATCACGGCGCGGCTGGCGCGCACATCGGCCTGCGCCTTGGCAAGGCCTGCGACGGCCTGCTCGAGCCGCTGCCGCGTGCCGGCTTCGGTCTGCGACAGCGATTGCTGGCGCTCCTGCTCCTGCTTGGCCTCGACCTCCAGCGCCTCCGCCGACACGCGCGAGGCTTCGGCCTGCGCGATGGTCGCATATTGCAGCTCGATCTGGTTGGAGAGATTGTCGAGCACGGCTTGCGCGGCGGCAACGGCCGCCTCGGACTGCGCGACCTGGGCCTGATAGTCCGCGGGATCGATCTGGATCAACAGATCGCCGGCCTTGACGCGCTGGAAGTCGGTGACTGCGACCGTCAGCACCTCGCCGGAGACCCGGCTCGCGAGCCGCGTCAGCTCGGCGCGGACATAGGCGTCGTTGGTGGTCTGGACCACTTCATTGCCGACCCATTCGTCGAAGCGCAGCGTCGCCAGCGCGACGAAGGCAAGCGCGACGATCACCGCGAACAGCGGGATCGCCAGCCGGCTCCAGAGCGAGCTCGCCGGCCGCCGTGTCGACTTGGGCGGCGGATCCGGTGGGGCTGTGGGCGGTGACGTTGAAACCTGTTCCTGCTGACTCACGCCGTGTCCCCAAAACCGCTTTGCCTTTCTCAGACCGTCTTCTCCGGCCACCGGCAGAGATCGTTGATCAGGCAAACCTCGCAGCGCGGCTTGCGCGCGAGGCAAGTATAACGGCCGTGCAGGATCAGCCAATGATGGGCGTGCAGCATGAACTCGGCCGGGATCACCTCTTCGAGACCAAGCTCTACCTCGAGCGGCGTCTTGCCGGGCGCGAGGCCGGTGCGATTGCCGACGCGGAAGACGTGCGTGTCCACCGCCATGGTGTGCTCGCCGAAGGCCATGTTGAGCACGACGTTTGCGGTCTTGCGCCCCGCGCCGGGCAGCGATTCGATCTCCGCGCGCGTGCGCGGCACCTCGCCGCCGAAATCGCTGAGGACTTTTGCCGACAGCGCAATCACGTTCCTGGCCTTGGTACGGTAGAGGCCGATGGTCTTGATGTAGTCGCGCAGGCGCTCCTCGCCGAGGTCGAGCATCTTCTGCGGCGTGTCGGCGACCTCAAACAATTCCCGTGTCGCCTTGTTGACGCCGGCGTCGGTTGCCTGCGCCGACAGCACCACGGCCACCAGCAGCGTGAAGGGGTTGACGTGCTCGAGCTCGCCCTTCGGCTCGGGATTGGCCTTGCGGAAACGGCTGAAGACCTCGCGAACTTCCGCCGGCGTCCAGGGTTTTGTTGCCTTGAGCGATTTCCTGGCCGGCGCCTTCGGTTTGGCGGTGGCCGCCTTTGCTTTTTTCTTCGGCACCGCTTTGCGCGAGGCCGGCTTGCGGGTGATTTTCGCCATGATCGGGATATACTGAGGGACGATGAGCACAGGCAACGAAATTGAGCGCCAGGATCTTGAAGGTCCTGCCGAGCAGCAGATATTCTCCGCGCTGCTGACGCCGCACCGTTCGCTGAACCGCACCGGCTTCCTCGCCGTGATGCTGTTCCTGAGCGTCGTCAGCTTCGTCACCGGCATTGTCTTCCTGATGAAGGGCGCCTGGCCTGTGCTCTGCTTTTTCGGCCTCGACGTGCTCGTGGTCTGGTGGGCCTTCAAGGTCAATTTCCGCAACGCCCGGGCGCGCGAGGAGATCACCGTCACGACCTCGGAATTGCGCGTGCGCCGCATCAGCCATCGCGGCCAGGTCGCCGAATGGAGCTTCAATCCGCTCTGGGTGCGCCTCGACATGGAGGTCGACGAGGACTTCGGCATCGAGCATCTCTATCTGATCTCGCGCGGCCACCATATCCGGATCGCAAGGTTCCTCGGACCTGACGAAAAAGCTAGTTTCTACAAAGGCTTGGTTGAGGCGCTGAACGCCGCCAAGCGCGGCCCGACCTACAATCCGATCAGCTGATTCCCAGTCGGAAATCGGGTGGTTTCCAAGCCTGCCCTCACCTACATTTCCGGTCATGATGACCCTCGCCATACATGACCAGCGCCTGGCCAAGCCGGGCTCCCAGAACGCCGCGCTGCGCGACTATGATTCGGTACGCCGGGCGATCGCCTTCATCTCGGAGAACTGGCGCGCGCAGCCGACCATCGAGGCGATGGCGGATGCGGCCGGCGTCACGCCGGATGAGCTGCATCATCTGTTCCGTCGCTGGGCCTCGATCACGCCGAAGGCCTTCATGCAGGCGCTCACGCTCGACCACGCCAAGGGACTCTTGCGGGATTCCGCGAGCATCCTCGACGCCGCGCTCGATTCAGGGCTCTCCGGTCCCGGCCGGTTGCACGATCTCTTCGTCACCCACGAAGCGATGTCGCCGGGCGAGTGGAAGAACGGCGGCGCGGGCCTCACCCTGCGCTACGGCTTCCACCCCTCGCCGTTCGGCACCGCCATCGTGATCGCGACCGATCGCGGCCTCTCGGGCCTCGCCTTCGCCGATCCCGGCGAGGAGAAGGCCGCGCTCGCCGACATGACGCGGCGCTGGCCGAATGCGATCTACGTCGAAGATCACGAGGGCACCGCACCGCTCGCGGCGCGCATCTTCGATACGAAACTGTGGCGGCCGGACCAGCCGCTGCGCGTTGTCATGATCGGCACCGATTTCGAGGTGCGGGTCTGGGAGACGCTGCTGAAGATTCCGATGGGCCGCGCGGTGTCGTATTCGGACATCGCCTGCAACATCAACAGCCCGAAGGCCTCGCGCGCCGTGGGTGCCGCGGTCGGCAAGAACCCGGTCTCGTTCGTCGTGCCCTGCCACCGTGCGCTCGGCAAGAGCGGCACGCTGACCGGCTATCACTGGGGCATCACCCGCAAGCAGGCGATGCTGGGCTGGGAAGCCGGGCAGCTGGGGATGCAGTGAATTCTTCTCCCTCGCCCCGCTTGCGGGGCCTGTTGCGTAATTCGCCAGTTGTGATTCCCTGCGGTTGAGCCTTTTGGGGGAATGACGATGGCGGTGAAGCAGACGGGACAGCCGAGCTTTGTAGATGCGCTGATGCCGAAGGGAGCCGGCGCCAATGCGTCGCTGGATCGGCTGGCCGGCCTGGTCAAGTGGTACCGGTTCGAGAAGCTGATCGGCCATTTGCGGGACGAGAAGGGACCCGGTCAGCCGGGGTACGCGGTGTTGGTGCTGTTTCGGGCGCTGCTGTTGCAGTCGCTCTATGGTCTTTCGGACCGCGAGCTTGAGGAAGCGCTGAGCGACCGGCTGTCGTTCAAGCGCTTCGTTGGTCTGAGCCTCGAGGATGCGACGCCCGACCATACGGTTCTGAACCGTTTCCGGAATCAACTCATCGAACAAGGCCTGCTGGAGAAGTTGTTTGGCGAGCTGGACCGCCAGCTTGAGAATGCTGGTGTCATCCTCAAGCGCGGCACGATGCTCGACGCGACCCTGATCCAGGCCGTCTCAGCTCCTCCCAAGGAGGATCGTCCATCAAACGACCCAGACGCCCGGTTCACCAAGCGACAGGGCAAGGGTGGTTCGACCTTCGGCTACAAGGCTCACATGGGTGTCGACGAGGGATCCGGTCTGATCCGCTCAGTCCTGACCACGCCCGCCAATATCAACGATACAACGCCAGCCGACGAACTGATCCGCGGCGACGAAGCCGTGGTATGGGCCGATGCGGCCTACGACACCCACGCCCGGCGGGCGCGGCTGAAAGCGGAAGGCAAGAAGCCCCGCATCGCCCGCCGTCCCAACAGGCATCACCCGGAACTGCCGCCGAGGCTCAAACGCTACAACCGTCTCATCGCACGACGACGGGCAACGGTGGAGACAACCTTTGCCACCCTCAAACGTCGGATGCGGCTCACCTGCATCCGATACGTCGGTCTCGCCAAGGCACGCGGACAAGTCCTGCTTGCCTCCATCGCGTTCAATATGAGGCGGTGGGCCACGATCGCCGCCTGACGCCCATCAAGGGCGCAAAATACAGCTTCGGCCCGACAATCGGGGCCGACAACGCCCTCTCTCCTTACGTCTCCCGCATCAAAAGGCAGTAGCGCAACAGGCCCTTGCGGGGAGAGGCGAAGAAGTCAGCCCGCCAGATCCAGCTTCGACGCCACCGTCGAATCCGCATTGAGCCGGTAGATGATCGGCACGCCGGTCGCGAGTTCGCGCTTCAGGATGCCTTCGGGCGACAGCTTCTCCAGCACCATGATCAACGCGCGCAGCGAATTGCCGTGCGCGGCAACCAGCGTGCGCTTGCCGTTGAGCACGCCGGGCAGGATCTCCTGCACGTAATAGGGCAGCGCGCGCGCCAGCGTGTCCTTGAGGCTTTCGCCGCCGGGCGGCGGCACGTCGTAGGAGCGGCGCCAGATCAGCACCTGGTCCTCGCCCCACTTTTTGCGCGCGTCGTCCTTGTTGAGGCCGGACAGATCGCCATAGTCGCGCTCGTTCAGCGCGAGATTCTTCGACGTCGGCAGGCCGGTCTGGCCGAGCTCGCCGAGGATCAGGTCGAGTGTGTGCTGCGCGCGCGTCAGCACCGAGGTGTAGGCGACGTCGAACACCAGGCCTTGTGCTTTCAGCTTGCGGCCGGCTTCCACCGCTTCCTTCACGCCGAGCTCGGTGAGATCGGGATCCTTCCAGCCGGTGAACAGGTTCTTCAGATTCCATTCGCTCTGGCCGTGCCGCACGAGCACGAGAAGACGTTCGCTCATTGAGTGCTTTCCGTTTGGTTCTTCTAGATGTCAGCGAGGCCGAGCACGTCGGCCATGGAGTAGTGCCCCGGCTTCTTGCCATGCGCCCACAGCGCCGCCTTGAGCGCGCCGTGCGCGAACAGCATGCGGTCTTCGGCGAGGTGCGACAGCGTCAGCCGCTCGAACGGGCCGAGGAAGGTGACGCTGTGCTCGCCGGCAACCGTGCCGCCGCGCAAGGAGGCAAAGCCGATTGCGCCCGGCTTGCGCGCGCCGGTGATGCCGTCGCGGCCGCGCTCCGAATGCTCCTCGAGCGAGATGCCGCGACCGGCCGCGGCTGCCTGACCCAGCATCAGTGCGGTGCCCGAGGGTGCGTCGACCTTCATGCGGTGATGGGTTTCGACGATCTCGATGTCGAAGCTTTCATCGAGCGCCTTGGCGACGCGCTTGACCACGGCGGCGAGCAGATTGACGCCCAGGCTCATGTTGCCCGATTGCACCACGACCGCGCGGTTGGTGACGCTCTTGATCACGGCGTTGTCCGAAGTCGACAACCCGGTGGTGCCGATGACATGGACGAGCCCACGCTCGGCGGCGATCGCGACATTGGCAATCGTCGCGGCCGGCACGGTGAAATCCAGAATGCCGTCGGCGTCCTTCGACATCGCCCAGAGGTCGGCGGACAGCTTGATGCCGTTGGCCGGCAGGCCGGCGAGCACGCCGGCATCCTTGCCGAGCAGCTCCGAGCCCGGCGCCTCCAGGGCGCCAGCCAGCACCGCGCCTTTGCTGTCGGCAATCGCCCGCGTGAGGGCGCGGCCCATCCGGCCGCCGGCTCCAGCAACAATCAAGCGCATGTCTGACATGGTGTGATCCTCTCAAGGCCGTTGTAGCGGCGGGATGCAGTTCCGGCAACCGAGGGGGATCAGGTGGCGGTGACGCCACGTTCACCGTCATTCCGGGGCGGCTCGCAGAGCCGAACCCGGAATGACAGCGCGTTTCAACCCTCCGACGGCTGTGGGCCGTCATAGCCCTCGATGATGATGAGGTCGGCAAGCGAGTGCGGCTGGCGCACCTTGATGTTGGCCTGGTATTCCGGCGAGTTGTAGCACGCGATCGCGGTCTGATAGTCCGGGAATTCGATCACCACGTTGCGGGTGCGGCTGGCACCCTCGACGGTGGTGAACTTGCCGGCGCGGACGACGAAGCGGCCGCCCCACTTCTTGAAGATCGGACCATTGGCGACGGCGTAGGGCTTGTAGCCCTCGTCATTGCTCACATCGACGCGTCCGATCCAGTAGCCCTTTGCCATTGTTCTTCTCCCTGGTTGTTGGTGGTTAGGCGAGCGCTTGCGCGATCTCGGCCTGGATGGCGTCAGCCGCAGCCCTGGGGTCCGAGGCTTCCACCACCGGGCGCCCGACGACGAGATAATCTGCGCCGGCACTGATCGCACGGCCGGGTGTCATGATGCGCTTCTGATCGCCAGTGGCCGATCCCGCCGGGCGAATGCCGGGCGTGACGAGATGCATCTGGTGACCGACGATCGTGCGCAAGGCTCCGACTTCCTCGGGCGAGGACACGAGGCCGTCGACGCCGAGCACCTGCGCCTGCTGCGCGCGCGCTTCGACCAGTTCGGAGACGCCGAGCCGGTAGCCGGCCGCGTGCAGATCATCCGAATTGTAGGAGGTCAGCACCGTGACAGCGAGGATCTTCAATGTCGAAGAGCCGCGGCCCTCGACGGCACCCTTCATGGTCTGCGGATAGGCGTGAACGGTGAGGAAGGTCGCGCCCAGTCTGGTGATGCTCTCGACGCCTTGCGACACCGTGTTGCCGATGTCGTGCAGCTTGAGATCGAGAAAAACCTTTTTGCCGCTGTCGGCAAGCTTGGCGACCAGCGGCAAGCCGCCGGCATAAGCGAGACGGTAGCCGATCTTGTAGAAGGTGACGCTGTCGCCGAGCCTTGCGATCATCGCCTCCGCGGCATCGACGCTGGGCAAGTCGAGCGCAACGATCAGGCGGTCCTTCGGGGCGATTTCGGCTGGCGTCATGTCACCTCACATCATGCGTTGGGAAAGGTCGATCAACTGCCGCACCATCTCCTTCAGCCCGTCGCGATCGGCCTGGCTCTTGAGCCTGTCCATATCGTCATAGGCCTGGTCGGCAAAGGCGAGCGTGAACTGACTGGCGATCACGTTGGCGTGGCACGCCGTCAAAATCAGCCTCAACGCCTGCAGCGCGCGAGCGGCCCCTAACCGGCTCTGCGAAGCACCGGCGAGCGCGAAGGCGCGGTTGCGGAAGACCTCGCCGCGCGCCTCGTGCGGATCCTGCACGCGGCTCACCCAGTCGATCGCGTTCTTCAGCAGCGGCGGTACCGAGGCGTTGTATTCGGGCGAGACGAACAGCACACCATGATGCGCGCCGATCATGCGCTTGAGATTGATGGCGTGCTTGGGCACGCCCGATTTGGCCTGGAGATCGCCGTCGTAGATCGGCAGCGGAAAATCGGCGAGCGAGATTCGCGTGACCTCGACCCCGGCCTGGGCGCACTCATACGCGGCGACCGCCGCCAGCTTCACATTGTGCGAGCCGGTGCGCAGCGAGCCGGGAATGACCAGGATCTTGGGGGCTGACATCCTCTTCCATACGTTCGGCGAAACGAGCCCGCCGCGCAAAGAAGGAAGCCGGCGGGATTAGTCCTTGCGATACACCCAGACGCGGGCCGGCGGAAGGTTCATCCAGATCCGTTCCGAGGCCTCTGTGGACACGCCGGGCAGCGATTTCGGGATCGGCGGCACCACCGCATAGGTGAATTGAACGAAGGGCGCGCCGGGCGCGAGCGCCGTGAACGCATCGCGGATGAGCCGAAGGCGCGTCAGCATCGGTTTCGTCACGAGCGGCAGGCCGGAGACGACCGCGCTGGCCGGCGCGCTCAGCACATTCCAGAGCGTGTCGCGCAGGCGATAGGCATCGCCCTGCACCACCTTGGCGTGCGGATAGCGGTCGCGCAGCAGCGCGCAGAAGCCGGGATTGTATTCGACGAGGACGAGACGCTTCTGGTCGACCCCACGCTCGATCAGGGCCGAGGTGATGGCACCCGTGCCGGGTCCGAGCTCGACCACCGGTGCATCGGAATCGATATCGACGTAATGGGCCATGGTCCGCGCCAGCAGCTTGCCCGACGGCATCACCGCGCCCATGTGCAGCGGCTTCTCGATCCACGACCTGAGAAAACGCACCTCGTCATCGAGACGGGGCTTCTTCAACGCACGCGCGGACGACGACGGCAATGGCATGTCTGGACCGGACGGGACGAGACCGCGTGACCGCGGCGTCAGAAAATGGTCATAAAGACGTATAGGCCGAACACGATACGGTCAAGCCGGCTCAATTCGCCCGGTTACCGAAGAAGTCCTTGACCTTGGCGAAGAAACCCTCGGATTCCGGCTGGGTATTGCCGGAGGAGAGTTTTTCGAACTCGGCCAGCAACTCCTGCTGTTTCTTGGTGAGGTTCTGCGGGGTCTCGACCACGACCTGGACGTACATGTCGCCCATCTGGCGCGAGCGGAGCACCGGCATACCCTTTGATGCAATGCGAAATCGACGGGCGGATTGGGTTCCGGCGGGGACCTTCACCTTGGCCTTGCCCTTGTCGATGGTCGGCACTTCGAACTCGCCGCCGAGTGCAGCCGTCACCATCGAGATCGGCACACGGCAATGCAGGTCGGCACCGTCGCGCTGGAAGAACTGGTGCTGCGCCAGCGACAGGAAGATGTAGAGGTCGCCGGGCGGTCCGCCGCGGACGCCGGCCTCGCCTTCGCCGGCGAGCCTGATCCTGGTGCCGTCCTCGACGCCTTGCGGAATGTTGACCGACAGCGTGCGCTCGCGGGTAACGCGGCCCTGGCCCGAGCAGGACGGGCAGGCGTCCTCGATCATCTGGCCGCGGCCCTGACAGCCGGGGCAGGTGCGCTCGAGGGTGAAGAAGCCCTGCGACTGCCGCACCCGGCCGGCGCCGCCGCAGGTCGAGCAGGTCTTCGGCTTGGTACCGGCCTTGGCACCGATGCCCGAGCAGGCCTCGCAGGTGACCGAGACCGGAATCTCGATCTGCGCGGTCTTGCCGCCAAAGGCTTCCTCGAGGGTGATTTCCATGTTGTAGCGCAGGTCCGCGCCACGCTCGCGGCCGCCACGGCCGCGCTGCCCGGCCATGCCGAACAGATCTTCGAAAATGTCGGAGAAAGAAGAAGCGAAGCCCGCGCCGAAACCTGCACCGCCGCCGCCGGGACCGCCCTGCTCGAAAGCAGCATGGCCGAACCGGTCATAGGCCGCGCGCTTGTCCTTGTCCTTCAGGACCTCGTAGGCCTCGTTGATTTCCTTGAACTTGACCTCGCTGCTGTCGTCCCCGGGATTGCGATCGGGATGAAACTTCATCGCCAGCTTGCGGAAGGACGATTTCAGGACGGAATCGTCGGCAGAGCGTTCGACTTCGAGGGTCTCGTAATAGCAGCGCTTGGTGGACATGTCTGACTCGGCCTATCCAATCGCGATTCAAGTCGGTGCGAAACAATTTCGCCACGCGACGATATAGGCAGCCTTCCGCATCGTGGCAGCGGGCTGCATGGCAGCGTTGAGCATAACGTCTGGGAATTGATTGATCGTAACGCGCGATCCGCCCGACGTATCGGACGCGACAGCCTCCCCCTCGAGGGGGGAGGCCATTTCAGCGCGTTGGGTCCAAGCCGTCCGCATCATACCCTCTCGGGCTTCAGGCGGACTTCTTGTTGTTCTTGTCGTCGTCGACTTCGGTGAATTCCGCGTCGACGACGTCATCCTTCGCAGCGTCCTTGGCCGCATCGGCTTCGGCCTGCTGCTTGTACATGGCCTCGCCGAGCTTCATCGAAGCCTGGGCCAGCGTGTTGGTCTTGGCCTTGATCGCCTCGGCATCGCTGCCCTTCAGCGCTTCCTTGAGGTCGCTGACGGCGTCCTCGATGGCGCGGCGCTCGGTCTCGGCAACCTTCGAACCGTGCTCGGCCAGCGCCTTCTCGGTGGAGTGCACCAGCGCGTCGGCGTGGTTCTTGGCATCGACCGCCTCGCGGCGCTGCTTGTCGGCCGCGGCATTGGCCTCGGCGTCCTTGACCATCTTGTCGATGTCGGCTTCCGACAGACCGCCGGAGGCCTGGATGCGGATCTGCTGCTCCTTGCCGGTGGCCTTGTCCTTGGCCGAGACGTTGACGATGCCGTTGGCGTCGATGTCGAAGGTCACCTCGATCTGCGGCATGCCGCGCGGCGCCGGCGGAATGCCCATCAGGTCGAACTGGCCGAGCATCTTGTTGTCGGCCGCCATCTCACGCTCGCCCTGGAAGACGCGGATGGTGACCGCGTTCTGGTTGTCCTCGGCAGTCGAGAACACCTGGCTCTTCTTGGTCGGGATCGTGGTGTTGCGGTCGATGATGCGGGTGAACACGCCGCCCAGCGTCTCGATGCCCAGCGACAGCGGGGTCACGTCGAGCAGCAGCACGTCCTTGACGTCGCCCTGGAGCACGCCGGCCTGGATCGCGGCGCCGATCGCCACGACTTCGTCCGGATTGACGCCCTTGTGCGGCTCCTTGCCGAACAGCTGCTTCACGACTTCCTGGACCTTCGGCATGCGCGACATGCCGCCGACCAGAACGACTTCGCCGATCTCACCGGCGGTGACGCCGGCGTCCTTCAGCGCCTTGCGGCAGGGCTCGACGGTCTTCTGGACGAGGTCGTCGACCAGCGCCTCGAACTTGGCGCGGGTGAGCTTCATCGTCAGATGCTTCGGGCCGGTCTGGTCCGCGGTGATGAAGGGCAGGTTGATCTCGGTCTGCGTCGTCGACGACAGCTCGATCTTGGCCTTTTCAGCGGCTTCCTTCAGGCGCTGCAACGCGAGCTTGTCGTTGCGCAGGTTGATGCCCTGCTCCTTCTGGAATTCGTCCGCGAGGTAGCCCACGAGGCGCATGTCGAAGTCTTCGCCGCCGAGGAAGGTGTCGCCGTTGGTCGACTTCACCTCGAACACGCCGTCGCCGATTTCGAGAATGGAAATATCGAACGTGCCGCCGCCGAGGTCGTACACGGCGATGGTGCCGGCCTTGGTCTTGTCGAGGCCATAGGCGAGCGCAGCCGCCGTCGGCTCGTTGATGATGCGCAGCACCTCGAGGCCTGCGATCTTGCCGGCGTCCTTGGTGGCCTGGCGCTGGGCGTCGTTGAAGTAGGCAGGAACGGTGATGACCGCCTGGTCGACCTTCTGGCCGAGATGGGCTTCCGCGGTCTCCTTCATCTTCTGCAGGATGAACGCCGAGACCTGCGAGGGCGAATAGGTCTGGCCGTCGGCCTCGACCCAGGCGTCGCCATTGGAAGCCTTCACGATCTTGTACGGAACGAGCTTCTTGTCCTTCTCGACCATGGGGTCGTCGTAGCGGCGGCCGATGAGGCGCTTCACTGCGAAGAACGTACGCTCAGGATTGGTGACGGCCTGACGCTTGGCAGGCTGGCCGACGAGGCGCTCACCGTCGTCAGTCACGGCGACGATCGAAGGCGTCGTGCGCATGCCTTCGGAATTCTCGATAACTTTGGCGTTTTTGCCATCCATCACGGCGACGCACGAATTCGTGGTGCCGAGGTCGATCCCAATGACCTTTCCCATGGTCCTGATATCCTTCTTTTTGCGGCAGGTTGGCTGGGCCCAGAAGGCACCCGAACCGAAACCCCCTAAGATCAAACATCCGCGATATTGCGATGATTGAGGCTCATATAGGAGGGGGGGAGGGGGCCGCAAGGACCGAACGCAAGTTTGGACCGTGAAAACATTGGGTTTTGGAAGATCCTATCCGGGCTTCACCGTAGTTGCGGGTGAGGAATTGTTAACAGGTTCGGCCAACTGCCAGCCCCGCCGGCTCGATCCGCCCTGCCCTGTTACCGGCCCACCAAACCCGCTAAAAGGCGGGCCGGCCGGACAGCCTCGTCAAGGGGCTGCTTCGCGCGACAAATCGGCCCGGTGGCCCACCATCGAACGGCCTCAATATGAACCAATCAGAGTGCCCATGAAGCTGATCCGCCCCCTCGCCGCGCTCGCCCTCCTGGTGGCCTCCGCGCTTCCGGCCCTTGCCGCCGACGCCGTGTATCCGCCGGGTCTGCGTCTCGGCATGGTGCCGCTGGTCGGCCTCAGCAAGGCGAAGACCTTTCCGGGTTTCGAGAACGAGGACGGCAGCGTCAAGGTGCTGATCACCGAGTTGCCGCCGGCGGCCTACAACGAGGTCGTCAGCGCCTTCAACGCCAATCCGGCCGGCACCAACGGCGTCAAGCCGGACAAGATCGAGACATCGGCGGGCCTTGCCTATTTTACCGCCGAAAGCGGCAAGGCCGGCGACACGCTGGTGAAGCGCTATTCGATGATCGTGCCGGGCACCGGCTTCTCCGGCTATGTCGCGGTGCAAGTCCCCGAGAACGCCTCGAAGATCTACACCGACGAGGCGGTACGGCAGATGTTTGCGACCGCCACCATCCGCAAGGAGGTGTCGGCCGACGAGCAGATCGGGCTGTTGCCGTTCAAGGTCACCGATCTCGCCGGATTCAAGGACGTTCGTACGCTGGTGCCGGGTTCGAGCATCATCCTGGCCGACGGCAATGAAAGTTCGGGCTACGAATCGAAGCCGTTCATGATCCTCGGCCTGATCGGCGCCACCCCGCAGCAGGCCGACGACCGCGCCCGCTTCGCCCAGGAGGCGGCGCTTCAGATCCCGGGCTTGCGCGAAACCAGGATCACCATGTCGGAGCCGATCCGCATCAACAGCCAGCCCGGCTTCGAGACCCGGATCGACGGCGTCAGCGGCAAGGACAAGACCCCGGTGACGGTCGTGCAGTGGATCCGCTTCGGCGGCGGCACCTCGCTGCGCATCATCGCCAGCGCCCCGCGAGACCAATGGTCCGACGCCTTCACCCGCTTCCGCGCCGTGCGCGACGGCATCCAGCCGAAGGGGTAGGACCCCGGGGCTGACAGCCCAAGCGTTCACCAGAGCCGGCTGTATTTTCGGGCTTTCGTTCGTACACGAACGGAACTAGGCTTCTCTCCGTTGGATCAGCTTTAGATCATCCTGGAGGGGAGGCGGACGATGCTCAATCGACGACAGATCTTGGCCGCGCTGGGGACGACCGCGCTTGCGAGCTTCGCTCCATCGGCGCTGTTCGCGGCAGCGACGATCAAGCCGGACGACGCTTCCGCGCTGCTCGTGATCGACGTGCAGAACTGCTTCCTGCCCGGCGGCAGCCTCGCGGTGAAGGAAGGCGAGCAGGTCGTGCCCGTCATCAACAAGATGGCGAAGGCGTTTGCGAACGTCGTGATGACGCAGGACTGGCACACGCCCGGCCACGTTTCCTTCGCATCTGCTCATTCGGGCAAGAAGCCGTTCGAGACCATCGACCTGCCCTACGGCAAGCAGGTGCTATGGCCCGACCATTGCGTGCAGGGCACCGACGGCGCCTCGCTCTCGAAGGATCTCTCGATCCCGCAGGCCGAGCTCATCATCCGCAAGGGCTTCCACAAGGACGTCGACAGCTATTCGGCGTTCCTCGAAGCCGACGGCAAGACAACGACAGGCCTCGCCGCCTATCTGAAGTCGCGCAAGATCAAGCGCGTCTTCGTTGCGGGTCTCGCCACCGACTTCTGCGTCGCGTGGACCGCGCTCGATGCGCGCAAGGCGGGTTTTGAGGTCTATGTCGTGGAGGACGCCTGCCGCGGCATCGATACGCAGGGCTCGCTGGCAAAGGCCTGGGCCGACATGGCCAAGGCCGGCGTGAAGCGGATCCAGTCTGCGGATATCGCGAGCGCGTAAGGATTTCGCGCAGTCGTTCCGGGCGCGATGCTTCGCATCGCCCCGGAATGACGCCAAAACTCAGTTCGCTTCGTTGCTGTTCGCCGCGGGCGCAGGCTTCGCGCCGCCCTTGGCGACGCCGACCAGCGCCGGGCGCAGCACGCGCTCGCCGATGGTGTAGCCGGCCTGCATGACCTGCACCACGGTGCCCGCGGGCACCGACGCATCAGGCACCTCGTACATGGCCTGCTGGAAGTTCGGGTCGAACTTCTGGCCCTGCGGGTCGAACTTCTTCACGCCGTGCTTTTCCAGCGCGCTGAGCAGCGAACGCTCGGTGAGCTCGACGCCTTCGATCAGCGCGATCAGGCCGGGATCGGCGGCGGCACGCGCTTCGGCCGGAACGGCATCGAGCGCGCGTTGAAGGTTGTCGGCGATGTCGAGCACGTCGCGGGCAAAGCCGGTGACGCCGTAGAGTTTGGAGTCGGCGACTTCCTTGGCGGTGCGCTTGCGCAGATTCTCCATCTCGGCCAGCGTCCGCAGCATGCGGTCGCGCGCCTCGGCGGCTTCCTTCTGCAGCAATTCCACCGAACCGGGCTCGGGATCATCAGGCATGATGTAGGGCTTCGACACCACGGGCTCGCCGGTCGCAGCAGTCGTGTCTTCGGGTTGCCGGTCTCGATCGGTCATCGGCTCTCTTCTCGAACTCGTCTCACGGGATTTTTCTGGCCCGGATATCGTGCTTCGGGCGCTGAAAATCAAGCGCCCGTGATCGGCTCAAATGCCGGTCAGCCCCCCAGCAGGCGACTGACGATGCGGGCGGCGTAGTCCACGGTCGGGATCACGCGGGCATAATTCAGCCGTGTCGGCCCGATCACGCCCAAAACACCGACGATGTGGCCGGCGGCATCCCGATAGGGTGAGATGATGGTGGAGGAGCCCGACAGGGAAAACAGCTTGTTCTCGCTGCCAATGAAGATCCTGACGCCTTCGGCGGTTTCGGCCCGCCCGAGCAGATCGATCACGCCGCGCTTGGTCTCGAGATCCTCGAACAGCAACCTGACGCGCTCGAGATCCTCCAGCGCATGCAGGTCTTCCAGCAGATTGGCGTGGCCGCGAACGATGAGCTGACGGTCCTCGTTCTCGCCGCCCGACCAGCTTGCGATTCCCGCCGAGATCACCTTTTGCGCCAATTGATCGAGCTCGGCGCGGGCCTCGCCGAGCGCGGTTTCGAGCTCGAGCCGCGCTTCGGCGAGCGTCCGCCCCCGAATTCGCGCATTGAGGAAATTGCCGGCTTCGGTGATGGCCGAGGAAGGAACCCCAGGCGGCAGCGTCAGCACGCGGTTTTCGACCTGGCCGTCCTCGCCGACCAGGATCACCAGCGCCTTCTCGGGTTCCAATCGGACGAATTCGATGTGCTTCAGCCGGGCATTGGATTTTGGCGTCAGCACCACAGCTGCGGCGCGCGTCAGCCCCGAAAGCCGGGTCAGCGCCTGGTCCAGCGCCGCTTCCACCGATTGGGCGTGCCCGACGGTGGCGAGCTGGCTCTGGATCGACTGCCGTTCGGCCTCGTTGAGATCGCCGACCTGCATCAGGGCATCGACGAAGAAGCGCAGGCCGAGTTCCGTCGGCAGCCGGCCGGCCGAGGTGTGCGGGGCATAGATCAGGCCGAGCTGTTCCAGATCGGCCATGACGTTGCGGACCGAGGCCGGCGACAGCGGCATCGCGATCAAGCGCGAAATGTTGCGCGAGCCCACGGGCTCGCCGGTCGCGAGGTAGCTTTCGACAATTTGACGAAAGATGTCGCGGGAACGCTCGTTGAGCTGGGCGAGGCCCGCGCGCGGCGCGATCAGATGGATCGGATCGTGATGGGCCACAGACGGTAACTCCTGTCAGTTGCTTGTAATTTGTCCATCCCGGGCGCGTCTGACAAGCGTGGCGTTTGCGGGGTGGACATCAGGGGGTGAAAAAGCCTTGCTGCTCACCCTCACCCCACCTACAAGCACCGCGAACAGCCTATTCCTTGCGAGTTTTGGAGGATTCCCATGCGGCCAAGCCGCCGTGCGCCCGACGAATTGCGCCCCGTGACGCTGGAGCGTGGCGTGGTCAAATATGCGGAAGGCTCCTGCCTCGTGAAATTCGGCGACACCCACGTGCTCGTCACCGCCACGCTGGAAGACCGCCTGCCGCCGTGGCTGAAGGGCCAGGGGCGCGGCTGGGTCACCGCCGAATACGGCATGCTGCCGCGCGCGACCTCCGAACGGACCCGCCGCGAGGCCGCCGCCGGCAAGCAGAGCGGCCGCACCGTCGAGATCCAGCGTCTGATCGGCCGCTCGCTTCGCACCATCGTCGATCTCGAAGCGCTCGGTGAGCGCCAGATCACGGTCGATTGCGACGTGCTCCAGGCCGACGGCGGCACCCGCACCGCCTCGATCACCGGCGCCTGGGTCGCGCTCGCCGACTGCATCAACTGGATGAAGACGCGCAACATGGTCAAGGCCAACGTCATGCGCGACAACGTCGCCGCGATCTCCTGCGGCATCTACAACGGCACGCCGGTGCTGGATCTCGACTATGCCGAGGATTCCGAAGCCGAGACCGACGCCAATTTCGTCATGACCGGCGACGGCCGCATCATCGAGGTGCAGGGCACCGCGGAACGCGAGCCGTTCACGCAGGACGAGTTCCTGAAGCTGATCGCACTGGCGCAGAAGGGCATCGCGCGTCTGGTGGACTTGCAGAAACTGGCTGTCGCGTAGTCAATAGGCCCATGCACCGCCGAATCACCGGAAAGCTGGTCATCGCGACCCATAATCCCGGCAAGCTCGCCGAGATGAAGGAGCTGCTCGCGCCGCACGGCATCGAGGTGGTGTCGGCCGGCGAGCTCGGCTTGGGCGAGCCCGACGAGACCGGCAACGACTTCCGCAGCAACGCCGCGATCAAGGCGATCGCGGCGGCGCAGGCCACCGGGCTTCCGTCCTTCGCCGACGATTCCGGCATCGTGGTCGACGCGCTCGACGGCGCACCGGGCATCTACAGCGCGCGCTGGGCCGGTCCCTCCAAGGATTTCTCCGCGGCGATGGCGCAGATCGAGCGCCTGTTGCAGGAGCGCGGCGCCACCACGCCCGACAAGCGCAAGGCCCATTTCGTCTCCGCGCTCTGCGTTGCCTGGCCCGACAATCATCTCGAGGAGGTCGAGGCGCGCGTCGACGGCACGCTGGCGTGGCCGCCGCGCGGCACTGCCGGTTTCGGCTACGATCCGATGTTTTTGCCCGATGGTCACACGCGCACCTTCGGCGAGATGGACAGCATCGAGAAGCACGGCCTGCCGCCGCTCGGCCTCGGCCTGTCGCATCGCGCCCGCGCCTTCGTGAAACTGGCGGAGATCTGCCTTGAGCCGCGCTAATAAGGATGCGTTCGGCGTCTACGTGCACTGGCCGTTCTGCCTGTCGAAATGTCCCTATTGCGACTTCAACAGCCATGTTCGCCACGCCGCGATCGACGAGACGCGCTTTGCTTCCGCCTTCGCGCGCGAGATCGAAACGACCGCGCAGCGCGCGCCCGGCCGCGAGGTCACCTCGATCTTCCTCGGTGGCGGCACGCCATCACTGATGCAGCCGGCCACGGTCGGCGCCGTGCTCGATGCCATCGGCAAGCACTGGATGGTTGCGAACGACGTCGAAGTCACGCTGGAAGCAAACCCGACCAGCGTCGAAGCCACGCGCTTCGCCGGCTATCGCTCAGCCGGCGTCAACCGCGTCTCGCTCGGCGTGCAGGCGCTGGATGATGCCTCGCTGAAAGCGCTCGGCCGGATGCACAGCGCGCGCGAGGCGCTCGATGCCGTCGCCATCGCGCGCCGCTCGTTCGATCGCTACTCGTTCGACCTGATTTACGCGCGCCCCGACCAGACGCCGGCGATGTGGGCCGATGAGCTGCGGCTCGCGATCGACGAGGCAGCCGAGCATCTGTCGCTCTATCAATTGACGATCGAGGAAGGCACGCCGTTCTTCGGCCTGCACCAGGCGGGTAAATTGAAGACGCCCGACGAAGCGGTCGCGCGTGCGCTCTACGACGTCACGCAGGAGACCTGCGACAAGCTCGGCCTGCCCGCCTACGAGATCTCCAACCACGCGCGGCGTGGCGCCGAGTGCCGGCACAATCTGGTGTACTGGCGCGGCGAGGAATATGCCGGCATCGGTCCCGGCGCCCATGGCCGCCTCGACATCGACGGTATCAGGCACGCCACCGCCACCGAGAAGCGTCCCGAAGCCTGGCTGATGCGGGTCGAAACCAGCGGCGACGGCGTCGTCACCGACGACCTCCTCAACAGCGAAGAACGCGCCGACGAATTCTTGCTGATGGGGTTGCGGCTTGCGGAGGGCATCGACCCTGAGCGCTACAAGGCGCTGTCCGGCCGTCCGCTCGATCCCGGCCGCATCGCGCTCTTGCGCGAGGAAGGCGCAATCACGGTCGATGCAACGGGACGGCTGCGGGTGACCAGCAGCGGCTTCCCCGTGCTGGATGCGGTGGTTGCGGATCTCGCAGCGTAGCGTTACGCCCCAAAACTCTTCGGCGAGCCCGCGACCGCAACACCGCCGCCCGTCGTCACCTTCATCACCGCGAGCCCGCGCTCGTTGGTGCCATCGGCGCGGAAGCGGAACAGGCCGTCGATGCCGGCGAAGCCCGAGGGGTTGGTGAGAACGTCGGGCGAGAAGCGCGTGCCGCCCTGCGTGCGCGCGAGCGCTGCGACGAGCGCGACCGCGTCATAGGCGAGCGTCGCCGTGCGGATCGGCTCGGCTCCGTATTTGGTGCGATAGCGGCCGGAGAAGGCACGAAAACCGGCGGGGTCCGGTGCGGCGTAGAGGCCGCCCTGCAACGCGGGGCTCGCATAGACACGCGGGCTGTCCCACAACCCGGTGCCGAGCAGCTGGATGTTGCGCAAATTGGCGCCAGCCGCGGTCATCGCATCCGCCACCGAGACGACGGCGTCGCCGTCATCGGCAATGAAGAGCGCATCGGCGCTACCGAGCTGCTGTGCCACGGTCCGCGCAGGCGTCGCGCGATCGGCGCCATATTTCTCGAACGCGACGACGCGGCCGCCACGCCGTGGCACCGCAGCCTTCACTGCGGCCTCGACCACATTGCCATAGGCATTGTCAGGCACGAGCACGGCGACGGAGCGCTTTCCGATGCCGGCCGAGTATTCGATGATGCGGTTGACGTCGGACTCCGGCAGGAAGCTCAGGAGATAGACGCCACGGCCGGCGATGCTCGAATCGGTCGAGAACGCGATGACGGAAATGCCGCGCGTGCGCGCGACTTGCGCCACCGCCGGCACCGACTGCGCGAACAGCGGCCCCAGAATGATCTCGGCGCCTTCGTCGACTGCCTGCTGCGCGCCGGCTTGCGCGCCCTGCGGGCTGCCATTGTCGTCCTTGATCAGGAGCTGGATGTTCGGATTCTGGAACTCGGCCAGCGCCATCTCGGCAGCGTTGCGCATGGATTGCGCGGCAAGCCCGGCATTGCCGGCGGCCGAGAGCGGCAGGATCAACCCGACCTTCACCCCGCCGGTGCCGGCGGTCGTCGCCTGCTGCTGGGGGCCGGCCGGCTGCGCCGGCGGCGAGGAACCGGAGAACGGGCTGGAAAACTGGCTGAGGCTCTGCTGGACGCCGGCGCAGGCCGACAGCAATGGCGTGCCGAGCAGCAGGCCAAGCGCACTCCGCCGGGTCGCCCCTGACATCAGGGACCTCTCGACGGGAAATTTCAGATCACGCGGGCCCACCATGGCAGCTTCTCTTCTGACCGGCCGCAAGCCGGCCAGTCATAAACTCTTTCCCCGACACAAGCCGCGGATTCAGGCATATTGTCGGCAAATAGTTAACCAAAACAAAAGGATAATGATCGCTTAACGCGACAGCCCCTAACATTCCTGGCCAGCTGTTTGCCGTTCGTCGTCCAGCATCAAGGCGCGGTTTCCGCCGCGAATATGGCGCTGGCACTTCATTCCCTGGGGAATGTGATGCCGGGCCGATCACATTCCAGTCCTTCTCCGCTCCGGCTCAGTATCCTGGCCCCCACGATCTTTTTCGGCGGACCGGTTCCCAGCCCCTGAGATCATGCCTAAGTTCGATTCATTATGCGCGCAAAGCCGGCCCCGATAAATACGACTGAAGCTATGGACGCCGCCCCGCGCGGGTTCTCCATCGACGCCCACCGGCTGGCGGCGCCGAAGGCGGCGGCCGGCCTCCATCTGGTCGCGACCCCGATCGGCAATCTCGGCGATATCACGCTACGCGCGCTGCAAACGCTGGCGGGGGTCGATGTCATCGCCTGCGAGGATACCCGCATCACGCGCCGCCTGACCGAGCGTTACGACATCTCGGCGCAGCTCAAGCCATACCACGAGCACAATGCCGAGGCCGCGCGGCCAAAAATCCTGGAGGCGCTTGCGGCCGGCGGCTCGATCGCATTGGTGTCGGATGCCGGCACACCGTTGATCTCCGATCCCGGCTACAAGCTGGTGCGCGAGGTCTGCGCCGCCGGCCATGCCGTCTATGCGCTGCCAGGACCATCGTCGGTGCTGGCGGCATTGTCGGTTGCAGCCCTGCCGACCGACCGCTTCTTCTTCGAGGGTTTTCTGCCGGCGAAGTCCGCCGCGCGACGTTCGCGCCTGGCCGAGCTCGCCCGCATCGATGCGACGCTGGTGATGTTCGAATCCGGCAACCGGATGCAGGCTACCTTGACCGATCTCGCCGAGATCATGGGTGATCGAGATGCCGCGGTCTGCCGCGAGCTGACCAAGCTGCATGAGGAGGTCAGGCGTGCGCCCCTGGCCGAGCTCGCGCGACAAGCGGACGCGCCGGAAACGCGCGGCGAGTTCGTGCTGGTGATCGGCCCACCTGACGCCGACGCCGACGTGCTGGCATCGGATGCGCTGGACGATCTGCTGCGCGCGCAACTCACCACAAACAGCGTCAAGGATGCCGTCGCCCACGCTGTCGCGCTCTCGGGCCGGCCGCGCCGCGAGGTCTATGCCCGCGCGCTCGAGCTCGCCAAGAATCTGCACAAGGATGTGCGAGGCGACGATGGCGAAGACTAGGGATGAGGAACCGAAGGTCGCCTCGCCCGAGCGCGTCGCCGCGTTCCGCACCGGGATCTCCGCCGAGAGCCGTGCCGCCGCCTATCTGATGGCCAAGGGCTACCGCATCCTCGCCAAGCGCTATCGCACGCCGCATGGCGAGATCGACCTCGTGGCGCGCCGCCGCAACCTGATCGCCTTCGTCGAGGTCAAGGCACGCGCCAGCCTGGATGAGGCCGCCTATGCGGTGACGCCACGCCAGCAGCAGCGCATCATCGACGCCGCGCAGGGCTGGCTTGCAGCGCATCCCGAGCATGCGGAATTCGAATTGCGATTCGACGCCATGCTGATTGCGCCGCGCTCACTTCCGCGCCATGTGTTGGCGGCATTCGACGCCTCGACCTGAAAGGCAGACCATGAAACTCAACGTCGCCGTCCAGATGGACCCCATCGCCCGCATCAACGTCAAGGGCGATTCCACCTTCGCGCTGCTCCTGGAGGCGCAGAAGCGCGGCCATGGCCTGTCCTACTACACGCCCGACAAGCTCTCGATGGTCGGCGAGGAAATCGTCGCGCCGGTGCAGATGCTGACCGTGCGCGACGAGCCCGGCAATCACTTCACTCTTGGCGAGCCCAAGCGCGAGGCGCTGAACGGCTTCGACGTGGTATTGCTGCGCCAGGATCCGCCGTTCGACCTCGCCTACATCACCTCGACGCATATGCTGGAGCGCATTCATCCGAAGACACTGGTCGTCAACGATCCGGCCTCGGTGCGCAATGCGCCCGAAAAACTTTTCGTGATGAATTTTCCGCAGCTGATGCCGCCGACCCTGATTTCGCGCGACCTCGACGAGATCAACGCATTCCGCGACAAGTACGGTGCCGTCGTCATGAAGCCGCTGCACGGCCATGGCGGCGCCGCGGTGTTCCGCGTGATGCCGCAGGACATGAATTTCGGCTCGCTCTACGACATGTTCTCGGTGACGTTCAAAGAGGCCTGGGTGATCCAGCAGTTCATTCCCGAGGTGAAGCTCGGCGACAAGCGCATCATCCTGGTCAACGGCGAGTTCGCCGGCGCGGTGAACCGCGTGCCGGCGGCCGACGACCTTCGCTCCAACATGGTGCGCGGCGGCGCGGCCAGGGAGACCGAGCTTACCCCACGCGAGCGCGAGATCTGCGCCACCGTCGGCCCGGCGCTGCGCGAGCGTGGCCTGCTGTTCGTCGGCATCGACGTCATCAACGGCAACCTCACCGAGATCAACGTGACCTCGCCCACCGGCATCCGCGCCATCGCGCGGCTCGGCGGGCCCGACGTTGCGGCCAGGATCTGGGACACGATCGAGCAGAAGCGGGCGAAGTAAAATTCTGCATTGATTGCGTTGGGGAGCCGACAATCTCTCCCCGCCGTCATCCCGGCATTCACTAACCACCCGTTCACCATGACGCCCTGCGTTCTCATCCGAATGCGGGCGCGCACCCGCGTGTTTCTACGGGGGCCGGCGCCGCTCGAATAACGCGGCGTTCACCATCTGCCCAAAACGCACACAGTCACGCGGCATCACACTCGCCCTCGCAACACCCCTTATACTTTTACTCCCTACTCATCGATGCGGGGGAACCCGCCACGTGCGGTTCGAGTGCCCCGCGTAAGAGTAGAAGCGTATGAATACCGCACGCATTGTCGTTCTCGTCATCGCGCTCGGCGCCGGCGGCGTCGCTGCGTATCTGGCGAGCCACTACGACAACAAGCCGGCGCCCGTTCTCCCGGTGGCCGAGAAGCTGCCGACGGTCGAGGTGCTCGTCGCCAAATCCGACATCCAGCTCGGCCAGGCCGTGAAAGCCGAGGATCTGCAATGGCAGACCTGGCCGCAGGCGACCGCCAGCAGCGCCTTCATCCGCCGCGACAACCGGCCCGACGCGCAGACCCAGATCGCCGGCTCGATCGCGCGCGTGCCGTTGATGCAGGGCGAACCGATCCGCGAGCAGAAGCTGGTGAAAGCCGATGGCTCCGGCTTCATGGCCGCGATCCTGCCGACCGGCATGCGGGCCGTGTCCACCGAGATTTCAGCCGAGACCGCCGCCGGCGGCTTCATCCTGCCGAACGACCACGTCGACATCGTGCTGACGCGCCGCCTGAAGAACCCCGACGGCGCCAACACCAACGGGCAGACCGGCGGCAATGACCTGATCCTGTCGGAGGTCATCCTCACCAACATCCGTGTGCTCGCGATCGACCAGGCACCGAAGGAAAAGGACGGCCAGAGCTCCCTGCTCGGCAAGACCGTCACCCTCGAGCTGCGGCCCGACCAGGTCGCCGCGCTCTCGGCCGCGCGCCAGGGCGGCACGCTCACACTTGCACTGCGCAGCATCACCGATGCCAACGCCGCCGACGGCTCGCCCGAGGACCAGGCGCTGAAGCGTCCGGGCGGCATCAGCGTCATCCGCTACGGCGTGCAGGCACGACAACTGACGTCACAGAAGTGATGGGGACAGCATGAAGTATGGGGACTATCGGACGGGCCTGCGCATTCGGGGGAAGCGCGCCGGCTCGTTCTGGGCAGGGGCAATGCTGATGCTGGGGCTGATGGCAGCCCCCGATGTCGTCCGCGCCGCGGATGCGCCGGTCGGCGACCAGGCGCCGATGCAGGCACCGGACCTCGGCGTGGCGCCGGTCGCGTCCATCGCGCCCGCCAGGACGCGCTCGCTGTCGCTCGGCGTCGGCAAATCGGTCGTGATCGACCTGCCGCGCGAGGTCAAGGACGTGCTGGTGGCCGACCCCAAGATCGCCAATGCAGTGATCCGCTCGTCGCAGCGCGCCTATATCATCGGCGCCCAGGTCGGCCAGACCAACGTGGTGTTCTTCACCGCCGACGGCCAGCAGGTCGCCTCCTACGACATCGCGGTGAAGCGCGACCTCAACGGCATGCGCGCGGCACTGCGCCAGTCGCTGCCGGGCGTGCAGATCGAAGGCGTCGGCGACAGCGTGATGCTGACCGGGTCGGTGTCGAGCCCGGTCGAGGCCCAGCAGGCCGGCGACGTCGCCGCCAAGCTGGTCGGCAGCCCGGACAAGGTCGTCAACAACATCGTCGTGCGCGGCCGCGACCAGGTGATGCTGAAGGTCGTGGTCGGCGAAGTCCGCCGCGACATCGTCAAGCAGCTCGGCGTCGACCTCAGCGCCAGCCTGAATGCCGGCACCGCGGTGGTGAACTTCAACAATTCCAACCCGTTCACGGTTTCGGGCGGACCGCTGGTCAGCGGCAACGGGCTCGGCGTGAGCGGTCTCACCAAGGGCGTCGCCACCGTCACCGCCACCATGCGCGCGATGGAAAGCGCGGGCGTGATGCGGACGCTGGCCGAGCCGAGCCTGACGGCGATCTCGGGCGAATCCGCGACCTTCGTCGCCGGCGGCGAGTTCCCGATTCCGGCGGGCTATTCCTGCGATCCGACCACGCATGTCTGCACCACCCAGATCACCTACAAGAAGTTCGGTATCTCGCTGAACTTCACGCCGGTCGTGCTCAGCGAGGGCCGCATCAGCCTGCGCGTGATGACCGAAGTCTCGGAGCTGTCGAGCCAGAACGCCATCACGGTGTCGCAGGCACTGTCCTCGAACACCACGAACTCGATCACCATCCCCTCGGTCCAGACCCGCCGCGCCGAGACCACGCTCGAGATCCCCTCGGGCGGCTCGATGGCGATGGCCGGCCTGATCCAGCAGCAGACCAAGCAGGCCATCAACGGCCTGCCGGGCCTCGACCAGGTGCCGATCCTCGGCTCGCTGTTCCGCAGCCAGGACTTCGTCAACAACGAGACCGAGCTGATGGTGATCGTGACGCCCTATGTCGTGCGCGCGGTCGCCCAGAAGGATTTGTCGCGCCCTGACGACGGCTTCGCACCGTCCTCGGATGCGCAATCGGCGCTGCTCGGCCGCATGAACCGCCTCTATGGCATCGCGCGCCGCGTCGATCCGATCGACGGCGACCGCGGCGATTTCGGCTTCATCATCGACTGACACGAACGGTTTGGGGACCGGGGCAAGACAGGGGCAGGAGGGGACCAGGCGATGACGAAGACATCGGATCGACGCCGCAATTTGCGCATCGCGCTCGCATTGACGGGGCTCTCCGTCATGCTGGGCGCGTGCAACACCACGGGTGACGTCGTCACCACCCAGACGGTGCCGACCGACTACCGTATGCGCCATCCGATCGCGGTGCAGGAAGGCAAGCGCTCGATCGTGATCTTCGTCGGCAAGGCGCGCGGCGGCCTCTCGCCCGCGCAAGCGGCGGACGTGATGGGCATCGCCCGGGACTGGCTGCGCGAAGGCACCGGCTCCGTCGTCGTCGACGTGCCCGTCGACACCGCCAATTCGCGCGCGGCGGCGGCGACCTATCGCGAGATCCGCGCCGTGCTCGGCAGCGGCGGCGTGCCCTCGCGCGTCATCGTCCAGCATTCCTATCGCCCCGAAGATCCCGGCCTGCTGCCGACCATTCGGCTGAGCTATTCCAAGATCACCGCGGTCGCCGGCCCCTGCGGGCTGTGGCCCGAGGACGTGGGCCCGTCGATCCTCGACCCCGGCTACAACGAGAACCGGCCCTACTTCAATCTCGGCTGCGCCACCCAGCGCAATCTTGCCGCGATGATCGACAACCCCGCCGACCTCGAGCAGCCGCGCGCCGAAACGCCGGCCTATACCGCGCGGCGCGATATCGCCTTCGACCGCTACCGCAAGGGCAATCCGACCACGACCACCTATCCCGAGGCTGACAAGGCCAAACTCAGCGAAACAGGCAAATGACGGGCATCGACGACGAAGGCGCGGACGATCCGCGACACCCCGAAGAGCACATTGCGCCGGTTCCGCGTATCTCGGTGCAGGCGTTTTGCGAGACCGAGCAGACGCTCGCCGCGGTGACCGCAGCCGGCCAGGACCGCCGTCTCGCCAAGGCGCATCTCACCGCGAAGAGCGGAGGTCTCGCTGCGGCGATCGAAGTCTATGACACGATGCCGACGCCGAACGTCATCGTGATCGAATCCGACGGCACGCGCGACATCCTCGAAGGGCTCGACGATCTCGCCGGCGTCTGCGATCCCGGCACGCGCGTGGTGGTGATCGGCAATCCCAACGACACCGCGCCCTATCGCGAGCTGGTGCGCCGCGGCGTCAACGACTACGTCGTCGGCCCGGTCGAGACCATCGACGTGGTGCGCTCGATCTGCAGCCTGTTCTCGGCCTCCGAAGCCATCATCACCGGCCGCATCATCGCGGTGGTCGGTGCCAAGGGCGGCGTCGGCGCGTCCACGGTCGCGCACAACGTGGCCTGGACCATCGCGCGCGACCTTTCGCTCGATTCCGTCGTGATCGATCTCGACCTCGCCTTCGGCACCGCCGGCCTCGACTACAACCAGGATCCGGCGCAGGGCATCGCCAACGCGGTGCTGTCGCCTGATAGGCCGGATACGGCGCTGATGGAGCGCCTGCTCGCCAAATGCACCGATCATCTCAGCCTGCTCGCTGCGCCTGCCACGCTCGATCGCGTCTATGATTTCGGCGCGGAGGCGTTCGATGCGATCTTCGACACGCTGCGCATGACCACGCCCTGCATCGTGCTCGACGTTCCGCATCAATGGTCGGCCTGGACCAAGCGGGCCCTCGTCAATGCCGACGACATCGTGATCGTGGCCGAGCCTGATCTCGCAAACCTGCGCAACACCAAGAACATGCTGTCGGTGCTCAAGGCGGCGCGGCCGAACGACCGTCCGCCGCTGTACTGCATCAACCAGGTCGGCATGCACAAGCGCGCCGAGATCGACGTCAAGTCCTTCGCCAAGACGATGGAGAGCCAGCCGCTGGCGGTGATCCCGTTCGATTCGAAGCTGTTCTCGGCGGCGGCCAACAACGGCCAGATGATCGCGGAGGTCTCCAAGAGCCACCGCACGAGCGAGCTGTTCCAGAGCATGGCCAACCGTCTCGCCGGGCGAGGCGAGGTGAAGAAGCCCAAGCGCTCGCTGCTCGGACCGCTGCTGAAGAAACTCAAGGGCAGGGCCGGACGCGGCTCGGCGCCGCATCGCAAGGCGTCGTAAGCGCGGAAGCGTTCTTCAAACCAACACAACCGAAGCGGCGGAGATTTACTTCTCCGCGCGCTGCTGCTGTTTCTTGGACAGCAACTGGCGCAGCGCCGTGACCTTGGCCGCCGCCTGATCCGGCGGCAGGTCGGCCTTCACGATGGTCTCGGCCTCGGCCTGCTTGCCTTCCAGTCCCAGCACCAGCGCCAGATTGGCGCGCACGCGGGGATTGGCGGAATCGCGCTGATAGGCGCGGCGCATGGTTTCCTCGGCCCGCGGCAGATTGTTCTGGAGCATGTACGACAGGCCGAGATTGGACAGCACTGACGGCTCGTCCGGCACGATCTTCAGCGCGGTCGCATAATATTGTTGCGCCTCCTCGTTGCGGCCGAGCTGATCGAGCACGGCGCCCTGGGCCGAGAGGATATGCCAGTCGGGATCCTCGGGCGTATGCGCGCGGCTCAGCACGTCGAAGGCCTGCTGGAAATTGCCGTTGTCGGCGAGCGCGCGGCCGTAGCCGGCGAGCAGCGCCTTGTTGCTGGGATGGAGCAGCACGGCCTGCTCCATCACCGCGACCGCCTGCGCACGTTGGCCCATCTCGCGCAGCGCCCGGCCATATTGGAGAGCAATATCGGGATCGCTGGGCTTGGCGCGATAGCGTTCGCGCAAGCCGTCCATGTCGGGCCTGGCATCCGCGTTGGCCGCGGGGTCCGGCTTGCTGCTGACGCCGAGCGCGCCGGTCACGTCCTCCAGGCTCGTGGTCTGGCAGCCACCGAGGGCCAGCACCGCGAGCGCGGGAAGCAGGAATCTCGCCGGGAAAGAGGCAAGGGACGAACGCTTGGACATACTCTGATCACCGCCGGCGGACTGATCAGAGATGCTTTGCCGATTAACGCTAAAGTCCGGTTAAGGACGGGCCTCTGTTGGGCCTAGTCGGTAAATTCCGCACCGAATTCGCAACCGATGCGCCAGCGCAGGCGGCACTGACGGGAATAATCGGGCGCAAAGATGATGGTGAATTGCGGCGGCACTTCCAGAAACTCGGCCACGACCTTCACGCCCCCGTCCGAGATATCCGTGATGGTGCAGTCCCGCGGCAGCGATCCCGCGCCAAAATGAATCTTGGCAAGCCGGCTGCACACCCGTCGTTCGCTTCTGCGGCGATTTGCAAGCATTTGAATTCTTCACCCGTTAGATCACGGCCCATCCCGCAGGCTCAGGAGTAGCGGACATTCGTTGGAATGTGCTGAGGAGAGCCGCTCGCATTCGAGGCGTAGTCGACGCTTAATGTCGTCGTCCGGTTTACCTGTCGTTAGGGCTTGCGGCGCCATCTCCCGCGTTCCCGTACTGTTCTTGTCAGAGCCGCCCGGCTCTGCTACCCCTAATTGTGCAAGAGGGCAGCATGGTTCAGCGGGTTTCGACAGTCGCCTTTGAGGGGATCGAGGCCCGTGCGGTCGACGTGCAGGTGCAGGTCGCCCCCGGCCTGCCCGCCTTCGCCATCGTCGGCCTTCCGGACAAGGCGGTGTCGGAGGCGCGCGAGCGGGTTCGCTCGGCGCTGATCGCCTCGGGCCTGGCCCTGCCGGCGCGGCGAATCACCGTCAATCTCGCGCCCGCCGACGTCCCGAAGGAGGGCAGCCATTACGACCTGCCGATCGCGCTCGGGTTGATGGCGGCGATCGGCGCGATCCCGCCGGACGCGCTGACCGGCTTCACCGTGCTCGGCGAGCTCGGCCTCGACGGCTCGATCGCGGCGGTGGCCGGCGTCCTGCCAGCCGCCTTCGGTGCCAATCTTCGCGAGGAAGGCTTGATCTGCCCGGCCTCTTGCGGCTCGGAAGCGGCGTGGGCGAGCCCGGACATCCAGATCATCGCCGCAAGCTCACTCATCCAGATCGCCAATCACTTCAAGGGCACGCAGGTGCTTTCGCGACCGGTGCCGAAGGTGCATGAGGCCGCCACCTCGCTGCTCGATTTGCGCGACATCAAGGGCCAGGAGAGCGCCAAGCGGGCGCTGGAGATCGCGGCCGCGGGAGGACATCATCTGCTGATGATCGGCGCGCCCGGTGCCGGCAAATCGATGCTGGCGGCACGGCTGCCTTCAATCCTGCCGCCGCTGTCGCCGGGCGAATTGCTCGAGGTCTCGATGATCGCCTCCGTCGCCGGCGAGATCGAGGGCGGCGCACTGACGTCGCGGCGGCCGTTTCGTTCGCCGCATCACTCCGCCAGCATGGCCGCGCTCACCGGCGGCGGCGCACGTGCAAAACCCGGCGAGATCTCGCTGGCGCATCAGGGCGTGCTGTTCCTCGACGAGCTGCCCGAGTTCGATCCGCGCGTGCTGGATTCGCTGCGCCAGCCGCTGGAGAACGGCGAGGTCTCGGTGTCGCGCGCCAATCACCGCGTCACCTACCCTGCCCGCTTCATGCTGGTTGCGGCGATGAATCCCTGTCGCTGCGGCAACGCGTTCGAGCCCGGCTATGCCTGCAAGCGCGGCCGCGTCGACCGCTGCACCGGCGACTACCAGGCGCGCATCTCCGGACCGCTGATGGACCGCATCGATCTGCGCATCGAAGTGCCGGCCGTCACCGCCGCCGATCTGATCCTGCCGCCGCCGGCAGAAGGCTCGGCCGAAGTCGCCGCACGCGTCGCATCCGCGCGCGACATCCAGCTCGCGCGCTACGCGGCTGCGGGCCTGCCGCAAATCCGCACCAATGCGGAGGCGCCGGCCGCGGCGCTCGAGGACATCGCCAGGCCCGACGCGCAGGGACAAAAGCTGCTGCGCGATGCCGCCGAGACCATGCGGTTGTCGGCGCGCGGCTATCACCGGGTGCTGCGGGTGGCGCGCACGCTCGCCGATCTCGATGGCGCCGAGAAAATCGGCCGGCTGCATCTCGCCGAAGCGCTGTCCTACCGCGCACTCGCGGAGGATGTACGCCAGCTGGCGTGATCATCCCACGCGTCAACCCTGCGGTAACGAGTTTCCTTTACGCTCTGCAAACCATAAGGCCCACAAGTTCCAGTCCGGCCTCTGGCGTGTTCTTGGCGAGTAGAGTGTCATGTTGCGTTTCAAGATCCTGGCCTCAGTGGTTCCCCTGTTGGCGGCTGCGGTGTTCGCCCGCAATGAGATCGGATCGGTCTCGCATCCCTGCATCGCCCTCGGCGACACCTCGGTCGAGCTGACATCCCTGTTCTGGAAAGCCGGCGTCCATGTCGCCTTCACCGACGATCTGTCGCGGGCCACGGTGCGGGTCCAGATCACCGACGATGCGAACGCCGCGGACTTCGCGGTCGTGGACGATGGCCTCGGCTCCGAGACCGAGTCCTGCCAGCCCAATCCGGCGATGCGCCTCGTCACGATTGCCGCGCAGCCGGTCGATGGCGGCCCGGTGATCTATCTATCCACCGACGGCCCGGCCGATTACCGCATCTATGTGCGCTCGAAGACGTTCTCGCAGCAGGAGGCCGCGGCCCTGATCGTCGGCGCTCATGGCGGCCACCCGCTGCCCCTCCAGGCCGCCTCGCTCTGAAACATTAAGACCTCGTCAACCCTGTTTCGAGGCCGCCCCAAAGCCTCAAGCTGTTCGCAAGGTCGGCAAGACATCGTCGCGCACGGCGGTGGCGGGTTTCGGACGAGAGTCGGGGTCGGTGGCAATGGGTCGGACGTTCCGGATCAAGGTGCGCATGCGCCGCTTCAGGCGACAGCACCCCAGGATTGCCTTCGCGATCCGCTCCTTCATGATCTTCTCTGCGACGTTCGGCGGCGCCTATGGTTTCGTCACCGGCAGCCGCTCGGAAAATTCCGGCTACGACCCCAACACCTTTGCGATCGGCGCGAGCTTCCTGTTCGCGTTGGCCTGCCTTGGCCTCGCCACGCTCAGCATGCGGCTGCGCTTCGTCAACAAGCGGATGAAGAAGCTCGCCGCGCACAACGAGGCGCTGATCGACCGCAATTGGGAGCTGAAGGAAGCCGAAGAGCGCGCCCGCAGCCTGTTCGAATCGCAGGGTGATCTGATCGTGCTGCGCGACCATCAGGGCCGCATCACCTTCGCCAACGACGCCTATTGCGCACTGGCCGGGCAGGCGCGCAGTGCGCTGGTCGGCACGCGGTTCGATTTCGACGTGCTGGAGCAGGGCGACAGCGCCCGCGAGAGCAACGGCACGCGCATTCACGACCAGAAGATCACCACCCCGCTCGGCGCGCGCTGGATCGCCTGGCGCGAAGGTTTCGTGCGGCTCGATGCCGGCCAACCGGCCGAACTGCAGAGCGTCGGGCGCGACGTCACCGACCGCACCGAGACCGAGCGCGCGCTGTCCGATGCCCGCGACCAGGCCGACGCCGCCAACCGCGCCAAATCGCGCTTCCTCGCGATGGCCTCGCACGAGATCCGCACCCCGCTGAACGGCATCATCGGCATGGGCGGCCTCCTGCTCGACACCACGCTGACGCCGGAGCAGACCACGTACGCAAGGGCCGTGAAAACCTCGGGCGAAGCGCTGATGGCGCTGATCGAGGAGCTGCTCGACTACTCCAAGATCGAAGCCGGCAAGCTCGATCTCGACCAACGCCCCTTTGCGCTCTCGACCCTGATCGAGGAGGTCACCGAGCTGCTGGCGCCGCGCGCACAGGCCAAGCAGCTCGAGATCGCGGCTTATGTCGACGAGCGGTTGCCCCTTGAAGTCACCGGCGATGCCGCGCGGCTGCGCCAGGTGCTGCTCAACCTCGCCGGCAACGCCATCAAATTCACCGCATCGGGCGGCGTCGCGCTGATCGTCGAGCCCGGCATCTGGCCGAACGAGATCAGCTTCCTGGTTCGCGACACCGGCATCGGGATCGCGCCCGAAGCGCAGTCGCGCATCTTCCGCGAATTCGAGCAGGCCGACGACCGCGTCGCCCGCACCTATGGCGGCACGGGCCTTGGCCTCGCCATCAGCGAACGCATCGTCAAGCGCATGGGCGGCCGCATCACGCTGGAGAGTGCGCCCGGCAAGGGCTCGACCTTCGAGGTCGCAATTCCCCTCACGCTCGCGCAGGGCGAGGCCGGGCAAACGACTTTCCCGAGTCCCGATCTCGCCGGCAAGTCGATCCTGCTGGTGGCCGAAGGCATCGAAGCATCTCTCATCGCACGGCGGCTGGAACGCTGGGGCGGCCAGACCTGCCTGGTCGCAGACGCGGCCGTCGCCGAAGCGTTGCTGCCGGAGCGCTCGTGGCATGCGGTGCTGCTCGATCGCGCGCTCGGCCCCGTCGTCACCGATCGCCTCGGCGCAGCCGCCCGCGCCCACGCGACGCAACGGCTCGTGCTGCTGACACCGAGCTCGCGCCATGAAAAGCTGTCGCCTGATTTCACCGGCTTCCTGGTCAAGCCGCTGCGTGCCGCCTCGCTCGCCGCGCGTCTCGCGCTGACGCCCGAAGTCGCCTCGCCCGATCTCGCACCCGAGCCTGTCGAGCCGGTTCCGGGCAAAACGCCCGCGGGCGGCCTCTCGGTCCTCGTCGCAGAGGACAACGAGATCAACGCACTGCTGATGCGGTCGCTGCTCACCAAGCTCGGCCATCGCGTCGTCATCGCCGTACACGGCGAGGCCGCGCTGGAATCCTGGCTTTCGGCGAGTTCGGCCGGTACGCCCTATGACCTGGTTCTGATGGATATCCAGATGCCGCAGCTCGACGGCATCGAGGCGACCAAACGCATCCGCGCCCACGAGGCCGCCACCGGCAGCCGGCACACGCCGATCCTCGCGCTGACCGCGAACACGCTGGTGGAAGATCGCTACGCCTGCTTCGAGGCAGGCATGAACGGATTTCTGATCAAGCCGCTCGATCGCGAGAAGCTGGACGAGGCGCTGGCGGGACTGGCAGCGGCGCGGCAGTTGGCGGTGTAGCCCGCGCTCTCTCCTTGCGGCTTACAGCCTTCTCAGCGCCACGCTCTCCACCGCGTGATCCGCGCCCTTCTTCAGGATCAGCGTCGCGCGCGGCCGCGTCGGCAGGATGTTGTCCTCGAGATTGGCGAGGTTGGTGCGCTCCCAGATCGCGGTCGCCGTGGCGGTAGCCTCATCGTCCGACAGCAACGCGTAGCGGTTGAAGTAGGATTTTGGATTGGTGAACGCGGTGTCGCGCAGCGCCAGGAAGCGCTTGATGTACCAGCGCCGCAGCGCCTCTTCGTCGGCGTCGATATAAACCGAGAAGTCGAAGAAGTCGGAAACGACCGGCACCGCCTTGCCGTCACGCGGCAGCTTGCCGGTCTGCAAGACGTTGACGCCCTCGACGATCAAGATGTCGGGCTGGTCGACCTCTGCCCATTCGTTCGGCACGATGTCGTAGGTCAGATGCGAATAGACCGGCGAGCGCACATGGCGACGGCCCGACTTGATGTCGGACAGGAAGCTGAGCAGCAGCGGCAGGTCGTAGCTCTCCGGAAAGCCTTTCTTCTGCAAAATGCCTTGCTGCTCGAGCAGGGCCTTCGGGTAGAGAAAGCCGTCGGTGGTGATCAGCTCGACCTTCGGCCGCGGCGACCAGCGCGCCAGCAACGCTTGCAGCACGCGGGCCGTGGTGGATTTTCCGACCGCGACCGAGCCGGCGACGCCGATGATGTAGGGGACCTTGCGATCCCTGATGTTGAGGAACTGGCGCTCGGCGTAATACAGACGCTGCATCGCATCGACATAGATCGACAGCAGGCGCGACAGCGGCAGATAGATGTCCTCGACTTCCTTGAGGTCGAGGCGATCGTGCAGCGAGCGCAGCCGGTCGAACTCGCCCGGCTCCAGCGTCATCGGGGTATCGTCGCGCAGACGCGCCCACTCTTTGCGCGAATAGACGCGGTATGGATTATACTGCTGCTCGGGTGCGCGGATATCCATGACGCCACCTTCTCCGTTGAGAGCCTGGCTAGTTGCTCTTGCGCGACGCTTTCTCTTCCAGTCCGGACATGTTCGTGCGCTTGTCGAGCGCCGCTTCGACCTCTTCCAGCTTTACGCCGCGGGCCTTGAGCAACACAAGGAAATGGTAGAGCAGGTCGGCACTCTCGGCGATCAGATGCGCGCGATCGTTTTCGACTGCTGCGATTACGGTTTCGACTGCTTCCTCTCCGAACTTCTTGGCGCAATGTTCGGCGCCCTTGTCGAGGAGCTTGCGGGTATAGGAGGCCTCGCCACCCGAGGCCGCGCGGGCATCGATGGTCTCGGCAAGGTCGTGGATGGTGAAACGCGGCATACGGAATACTCAGAAACACATCCGGCCAGACAGGCCGTTTCCCACCGGCCTGTGTAGCATTTTTATGAACGGGAGTCGTCAGGCATCCAGGCGCATGGGCAACCCGCGCCGGGCCATGTGCTCCTTGGCTTCGCGGATGGTGAATTCCCCGAAATGAAAGATCGAGGCGGCCAGCACGGCCGTGGCGTGCCCGTCGCGGATCCCGTCGACGAGGTGGTCGAGATTGCCGACGCCGCCCGAGGCGATCACGGGAACGGGAACGCTGTCGGCGATCGCCCGGGTCAGCGGGATGTCGAAACCCTGCCGCGTACCGTCGCGGTCCATCGAGGTGAGCAGAAGCTCGCCGGCGCCAAGCGAGACCACTTCCTGGGCATATTCGATGGCGTCGATGCCGGTCGAGTTGCGGCCGCCATGGGTGAAGATCTCCCAGCGGTCGCCGCCCGGGCGCTTGACCCGCTTGGCGTCGATCGCGACCACCACGCACTGCTCGCCGAATTTTTCAGCAGCTTCCTTGACGAACTCGCGGCGCGACACCGCGGCGCTGTTGATCGAGACCTTGTCCGCGCCGGCGCGCAGCAGCGTCTTGATGTCGTCCACCTTGCGCACGCCGCCGCCGACGGTGACGGGCATGAAACAGGCCTCGGCCGTGCGCCGGACCACGTCCAGCATGATGCCGCGGTTCTCGTGGGTCGCGGTGATGTCGAGGAAGGTCAGCTCGTCGGCACCAGCCGCGTCATAGGCGATCGCGGCCTCGACGGGATCGCCGGCATCCCTGAGATCGACGAAGTTGACGCCCTTGACGACGCGGCCGTCCTTGACGTCGAGGCAGGGGATCACGCGCACCTTGAACATCTGTCAGCTCCTGCGCGCGTCGCGGATCAAGGTGAGGGCGGCGGCGGGATCGAGCCGGCCGTCATAGAGCGCGCGGCCGGCAATCGCGCCGGCGAGCTTCTTCGCCCGCGGCGCCAGCATGGCTTTCACATCCTCGATCGAGGCGAGGCCGCCAGAGGCGATCACCGGAATGGAGATCGCGTCGGCAAGCGCGATGGTCGCATCCAGGTTCAGGCCCTTGAGAAGACCGTCGCGCGCGATGTCGGTGAAGATGATGGCGGCAACGCCGGCATCCTCGAAACGCTGTGCGATTTCCAGCACCGTGACCTGCGAAGTCTCGGCCCAGCCTTCGACCGCGACCTTGCCGTCGCGGGCGTCGAGGCCAACGGCGACGCGGCCGGTGAATTTTTTTGCCGCCGCCTTCACCAGTTCCGGATCGCGCACCGCCGCGGTGCCGATGATGACGCGGGCGATGCCCTTCTCGAGCCAGGCTTCGACGGTCGCGAGATCGCGAATGCCGCCGCCGAGCTGCACCGGGATCGGAATCGTCTTCAGCATCGCCTCGACGGCCTGCGCATTCACCGGTTTCCCGGCGAAGGCACCGTCGAGATCGACGACGTGGAGATATTCAAACCCCTGGGTGACGAAGCTTTGCGCCTGGGCGGCGGGATCGAGATTGAACACGGTCGCGCGCGCCATGTCGCCTTGCTCGAGGCGCACGCACTGGCCGTTCTTGAGGTCGATGGCAGGAAAGAGGATCACGGTTTCCATCGCAAAAAGTTCGAGATCAGGGCGAGGCCGAAGCGCTGGCTCTTCTCGGGGTGAAACTGCGTGCCGATGGCGGTGTCCTTGCCGACGATCGCGGTGACGGGCCCGCCGTAATCGGCGCGCGCGAGCACGTTCGCTTCATTGGCTGCGTTGAGGTGGTAGGAGTGCACGAAATAAGCGTGCTGACCCTTCGGCCCGAGCGGCAGCTTGTTGAGCACCGGATGCTCCTGCAGCAGCTCGAGCGTGTTCCAGCCCATGTGCGGGATCTTCAGGCCCTCGTCGCGCGGCGTGATCTTCTCGACGTCGCCGCCGATCCAATTCAAGCCTTCGGTGATGACATGCTCCTTGCCGCGGCTCGCCATCAACTGCATGCCGACGCAGATGCCGAAGAACGGCCGCGCCTTGACGCGCACGGCTTCGGTGATCGCCTCGACCATGCCGTTGACGGCGTCGAGACCGCGGCGGCAATCGGCGAAGGCGCCGACGCCTGGCAGCACCAGACGATCGGCCTCATAGGCCTGATCGGGATCGCTGGTGACGAAGACCTTTTGCGGATTCTCCAGGCTGCGCGCGGCGCGCTCAAAGGCTTTCGCCGCGGAATGCAGATTCCCGGAACCGTAATCGATGATGGCGACGCTCATCTTGACCCTCCCGGTTCTGGAAACAATCCAATGATGCCGCCGGCCGGAATCGGCGGCGGGTTCGAGAATGGCTGACCCGGCACGCTGCGGGTCGGCGGCGGGCCGCCACGATCGACGGCCCATTGATCGTTGACGATGCCACGCTGTGCCTTGCTCCAGCGCTCGAAGAAGCGCCGCTCGGCGGTGTCTTCGTCATCAGCGACGACGACGTCGAGCTGCCGCCAGCCGCCGCGCGACAACGTCCAGCGGCGCAGGCTCGAGGCCTCGAAACCCATCAGCAGCGCGACGATGACGTTGGCGAAAAAGATCGTGGTGCGGCCGAGGCCGAGACTGTGCAGGGCGGCATCGAACGCGGCGAGGAAGACGATCCAGCCGATCAGCGCCAGCCAAAGCCTGTTCCAGGCCAGCCAGACCGGGCCGAGCACCATCGCCCAGAAATGGAAGCCGTCGCGCACGAACACGAACTTGTCGGTCGCACGCAGATCGGCCCCGCCAGGGAAGGGAGCGTGAACTGTGTAGACAGGCATTTTCGATGCCCCGTTCTCGAGAATGAAGTCGAGGCCGCCGGCGGCGTCAGCCACCGAGACCGGAGATGTCAGCCGCCAAGCGAGCCCTTGGTGGACGGGATCTCGCCCGCCGCTTTGGGGTCGATCGCAACCGCGGTGCGCAGTGCCCGCGCCAGGCCCTTGAAGCAGGACTCGGCGATATGGTGGCTGTTATCGCCATATAGGGTCTCGACGTGGAGAGTCACGCCGGCGTTGATGGCGAAGGCCTGGAACCACTCGCGCACCAGCTCGGTGTCGAACTCACCGATCTTGTCGCGGGGAAAGTCGGCCTTGAACACCAGGAACGGGCGGCCCGAAATGTCGATGACCACACGCGTCAGCGTCTCGTCCATGGGCATGTGCACGCCGGCGTAGCGGGTGATGCCCGCCATGTTGCCGAGCGCCTGCTTGACCGCCTGGCCGAGCGCGATGCCGGTGTCTTCGGTGGTATGGTGATAGTCAATGTGCAGGTCGCCCACCGCCTTGACCGTAAGGTCGATGCGGGAATGGCGGGCGAGGAGATCGAGCATATGGTCGAAAAAGCCGATGCCGGTCGCAATATTGGACATGCCGGTGCCATCGAGGTTCACGGAGACCTCGATGTCGGTTTCCTTGGTCTTGCGCTTGATCGTCGCGGTGCGCATTGAAAGCTTTCGCGTTTAGTTGGGCATGATCCTCTCGGAAAACCGGATGCCCACTTTTCCGGATCATGCCCGTTTGGCCGAAAACGCCAGTCTCTTAACAGCCAAATGACGCCTTCGCTACTGCGGGAACGGCTGGCCGGGCCTCTACTTCCGCCTATGGTGAGCGAATTTGGGTCCGGAACGGCCCGTTGGGTGCCGGTTGTCCCTTTGCTCCCGACGGCCTAAATCAGGCCGGACAACGAGGTATTTCATGCAGGATTCCCAGAACAGCTCGCCGGTCTGGCACGGCACCACGATTTTGACCGTCCGCAAAGGCGGCAAGGTGGTGATCGGCGGCGACGGCCAGGTCTCGATCGGCCAGACCGTGATCAAGTCCAATGCCAAAAAGGTCCGGAAACTCGGCAAGGGCGACGTGATCGGCGGCTTTGCCGGCGCCACCGCCGACGCCTTCACGCTCTTTGAGCGGCTCGAATCCAAACTCGAGCAGTATCCGGGGCAATTGACCCGGGCCGCGGTCGAGCTGGCCAAGGACTGGCGCACCGACCGCTACCTGCGACGGCTGGAGGCAATGATGATCGTGGCCGACAAGGACGTCTCCCTGGTGCTGACGGGCACCGGCGACGTGCTCGAGCCCGAGGCCGGCGTGATGGCGATCGGCTCCGGCGGCAATTACGCGCTGGCCGCGGCCCGCGCCCTTGTTGACACCGACAAGGACGCCGAGACCATCGTCCGCCGCTCCCTCGACATCGCCGCCGACATCTGCGTCTACACCAACCGCAACGTCACCATCGAAGCGCTGACGGCCGGCTAGAAGCGAATGACCTCGGCCCGCAGCGTCAGCCCGATCAAAACCGCGATACCGCCGCTCGCCTGGGCCGGCATCGCGCTGCTGCTGTTGGCGCTGCAGGCCTCGATCCTGTTTGCGATGGGGCGGGTGCCGATCTGCACCTGCGGCTACGTCAAGCTGTGGCACGGCGTGGTGAACAGCTCGGAGAACTCCCAGCACATCGCCGACTGGTACAGCTTCTCGCACGTGCTGCACGGCTTCCTGTTCTACGGACTGACGTGGCTGTTGTTCTCGCGACGCCTCGGCTGGCCGGCGCGCCTGATCATCGCGATGCTGATCGAGGGTGCCTGGGAGATCGTCGAGAACTCGCCCGTGATCATCGAGCGCTACCGCGCCGGCACGATCTCGCTGGATTATTACGGCGACAGCATCGTCAACTCGGTCTCGGACACGCTGTTCATGGTGCTGGGCTTCCTCACCGCACGCGTGCTGCCTGTTCCCGCCACCGTCGCGCTCGGGCTCGCCTTCGAGATCATGCTGGCGCTGCACATTCGCGACAATCTGACGCTCAACGTCCTGATGCTCGTCCATCCGATCGAGGCCGTGAAGCAATGGCAATCCGGTCCACCGATCATCTGACGGTCAAAAATGCGGCTTGTCCCCGCCGGCTTCTAATCCTAGCTAAGGTGCCATGACAGACTTCTCTCCCCGCGAAATCGTTTCCGAACTCGACCGCTTCATCGTCGGCCAGGGTGACGCCAAGCGCGCCGTCTCGATCGCGCTGCGCAACCGCTGGCGCCGGCAGCAGCTCACCGGCTCGCTGCGCGAAGAGGTTCTGCCGAAGAACATCCTGATGATCGGCCCCACCGGCGTCGGCAAGACGGAGATCGCGCGGCGCCTGGCAAAACTTGCGAATGCGCCGTTCCTCAAGGTGGAGGCCACGAAATTCACCGAAGTCGGCTATGTCGGCCGCGACGTCGAGCAGATCGTGCGCGATCTCGTCGAGGTCGCGATCGCCCAGGTGCGCGAGCGCAAGCGCAAGGACGTACAGGCACGGGCCCAGCTCGCCGCCGAAGAGCGCGTGCTCGATGCGCTGGTCGGCGCCAATGCCAGCTCGGCGACGCGGGAATCCTTCCGCAAGAAGCTGCGCGCCGGCGAGCTGAACGACAAGGAAATCGAGATCGAGACACAGTCCTCGGGCGGCGGCATGCCGATGTTCGAAATCCCGGGCATGCCGGGCGCGCAGATGGGCGCGATCTCGATCGGCGACATCTTCGGCAAGATGGGCGGCCGCAGCAAGACGCGGCGCCTGACGGTGGAAGGCTCGCACGAGATCCTCGTCAACGAGGAGTCCGACAAGCTGCTGGACACCGACCAGCTGACGCTGGAGGCGATCAGCGCGGTCGAGAACAACGGCATCGTCTTCCTCGACGAGATCGACAAGATCTGCGCCCGGGACGGCCGCGTCGGCGGCGACGTCTCGCGTGAGGGCGTGCAGCGCGATCTCTTGCCGCTGATCGAGGGCACCACGGTCTCGACCAAGCACGGCGCGGTGAAGACCGACCACATCCTGTTCATTGCATCAGGCGCCTTCCATGTCGCAAAGCCGTCCGACCTGTTGCCGGAGTTGCAGGGCCGCCTGCCGATCCGCGTCGAATTGCAGGCCCTGACCCGCGATGACATGCGCCGCATCCTGACCGAGCCCGAGGCTTCGCTGATCAAGCAATATGTCGCGCTGCTGCAGACCGAGGGTGTCACGCTCGACATCACGGACAGCGCCATCGACGCGCTCGCCGACGTCGCGGTCGCCGTCAATTCGACGGTCGAGAACATCGGCGCCCGCCGGCTCCAGACCGTGATGGAGCGGGTGCTGGACGAGATCTCCTTCACCGCCCCCGACCGCAACGGCGAGACCGTCCGGGTCGATGCCGATTTCGTGCAGAAGCACGTCGGCGACCTCGCCAAGAACGCCGATCTGAGCCGGTTCATTTTGTAATTCCGGGCCAGTCCGCTATCTATCGGGTCGTCGTCCTGGCGAAAGCCAGGACCCATTACCCCCGACGGTCTTGTTGAAACAAATCCTCCAAAACCCCTGGCGGCTGCTGTTCGCGATCAACGCGGCGGTGATAGCAGGCGTGTTCGTTCACAAGATCCAGCTGCCGCCTTACGTCCCCTACATCCATCTCCTCGTCGACTACCATTTCGGCTTCATCAAGCGCGCGCTGATCGGAGCTGTTGTCGCGCTGTTTGCGGACAAGGTGCCGGTCTGGTGGGTGTTCGCGCTCGGCGGGGTGACGTGGCTGGTGACGTTGGGGCTCTACGCAAAACTGTTTCAGAGGACGTTCGGCTTCACGGCGAAGACGCTGCCTCTGTTCGTCTTCATCGCCGGCTCGCCGTTCTTCCTGAAGAACTTCATGCACACGCTCGGCCATTTCGACATCTATGGCTGTGCGCTCGCGATCATCCTGCTGCTGATGCCGGCGGGTTCGTTGCTGTTCGTGGCGACGGCGGCGCTGTTCTCGATTCTACTCGTCCTGATCCACCACATTCATCTCTTGATGTATGTGCCGACGATCGTCACCATCGTCGTGGCCAGGCACTACCTCGCTTACGGTCTCAATCGCAGCAATGTCGCATTCGGCATCGTCGCCCTTGCGGTCGTCTCCGCGCTGTTCTTCGCCGCGCAATTCCTGGGAACGATGCCGATCCCGGAGGCTGATTTCACCGCGTACTTGAAGACAAGGATGGTCGATCCGTCGCGCACCGATCTGCTGCAATTCGCCTACATCTGGTACCAGCCGCTTGCGAAGGAGATCTCGGACACCTGGGGCCGCCTGCCGCACAACAGCCTCGGCATTCCCGTGTTTGCTCTGCTGATCTGGCTGCACACGCCGCTATGGCGCTATTTTGCGAGCCTGATCGGCGCGCTCGCGAACGAGACACACCGACGCCTCGTGATCGCGGCGCTGATCGGCGTCAGCCTCGCCTATCTCGTGATGTTCGTCATGGTGTTCGACTATTCGCGCTGGATCTCGAACTGGGCAGTCTGCATGTTCCTGATCCTGCATGCGGTGAAGATGCTGCCGGCGAGGCAGGAGACCGCGTTGATTCCGGAAGGGGATCAGAAGACCAACATCTTCGGGCTGATCATCACCTTGATCCCGCGCGTCGGGATCGTGCGACCGTTTTAGAAGCGCGCCCGCCGAATTCGCACATACAGCGCGCCCTCGCCGCCGTGGCCGATGGCAGCCTCCTCGAACCCGACCACGAAAGCGCGGAATTCCGGCAGGCTGAGCCATTCCGGCACCTGACGGCGGAGCACGCCGCTTTCACCACCGCTGCGGCCCTTGCCGGTGATAACCAGCACAAATGTCAGGCCATCATGGTGGGCGCGGTGCAGGAAGCCGGTGAGAGCGCGGTGCGCGCGCATCTGAGTCATGCCGTGCAGGTCGAGCCGCGCGTCGATCTCGCTGCGGCCGCGCGACAATTTCGCGCGCTCGCGCTTGCCGAGCGGGGCGAGCGGTGGCATCGCCGGCTTGGACGGACGTGGGGCCGGGGCCGCAGCCAAGGGGCGCGGCGACAGCGTGGGCTTAGGAGCCGGCGCAGCGACCAAGGACTCGGCGCGCGGCGCGGTGTGCAGCTTCGTCGCACGATGCTTCCGCAGCGGCTTCACCTGCCTTGCGACGAGGTCCCACAGTTCGCGGTCTTCCTCGCTGAGCACACGACGGCGCGGCGAGGGACGCGGATCCAGCACGGGCGGACGGGACGATCGCTTCATTGCTGGTGGGAACGGGTTTTCATGTGCCTGCGCGGTTCGCGGACAGGTTCTATCATAGGACGCGGCGCCGGTAACGGCACCGGGCTCGCAACGGCGACGGTCTCGTCCTTGCCGGAAGTTGCGGCTGATACGACCGGCTTCGCTGCGGGCGGCTGCGGAAACAGTTTTGCGATCTTCTCCGACGGCCGCGGATCCGGCACCGGCAGCCTGGCTGCGCGCAGATTGGGATCGAGGCTCTTCGGCACCAGCATCACGAAATGCATGGGATGGCGCAGCCGGCCCGAGACGCGGCCGGCCTCGGCGCCCGCGCCAAAATAGAGATCAGCGCGCGCCGGGCCGATGATCGCCGAGCCGGTGTCCTGTGCGATCATCAACCGATGGAACGGCGTCTTGGCGCGATCGGACTCGATCGGCAGTTCGCCCTCGATGAAGAACGGCGTGCCGTAGACGTGCAGCGATTTGTCGACCGCGATCGAGCGGCCGGCGGTCAGCGGAATGCCTTGCGCACCGACCGCCTCGTCCGTGTCGGACAGATTGACCTCGTGGAAGAAGATGTAGGAGCGGTTCTGCCGCCGCAGTTCCTTCGCGCCGTCGGGGTTCTGCGCCATCCACTCCCTGATCTTCTGCATCGACATCTCTTCCTTCGGAATGATGCCGCGCTCGATCAGGATGCGCCCCACGGCCGTGTAGGGATAGCCGTTGTAGGAATCGTAGTTGAGCCTGATGGTGCTGCCATCGTCGAACTTGATCCGCGCCGAGCCCTGGATCTGGGCAAACAACAGATCGGTCGGATCCTTCAGCCAGGCGATCTCCAGTCCGCGGCCGGCGATCTTGCCGTCCTCGATCTCGCCGCGGTCGTAATAGGGCACGAGCTTGCGGCGGCCGATCTTGCGATAGACCGGTCCCTTGTTGGGCAGGCTGACCGAGGCCTGGTTGAAGCCGCGCACGAACAGGTTCGAGGGGCGGCGGTAGACCGGAACGTTGTAGACATCGGTCTGCGTGCGCGATCCCTCCAGCACCGGCTCGTAATAGCCGGTGACGAAGCCGTCGGGCTCGCCGAGGCGCGAGATGCGAAGCGGCGAAAAATTGTTCTCGAAGAAACTCTTCGCTGTCGCTTCGTCGGTCGGCTGGAGCGACCTGGCGGCGCGGCAGGGCTCGCTCAGCGAGCCGCCCAGAGCCTTTAGTTCAAGGGACTTCGGCTCGGAGGCGCCGGTCTGCGCGTTGATCGAACGGCAGCTGGCACGAAACGTCCTGTAGGCGGCAAGATGATCGTCATCGCTCCAGCCCTTCACGTCCGCCCAGGCCAGCGGCAGATATTGCGCGCCGGGAATTTCGAACGGGAGAGGGAGCTGCGGATAGGGCAGCGCGCGCGGAGGGATCGTGGCCACTTCGGGATGGCGATGATGATGGCTGCGGTAGTGGCGCCGGGCAGCTTCTGCGCCAAGCGAAAACGAAGCCAGCACGACGAGGCCCGCGCAAAGCGCCGTCGCGCCGTTCTTCAGGAAACTCTTAATTCGCGCTTCCGGTGCCAACCAGCTTCCAGTTCGGATCGCGAGAGGTGGTGTCGCGGGCGAAGGTCCAGATGTCGGTGATGTCGGCGACCTTGTCGGCGTTGCCGTCGACGATATTGCCGGCCTTGTCGCGGGTAACCGAGATCATCTGCGAGACGAAGCGCACGGTAAGCTGCGCCGTGCGGTCGCGCACGTCGGCGCCGACCAGCTCGGCCTTGTCGATCGAGACGAAGCGGGTTTCGGTCTTCTGGTCGTTCTTCTCGCGATCCTTGATCGCGGCGTCGAAGCTCTCATAAACCTCCGATGACAAGAGATCGCGCAGCGAGCGGCGATCACCATTGGCGAAGGCCAGCACGATCATCTCGTAGGCGCCGCGAGCGCCGGACAGGAAGTGGCGCGGGTCGAAGGTGGAATCCTTCTCGACGATGGCGTCGAGGCCCAGGGCCAGCGCGGTGCCGGGCTCGGCCAGGCCCTTCCAGCGGTCGGACGGCGGGGTCGCTTCCGCCGTCGGTGCCGGCGGCGGCTGGTCGATCACCTTGCCCGGCATGGTCACGACGTTCTTGTCGGGAGCACCACCCAGCGCATTGCGCGCCGTACGGTCGAACGGCGGCCGCTCGTTGCCGGTTCGCTGTCCCAGCACGCTGCGCAGCCGCAGGAAAATAAAGACCGCCAGCGCAAGGAAGATGATGGTGTAGATGTCCACGTCGTATCGCTTTCTGGTCTTTACTCAGGGCTTCTTTGGGGTCGCTACCGGGAAAATCAATCCGGCCAGTAGACCGTTCCATACCGGAACGGCAAGATGACATCACCATTTTAGGCCCGCGCGTCACGTCCGCCGATGTAGGCACGAAATTTGGCCCGGCCAATGGCGCCTTTTGGCACAGCGGGAAGTGTAGCGCGTTTTATGCTTAAGGGGAAACCCGATCCTGGGCGGAAATCGCGCATCTTCAAGCGTTTAACGCGCAATTTGGTATTCGGGGCGGGTGAAACGTCGCAGACGTGAAGCTGGCCTCGATCGACCCGCCGGGGCCGTTCGTCCTTGTGGAACGAGGCGGCCCTATGTTAGCCAACCGCCGCGAAATTCAGCCCCAATCGGGTAAGGAGACACTTTGATGACCAACGGTAACGGCACCCCTCCCGAGGCGGCCCAGGCTCCCCAGCTCAACGTGCTGGCGCAATATACCAAGGACCTCTCGTTCGAAAATCCGAACGCGCCGAGCTCGCTCCAGCCGCAGAGCCAGCCGCCCCAGATCAACATCCAGATCAATGTCAACGCCAACAATCTGAGCGATCAGGAGTTCGAGGTGACGTTGTCGGTCGAGGGCAAGGCCGAGACCGCGGGCAAGGTGATGTTCTCGTTCGAGCTCGCCTATGCCGGCGTGTTCCGTATCGCCAACGTGCCGCAGGAGAACCTGCACCCGCTGGTCATGATCGAATGCCCGCGCCTGCTGTTCCCGTTCGCCCGCGAGATCATCGCGACCGCCGTGCGCGACGGCGGGTTCCCGCCGCTGATGCTGGACCCGGTCGACTTCGTCGGTCTCTATCGCCAGAACATGGAGCGGCAGATGGCCGCCCAGGGTCAGGCCGGCCAGGCCTGATAAGCAGGCTTAGCCGGCGGGAGGAACGGCTGGAGCGGGCAGGTATTCGTTCCAGATCGCCTTCTCGCCCATCGTTGCGATGAAGGCCCGATGGGCCTCTCGCTCGGCGTCCGACACCCGCGGCGTGAGCGGCACCAGCCGCTGCCGCCGTGGTGCGTCGCCGCCAGCACTCACGCGAATCTCCTGGGTTTCAGACGCCAGCAGCAATTGCGACTGCCGCGCCCCGACCAGATCGACATAGACTTCTGCCAGCAGCTCGGAATCGAGCAGCGCGCCGTGCTTGGTGCGGTGGGAATTGTCGATCGAGTAGCGTGAGCAGAGATCGTCGAGCCGGTTCGACACGCCGGGATGCTTGCGCCGCGCCAGCAGCAACGTGTCGACCAGCCGCTCGCGCGGGATCGGGGCATGCTTGATCCGGTCGAGCTCGGCGTTGATGAAGCTGATGTCGAACGAGGCGTTGTGAATGACCAGCGGCGCATCGCCGATGAACGCCAGGAATTCCTCGACCACCTCGTGGAACAGCGGCTTGGTCGAGAGAAACTCGGCCGACAGTCCGTGCACGGCAAAGGCTTCCGCCGGCATGTCCCGTTCGGGGTTGATATAGACGTGATACGTCTGACCCGTCGGCATGCGGTTGAAGATCTCGACGCAGCCGATTTCGACCAGGCGATCGCCGCGCAGCGGATCGAGGCCGGTGGTTTCGGTATCGAGAACGATTTCACGCATTATTTTAGGACGCCGCGCCGGAAGCCGTGGAAGTCGGCGAATCAGGCCCGCCGCTGCGGCATCTTAACGACCTCGGCCAGGATGTGCGTGATTTGAGCGCGCACCGGCTCGAGTCCGTGGGAGGTATCCACGACGAAATCGGCCCGCATGCGCTTTTCGGCATCGGGCGTCTGCTTGGCGATGATGGCGTCAAGCTTGGCCGCGTCCATGGTTCCCCGTGCCAGCACCCGCTCGCGCTGCATTTCCGGCGAGGTCGAGACCACGACCACGGCATCGACGCGTTTCTCGCCGCCGGTTTCGAACAGCAGCGGGATATCGAGGACCACGACAGGGGCTTTCGCGGCTTCCGCATCGGCAAAGAATTTTTGCCGGGAAGCGCCCAGCATCGGATGAACGATCTGCTCGAGCTGCTTGATCGCGGCAGGATCGTGCACCACACGCGCGGACAACTTGGGACGATCGACCTTGCCGTTCGCGGTGGTGCCGGGGAAGGCGGCCTCGATCGCCGGCGCGGCCTCGCCCTCGTAGAGTTGATGAACCGCGGCATCGGCGTCGTAGACGGGCACACCGGCCTCCGCAAACAATTTCGCGGTGGTGGATTTACCCATCCCGATCGAGCCGGTCAGTCCGAGAATCCGCATCAGCGCCCAGCCATGTCTATCATTTACACCGCAATTAGCCGTTCGCTTCGCAGGAACGCAAGCAGCGGCAGCAGCGGCAGGCCGAGGACGGTGAAATGGTCGCCCTCGATGCGCGCAAACAGATGGATGCCGAGACCTTCGAGCTGATAGGCGCCGACGCTCGTGGTCACCGCGTCGCCGGCCGCATCGAGATAGGCTGAAAGCTCAGCCTCAGACATTGGCCGCATCGTCATGCGGGCGACCGAGACATCCTCAAAGATAATCCTACCGTCGCGCGCCACGGCTACAGCGGAATTCAGCTCGTGAGTATTGCCGGCGAGATCGTGCAGTTGCGCCAGCGCCTGCTCGCGGCCTGAGGGTTTGTTGAAGAGACGATCGCCAAGCGCCAGCGTCTGGTCGGCACCGATCACATAGCTTCCGGGACGATTGGCTGAAACCGCTTTCGCCTTTTCCCGCGCCAGCAGCAGGCCGATCTCTCGCGGGTTCGACAATTTCGACGCGGCCTGAATGCCGCGTTCATCGATGTCGGCCGTGACCGCCTCGAATGCGAGCCCGGCATTGGCCAGCAGCATTTTTCGCGCGCCGCTCTGCGAGGCCAGGATCAGAGGAGAAGTGCCGCGCCACAGACCCATCTTGAAAACTAGTCCGAGGGCCGGTTGCGCTGGCGATCGCTGTAAAGCTTCATGATCGCGGCGGCGGTTTCCTCGATCGAGCGCCGTGTGACATCCAGCAGCGGCCAGTCGTGCTTGGCGCTCAGCTTGCGCGCAAACGCGACCTCCTCGGTCACCGACTGCCTGTCGGTATAGGTGTCGCTGCCGGATCCGGATTCGGCGCCTATCGAGAGCAGTCGGTTCTGGCGGATCTGGATCAGGCGTTCCGGCGTCGCATGCAGGCTCACCACCAGCGGCCGCGTCAGCGTCTCCAATTGCGCCGGAACGGGAATGCCCGGAACCAGCGGCACGTTGGCGGTCCGGATGCCGCGATTGGCGAGATAGATCGACGTCGGCGTCTTCGAGGTGCGGGACACGCCGACCAGCACGACGTCGGCTTCCTCGAGCCCTTCCACATGCTGCCCGTCATCATGGATCATCGTGTAGTTCAGCGCGTCGATGCGCTTGAAATATTCGGCGTTGAGCACGTGCTGGGCGCCGACGCGCCCCGTCGTTGCAGCGCCGAGATAGGCTTCGAACATCTGCATGACCGGGCCGATGATCGAGAGGCTCGGAACATTGATCGCCTTGCACTTGTCCTCGAGCCTGGACACCAGGTCTTTCTCCAGCAGCGTGAACAGCACGATGCCCGGCGCTTCCTCGATCTCGTCGAGTACGCGGTCGAGCTGCTTCTGGCTGCGCACGAGGGGATAGACATGCTCGACCGGCGTGACGTTCGCGTATTGCGCGGCCACCGCGCGCGCGACCGTGATCAGGGTCTCGCCGGTGGAGTCGGAGACGAGGTGCAGATGAAAATAATTGTTCGAGGTCGGCACAAAAACTCTTTGAATTTCGTTGGGGTGGTTTGTGGATTTCTGTGGACCTTAACCCCTCGGAAAGGGATGCGCGACATCAGGGGCGGGATAAGTGCCGATTTTCTTCACACCACTGCCCCTCGGAACAAGTCTGACGCCCCGCGAGACGAGAAGCGGGATTACGCGGACAACCCGCTTGATAGACTGCGGACAGAAAGGTGCAAGCCTTTGAAGCCGCCGGGCTTATCCGGGACGGCTTGCGCTCGCCGGGATATGTTGATGGATGTGAACAAGCGCGCGCGAACGCTCGGACGGCGTTGCATGAGTCCAATCCACGGTCACTCAGACTCAAACCTTTAAGAATCTAAGATTCTAGATTTGAGGAAGGCGCACCGGACGGATATGTGTGCAGGTGAGACCTTAACGAGTTCTTACTATCCCCAGACCGCCAAGCGGCTGGGCGGAAAGTCGGATGCCGGGCATGTTTGAAGACGTCTATCTCTGGATCAAGGCGCTGCACGTCATCGCGGTCATCGCCTGGATGGCCGGCATGCTCTATCTGCCCAGGCTGTTCGTCTATCACTCGGAAGCCGTGATCGGCTCGAAGCAGTCTGAAACCTTCAAGGTGATGGAACGGCGGCTGTTCAAGGCGATCATCAACCCCGCCATGATCGTCACCTGGCTCGCCGGGCTCTATCTCGCCTGGGCCGGCCATTGGTTCACGTTCGGCTGGCTGCACGTAAAACTGGCAATGGTCCTGGCGATGTCCGCGGTCCACGGCTTTTTTTCCCGTTGGCTCAAGGACTTCGCCGCCGACCGCCGCCCCTACAGTCAGAAATTCTTCCGGATTATCAATGAGGTGCCGACCGTTCTGATGATCATCATCGTGATCATGGTGATCGTGAAGCCGTTCTAGGCAAGATTTGAGGCAAGGATCGTGAACGATCGCTCATCGCTTCGGCTTGCGGAGTGGAAAGCGATTTTCTATATTGTCGATATCCCACCCAACGCAGGCGGATGTGGTTGTGTCCGAGCTTTTTGAAGGCCGGACACCGCATCAGGTTTGAAGCCCCCACCGGCACTTAACCTTGCCAGACCTGCGGACCTTACCTTCTCACGTCCGCATTTCAGAGCCTCCTCGCACCCCCCTCCCAAGGTTACCCCACAGGACCACCCCAATGCGGGAAATCAAACTCGAAGACCTCAAATCCAAGACGCCGGCCGAGCTCGTCTCGTTCGCGGAGGAGAATGGGGTCGAGAACGCCAGCACCATGCGCAAGCAGGAGCTGCTGTTCGCCATCCTCAAGCAGCTCGCGCTCGCCGAGACCGATATCGTCGGTCAGGGCGTCGTCGAGGTGCTCTCCGACGGCTTCGGCTTCCTCCGTTCGCCCGATGCCAATTATCTGCCGGGCCCTGACGACATCTACGTTTCGCCCTCGCAGATCCGCCGCTTCGGCCTGCGCACCGGTGACACCATCGAAGGCCACATTCGCAGCCCGAAAGAGGGCGAGCGCTATTTCGCGCTGCTGAAGGTCAACACGCTCAATTTCGAGGACCCGGAAAAGGCCAAGCACAAGGTCAATTTCGACAACCTCACGCCGCTGTTTCCGAATCAGCGTTTCCGCATGGAAATCGACGATCCGACGCGGAAAGACCTGTCTGCACGCGTGATCGACATCGTCGCCCCGATCGGCAAGGGCCAGCGCGCGCTGATCGTCGCGCCGCCGCGCACGGGCAAGACCGTGCTGATGCAGAACATCGCGCATTCGATCACGCACAACCATCCCGAATGCTATCTGATCGTGCTTCTGATCGACGAGCGTCCGGAAGAAGTCACCGACATGCAGCGCTCGGTGAAGGGCGAGGTCGTGTCGTCGACCTTCGACGAGCCGGCGGTGCGCCACGTCCAGGTCGCCGAAATGGTGATCGAGAAGGCCAAGCGCCTCGTCGAGCATGGCCGCGACGTCGTCATCCTGCTCGATTCGATCACGCGCCTCGGCCGTGCCTACAACACCGTGGTGCCGTCTTCGGGCAAGGTGCTGACCGGCGGCGTGGACGCCAACGCCCTGCAGCGCCCGAAGCGCTTCTTCGGTGCCGCCCGCAACATCGAGGAGGGCGGTTCGCTGACCATCATCGCGACCGCACTGGTCGATACCGGCAGCCGCATGGACGAAGTCATCTTCGAAGAGTTCAAGGGCACCGGTAACTCGGAACTGATCCTCGACCGCAAGGTCTCGGACAAGCGTACCTTCCCGGCCATCGACATCTCCCGCTCCGGCACCCGCAAGGAGGAGCTCATCACCGATCCGCAGGTGCTGAAGAAGATGTATGTGCTCCGCCGCATCCTGAACCCGATGGGCACCATGGACGCGATCGACTTCCTGCTCGACAAGCTGCGCTCGACCAAGAGCAATTCGGAGTTCTTCGACTCCATGAACACCTGAGTGCAGTGCAATATGATCTCAAGGGGCGCCTTCGGGCGCCCTTTTTGTTGTGCGGCTTTGCTGCGGGCAAGGTGCAGCAATTTGCGGGAGCGGGCTGGAAATCAATATGTCCAGGAAGCTTCTGATATATTTACGTAATACCTGGACCCGGCCGTCAATGGGAGTTCGGGGGAGGCTGATTTTGCAGCAAAAATGCTGCGGCCGTATTGCATCGCAATAGCGGATTGCTGCGGGCTGGAGCGTAGCGAATAGTGCACCCTGCCTGGCGAACGGGAGGTTTGCCTTTTCGCCGCGAGCCGGACAAATAGGCCATGCACCCGCGAGACCAGACCATCTTTGCGCTGTCGTCCGGCCGACCACCGAGCGCGATCGCCATAGTGCGCGTCTCGGGTCCGCAAGCCGGCTCCGTCGTGACGACGCTAGCAGGCACATTACCGGCGCCGCGCAAGGCCAGCCGTCGGCTGCTTCGCGACAGCGTGGGCCTACCGATCGACGATGCCGTCGTGCTCTGGTTTCCGGCGCCGGGGACAGCGACCGGCGAGGACGTGGCCGAATTTCATGTTCACGGCGGTCGCGCCGTGCTGGCCGCAGTTCTGGCCGCAATTTCGATAATTCCGAATATGCGTGCGGCCGACCCTGGCGAGTTCACGCAGCGCGCGTTCGAGAACGGCAAGCTCGACCTCACCGAAGCCGAGGGGCTCGACGATCTCATTCATGCCGACACCGATCGTCAGCGCCGCCAGGCGCTGCGGCAGTTGCAGGGCCTGCTCGGCGATCGTGCGCGGGACTGGCGCGAGCGCATCATCGAGGCCTCAGCCTTGATCGAGGCCGGCATCGATTTTTCCGACGAAGGCGATGTGCCCGCGGAATTGAAGGCGCCGGCCGTGAAGGCGATCAAGGCGCTGCACGCCGAAATCACAAAAGTCCTTGCGGCACAGGGACATTCTGAACGTCTGCGCGACGGCCTCGTGGTCGCAATTGCCGGCGAGCCGAATGTCGGCAAGTCGACACTGATGAATCAGCTCGCTCGCCGTGAGGTCGCGATTGTCTCACCGCATGCGGGCACGACGCGCGACGTGATCGAGGTGCAGCTCGATCTCGACGGCTATCCCGTCACCGTCATCGACACGGCCGGGATCAGAGAGACCGACGATCCCGTCGAGCAGGAAGGCGTGCGCCGGGCACGGGCACGGGCCGAAGCTGCAGACCTGGTGCTTTGGCTGGTGGAGGGGGAGCGCGCAGCCAATCCAGACACAACGCGCTCACTTCGGAAATTCGCACAGGGGGACCGGCCCGGCGGGTCGGTCTGGATCGTGCGCAACAAGATCGATCTCGGCGGGGTCGGGCGGCGCGGGGAGTTCGGGATCTCGGCGAGAAGTGGCGATGGCATTCCCGAACTGGTCGAGGCCCTCGTGACATTCGCGGCCGAGTTCTTCGGAACCACCGAGGGCGCATTGGTGACCCGAGCCCGGCAACGGGATCTGTTGAGCCGCGCGTCTGACAGCTTGCGTCGGAGTCTGGAGCTTGTAGAAGAGGGCGAAGAGCTCGCCGCGGAGGAACTACGTGCCGCCGCCTATGCTCTCGGCCGCCTGCTGGGCCGGGTGGACGTCGAGGACGTCCTAGGGGCCATCTTCCAGAAATTCTGTATCGGAAAGTAGTTCTAGTTCTTCAATGTAGAACTAGCGTTTGTTCCATTACTTGGTGTTTCACGTGAAACGATGTTCGGCAGTTCCGGATTGTTTCACGTGAAACACTCGCTGCCTCGACCCGTCATTGGCCGTGGCGGCTGCCGTCCCCTCTCATCTAGCGCCAGGCGTCGACCCCTCTGTTTCACGTGAAACAGGAGCCACTCCAAATGCATTTCCTACTGTGCATGGGGTTGTTCTGCGGAACCCAGCAGCGTCGTTTCACGTGACACATCCGACTCACCCAGTTTCCACTTCCGGCTTTCCGGCCTCTGAGCTAGAAGTCCGCCATGCGATCAGAGCGAGAAAACTTCGACGTCATCGTCATCGGCGGCGGTCATGCCGGCTGCGAGGCTGCGGCTGCGGCCGCCCGGATGGGTGCGGCGACCGCTCTGGTGACGCACCGTTTCTCCACCGTCGGCGCGATGTCCTGCAATCCCGCCATCGGCGGTCTTGGCAAGGGCCATCTGGTCCGCGAGGTCGATGCTCTCGATGGTCTGATGGGCCGGGTCGGCGATGCCGGCGGCATCCAGTTTCGTGTCCTCAATCGCAGGAAGGGTCCAGCTGTCCGCGGTCCCCGGGCCCAGGCCGACCGGAAACTCTATGCCGCTGCGATGCAGGCTGCGATCCGGGAGACGGCAGGTCTTTCCGTCATCGAAGGCGAGGCCGACGAGCTGATCGTGGTCGATGGCCACGTGACCGGACTTCGCCTGGCTGACGGCCGGGAACTCCGGGCAGGGGCCGTTGTCGTCACCACCGGCACCTTCCTGCGCGGTCTGATCCATCTCGGCGAGAAGAATTGGCCGGCTGGTCGGGCAGACGAGGCCCCCGCGATGGGTCTTTCAGCCTCCTTCGAGCGCGCCGGTTTCACCCTCGGGCGTCTCAAGACCGGCACCCCTCCGCGTCTGGATGGTTCGACGATCGACTGGTCCGCAGTTGAAATGCAACCCGGTGACGAGCCGCCAGAGCCGTTCTCGGTGATGACGGATCGGATCACGACGCCGCAGATCCAGTGCGGTATCACCCGGACTACGGGCGCCACCCACGAGGTGATCCGGGCCAATGTCCATCGCTCCCCGATGTACTCCGGCCAGATCAAGAGCTCCGGTCCTCGCTATTGCCCTTCGATCGAGGACAAGATCGTCCGCTTCGGCGACCGGGACGGCCATCAGATCTTCCTGGAGCCGGAAGGCCTCGACGATACGACCGTCTATCCCAACGGCATCTCGACCTCGCTTCCTGAGGAGGTCCAGCTCGCGATCCTCGCCAGCATCCCGGGGCTTGAGCGGGTGAAGATGGTCCGTCCCGGCTACGCCATCGAATACGATCACATCGATCCCCGCGAGCTCGATCCGACCCTCCAGACCAAGCGTCTGCGCGGTCTGTTCCTGGCCGGCCAGATCAACGGCACCACCGGATACGAGGAAGCTGCCGGGCAAGGCATCGTCGCTGGTCTGAATGCGGCGCTCTCCGCCAGCGGTGCGGCTCTGACGGTGTTCGATCGCGCAGATGGCTATCTCGGCGTGATGATCGACGATCTCGTCACCCGCGGGATCAGCGAGCCCTATCGGATGTTCACCTCGCGGGCCGAGTACCGGCTGACCCTGCGGGCCGACAACGCGGATCAGCGCCTGACCGAGAAGGGGATCGCACTGGGATGTGTCGGGAATGCCCGGATGCAGTATCACCGGACCAAGATGGACGCCCTGAACGCGGCTCGCACACTCTCGAAGTCGCTGACGATCACCCCGAACGAGGCGATCAAGCACGGGCTGTCGCTGAACCGGGACGGGCAGCGCCGCTCGGCCTTCGAGTTGATGGCCTATCCTGACATCGGCTGGAGTCAGGTCCGGGCGATCTGGCCGGAACTGTCGGTGATCGCTCCTGGCATCGCCACCCATCTCGAGATCGACGCCAAATACGATGTCTATCTGGAGCGCCAGAGCGCAGACGTCGATGCCTTCCGGCGCGACGAGGGAATGGTGTTGTCGGAGATCGACTACAGCCTCGTCCCCGGTCTCTCCAACGAGGTCCGTGCCAAGCTGGAGAAGGCGCGGCCATTCACGGTCGGCCAGGCTGGCCGGATCGATGGCATGACACCGGCGGCACTCGGCATCCTCGCGGCCTATCTCCGCCGCGAAGCACGCAAGTCGTCCAAGGCAATCGCATAAGCCAATCGCATAGGCGTTTCACGTGAAACAGCGCGGACCGGGCGGGGACAGACCGCTATCGCGACGAGGGGGTGAGGGCGCCGGTCGTCGACCGGACCTGGAGCCGAGCAAGCCGAAGATGGACAAGGCCAGCGCCAACGGTCACGCACTCGATTCCATCATCGCCGCCGACAAGCGCAAGGCGCTCAAGCTCGCCCCCGTTTCACATGAAACGGAAGCCCGCCTCGATCGCTACATCGCGCTGCTCCGGGAATGGCAGGCCAAGACCAATCTGGTCGCGCCCTCGACCCTGCCGCACCTCTGGACCCGGCACATCGCCGACTCGCTTCAGCTTGTCGATCTCGCGCCATCAGCCAAGCGTTGGGCGGACCTCGGCAGCGGCGGCGGTTTTCCAGGTGTGGTCCTCGCCTGCGCCATGGCCGGGACGCCGGGTGCGAGCGTTCATCTGGTCGAGCGAATCGCCAAGAAGGCCGCGTTTTTGCGCGAAGCTGTTCGCGTCACCACATCTCCGGGGATCGTACATCTCGCTGAAATCGGGGATAATGTGGATAGAATCACCGGCCCAGTCGATTGCGTCACCGCACGCGCGCTGGCTCCGCTACATCAACTCATCGGCTTTGCGGAGCCGCTGATGCGCCATGGCGCAAAGGCGCTGTTTCTCAAGGGTCAAGATGTAGAGGCTGAATTGACCGAAGCCGCTAAATATTGGAATATTCAGCCGCAGCTTCACCAGAGCCGGACGGGTGATGGGTGGATCGTCGAGTTGACTTCGGTTGAACGGCGCAGGTGAGGCGCTCAGGGGTTGAGTTGGGGAATTTCGATGACCGTGACTGACGAGCCGCAGCAAGACGAGACCGCCCAAGCAAAGGCCGAAGTTCCGCACGGGCACCCGCGCATCCTGGCGCTGGCGAATCAGAAGGGCGGCGTGGGCAAAACAACCACGGCGATCAATCTTGGTACGGCACTCGCTGCGATTGGCGAGCGTGTCCTGATCGTCGATCTCGATCCGCAGGGCAACGCCTCGACCGGCCTTGGCATCGATCGCCGCAACCGCTCCTGCTCGACCTACGACGTGCTGATCGGTGAAGCCCCCCTGCGCGAGGCCCTCGTCTCGACTGCGGTGCCCCGGCTGCACATCGCGCCCTCGACGATGGATCTTTCCGGCCTCGAGCTCGAGCTTGGTACCACGGCCGGCCGCGCCTTCAAGCTGCGCGACGCGATCGGCGCGCTCAACAACAACGTCTCGCCCGAGGCCGACTACACCTATGTGCTGATCGACTGCCCGCCTTCGCTGAACCTGCTCACGGTGAACGCGATGGCCGCATCGGACGCGATCCTGGTGCCGCTGCAGTGCGAGTTCTTTGCGCTCGAAGGTCTGTCGCAATTGCTCCAGACGGTGGAGCAGGTGCGCTCGACGCTCAACCCGAACCTGTCGATCCACGGCATCGTGCTGACCATGTTCGACTCGCGCAACAACCTCTCGAACCAGGTCGTTGCCGACGTCCGCCAGTTCATGGGCGAGAAGGTCTACAAGACCATGATCCCGCGCAATGTGCGCATCTCGGAAGCCCCGTCCTACGGCAAGCCGGTGCTGGTCTACGATCTCAAATGCGTCGGCAGCGAAGCCTATCTGCGGCTCGCCACCGAAGTGATCCAGCGCGAGCGCGAGCTGCGCGTCACGCATTGACGGAGAGAACCGTAGGGCGGGTTAGTGCCGCAGGGTGGGTTAGCCAAAGGCGCAGCCCACCACTGTCCATTTCCGCGGAAGCAGAAGAGGTGGGTTACGCTTTGCTAACCCACCCTACGATTCTACAGGTTTCGAAATTCAGTTCTGGAGTGCTGCAGCGTGAATCCAAGGGAGCTGGCGATGGCCGACGAAGCGCGTTCGCGATTGGGCCGGGGTCTTGCAAGTCTGATCGGTGATGTCGGCGGCGAGGCTCAGCACGTCGACCGTCCGCGCGCGCAGCGCAAGGTGCCGATCGAATTCATCAAGGCCAATCCGCGCAACCCGCGCCGCACTTTTTCGGACACCGAGCTCAAGGAGCTCTCCGAGAGCATCAGGCAGCACGGTGTGATCCAGCCGATCGTGGTGCGGCCCGTGAAGGGCACGCAGGATCGCTTCGAGATCATCGCGGGCGAACGGCGCTGGCGCGCCTCGCAGATGGCCGGCCTCCATGAAGTGCCCATCGTGCCGGTCGACATCAGCGACAGCGATGCGCTGGAGTTCGCGATCGTCGAGAACGTACAGCGCGAAGACCTCAATCCGATGGAAGAGGCGCAGGGCTATCATGCGCTCGCCAACGAGTTCAAACGCAGCCAGGACGACATCGCCAAGGTCGTCGGCAAGAGCCGCAGCCACGTCGCCAACATGATGCGGCTGACGAAGCTGCCGGCCGAGGTGCAGGCCTTCATCGCGACCGGTGAGCTGACCGCCGGTCACGCCCGCGCGCTGATCGGCGTGCCTGATCCGCTCGCCGCGGCCAAGCGCATCGTCGCGGAAGGTCTCAACGTCCGCCAGGCCGAAGCGCTGGCGCATGAAGAGGGCGTGCCGGAGCGCAAGCCGCAAAAGGCGCGCGCCACCGGGGCTAAGGAAAAGGACCCAGATACGATCGATCTGGAAAAGCGCGTCAGCGATGCGCTTGGCCTCAAGGTTACCGTCAATCACCGCGATCCCGGCGGCTCGGTCCAGATCAACTACCGCAACCTCGATCAGCTCGACGAGGTGATGAAGCGGCTCGCGAAGGGCGCGCTGTAGGCGCACCCTTGGTGTCGTCCTGGTGAAAGCCAGCTCTCCGCGCTTGCAACGATTTGGAGAGAGCGGGGACTTACCCCCTTCGCTTCGCATTCGCGGCGATCGCCATCAGCGTGCGTTGGGCAATGGCAGCAGCCAGGGTCGATTGCTTGCGGGTGTCGAGCGCGGCGGTTGCAAGCTGCTCGATGATGCCGGCGAGCCGTGCCGCGCTGAAGTTACGCAGCGCGGTCTCGACCATGGGTTTTCGTGAAAAATGCAGCCGCGGAAATCCGCCGTCGAGCACGGCGGAGGCGGGCTGGCCATCGGCGATCGCGAGTGCGGATTTGTGCAGCCACGCGGCTTGGCGCTGCGCGGCCGAGATGATGACACCGGGATAGGTACCCGCGATCATGGCCTTTGCGAATTCGGTCTCGACGATGTCGGGCCGGCCGGCGAAGGCGCCGTCGACGATCGGGTCGAGCTTCAGTTCGGACGCATCGGCGACGACGGACATCACGTCGTCGAGCGTGATCTCGCCTTTGCCATGGGCGTAGAGCGTCAGCTTGCGCAGCTCGTTGCGCGAGGCCTGTCGGTCGCCGCCGAGGAACGACATCAGCGCGGCGCGGGCATCCTGCGCGATGCGCAAGTTCGCGATGCGGAGCTCGTCCTCCATGAGCTTGGCGAGATCGCGCTCGGTGTCGGGATAGCAGCCGATCGCAACCGCGGTCCTGGCCTTCTCGCAGGCCTTGCGCAGCGGCGACTCAGGGCGCAGCTCGCCGGCCTCGATCACGATGCGGCAATCCTTCACGCTCATCTCGGACAGCGTGTCGACGCCGGCGGCAAAGCTGCGCGAGCCGGCGCGGATACGAATGGCGCGGCGGCCGCCGAACAGCGGCACGGTCATGGCTTCGTCGACGAGGCGCGAGGGCTCGGCGGAGAGTTCGTCACCGTCGAGCTTCACCAGCGAGAAGGGATCGTTGGGATCGTCGACGGCGGACGCGATCAGCGCGTCGGCACGCTCGCGCACCAGGCCGGCATCGGGACCGTAGAGCAGGATGATCGGGCGGCCCGCATCGGGTCGAGCGAGGAAGGCGTCGATCTCTTTTCCGCGCAGCGCGACCAATCTTAGGTGCCTGCAGTGAAGAACGCGGCGAGCCTTGTGTTGATGTTCTCGGCGATCTCGTTGGCGGCACGATCCTCGGCGTCACGCACTGCGCGATTGCGGGCGAAGCGCTGGTAGGAACCGGGCAGGTCGTAGGACACGCGCGAGAACGTGGTGCCGGTCATGACCGACTTGCCGGTCGCAACCTCGATCAGATTGTACTGGCAATCGATGCCGTAGTTCTCGGTGTTCGGCAGGCCGGTATTGGCATCGACGATCAGCGAGGTCTTGCTGGTGTTGAAGCGGATATCCAGCCGGTGGGTCGGCGGCATGCCAGTGGCCGAGCCGTAAAGCTTGAAAGCGAGGGCGTTGCGAACCTCGACGCCGACCCGGGCCTCGCGCGAGGCGTTGGCCTTGTTGATCGGAGGAAGCTCGACCCCCATCAGCTTCTCGCGCAAGCCCGGCGTGCCGTCGGTATGCTCGGCATACATCGGCTGGAAGCAACCGGCCGTCGTCGCCGCCAAGGCGGCGACCGCGAGCAGGCGGGCTGCGATGCGGATCCTAGCCGACAACATTCACGATCCTCTTGGGGACGATGATCACCTTGCGGACGGGCTTGCCGTCCAGGGCCAGTTTTACAGCATCGAGGGCCAAAGCGGCAGCCTCGATTTCCGGATTCTGGGCCGCTGTTGCAACCGTGACCTCACCCCGCTTCTTGCCGTTGACCTGGACCACCAGGGTCACGCTGTCTTCAACCAGCAAATCGCGTTCGATTTGCGGCCAATTGGCCTCGGAAACCAGCCCCGGTTGGCCGAGAACCTGCCAGCACTCCTCGGCCAGGTGCGGCATCATCGGGGAGAACAGCTGGACCAGGATCTGGCTGGCCTCCCGGATCGCCCAGGCCATATCAGCGGCGGGCTGGCCGGGTCGCTGGAGCACCTCCGAGAAGGTATTCGTGAATTCACGGATATGGGCGAGGCAGACGTTGAAGTGCAGCCGCTCGACACCTGTCGTGACCTTGTCGAGCGCGCCATGGGCGGCCTTGCGCAAGAGGACCGCATCGTCCCCGAACGAGGCCGGGCGGGTTGCCGGAGCAGACTTGCCGAGTTCCACCGCGTCGTTCACCAGCCGCCAGAGCCGCTGCACGAAGCGCGAGGCGCCCTGGACGCGTTCATCGCTCCAGATCACGTCGCGGTCGGGCGGGGAGTCTGACAGCATGAACCAGCGAGCGACGTCGGCGCCATAGGTCGCGATGATGTCGTCGGGGTCGACCGTGTTCTTCTTCGACTTCGACATCTTCTCGATCGGACCGATCGCGACGTCCTCGCCCGTGCCGAGCAGCGTCGCGCGGCGGCCGTTGCCGCCGACCTCGATCTTCACCTCGGCCGGCTGCACCCAGGTGCCGTCGGCCTTCTGGTAGGTCTCGTGCACGACCATTCCTTGCGTGAACATGCCGGCGAACGGCTCGTCCAGTGCGAGGTGTCCGGTTGCCTTCATGGCGCGGGTGAAGAACCGGCTGTAGAGCAGATGCAGGATCGCGTGCTCGACGCCGCCGATATACTGGTCGACCGGCAGCATCCGGTTGGCGACCGCAGGCGTCGTCGGTGCGGTCTCGTTCCAGGGGTCGGTGAAGCGGGCAAAATACCAGGACGAGTCCACGAAGGTGTCCATGGTGTCGGTTTCGCGGCTAGCCTTGCCGCCGCACTTGGGGCACGTGACGTGCTTCCAGGTCGGATGATGGTCGAGCGCGTTGCCCGGCTTGTCGAAGCTCACATCCTCCGGCAGCACCACCGGCAGGTCGGCGTCCGGCACCGGCACGACGTCGCATTTCGGACAGTGGATGACGGGAATCGGGCAGCCCCAATAGCGCTGGCGTGAAATGCCCCAGTCGCGCAGGCGGAAATTGACCTGACGCTCGCCGACCGGAGCGTTGCCGCGCAGCTCGCTCTCCAGGCGCTTTGCGACCTCGTCCTTGGCCTGCTCGATGGTCATGCCGTCGAGGAAGCGCGAATTGATCATGCGGCCGTCACCGTCATAGGCGGTGTCGGTGATGACGAACGATTTCGCATCCTGGCCTTCGGGACAGACGACCGGCGTATTGCCGAGGGCATATTTGTTGACGAAGTCGAGGTCCCGCTGGTCATGCGCGGGGCAGCCGAAGATCGCGCCGGTGCCGTATTCCATCAGCACGAAGTTGGCGACATAGACGGGCAGCTTCCAGCTCGGATCGAACGGATGCACCGCGCGAATGCCGGTGTCGAAACCCTGCTTCTCCGCGGTGTCGATGATCGACTGCGCGGTGCCGATCTTCTTGATGTCGGCGATGAATTCCGCGAGATCAGGGTTCTTCGCGGCGGCCGCCTGTGCAAGCGGATGATCCGCCGAGATCGCCATGAACTTGGCGCCGAACAGCGTGTCCGGGCGCGTCGTGAAAATCTTCAGCTCGCTCTCGCCGGCGGGCGTGGTCGCCGCATCCAGCGCGAAGCGGACCAGCAGGCCCTCGGAACGGCCGATCCAGTTGCGCTGCATCAGCCTGACCTTGTCGGGCCAGCGGTCGAGGCCATCAAGCGCGGACAGCAATTCCTGCGAGTACTTCGTGATCTTGAAGACCCACTGGCTCATCTCGCGCTGTTCGACAACGGCGCCCGAACGCCAGCCGCGGCCGTCGATCACCTGCTCGTTGGCGAGCACGGTCATGTCGACCGGATCCCAGTTCAGCTTGCGCTTCTCGCGCTCGGCGAGGCCCGCGGCGAGCATGTCCAGGAACATCTTCTGCTGATGCTTGTAGTAGCTGGGATCGCAGGTCGCGAATTCGCGGCTCCAATCCAGCGACAGCCCGATCGAGCGGAGCTGCTTCTTCATCGCGGCGATGTTGTCGTAGGTCCAGGCCTTTGGCGCGACCTTGCGCTCGATGGCGGCGTTCTCGGCCGGCAGGCCGAACGCGTCCCAGCCCATCGGGTGCAGAACGTTGAACCCCTTGGCGCGCATGAAGCGGGCCAGCACGTCGCCGAGCGTGTAGTTGCGGACGTGGCCGATATGGATGCGCCCGGACGGGTAGGGGAACATCTCCAGCACATAATATTTCGGCCGCGAATCGTCGTTCTTCGAGACGAAGATCGCCTGTTCGTCCCATTGGCGTTGCCAGCGCGGTTCGGCGTCGCGGGCGTTGTAGCGTTCGGAGGTCATGGAATCGTTGCGTTTTCGTGGTTTCGGCGGCCTGAAGAGGCCGGACTAGGCCATAGAAGTCCTCGGGGGGTCAATGGGTTGCCGCGGCAAGCCGAGCCCCGCAATGCTGCTCCGCAAAAGTACGGATGAGGGCATTGGGATCGGATTAAGGGGTCGGTGCGAATTTGGCCGCCAACAGCACCCCGCGTCAGGCGATGGCCCCAGATTTCCACGATCCCGATTACGACTATGCCGCGTCCATCGCCGGACAGGCGGTGCGGAGCATGGCCGAACAGCGGATTCCGCCGACGCCGACCAATTTCGCCATCTGGTTCCAGTATTACGCCGGCAGCCATGACGATCTGCGCAACGCCGTCGACCTCCTGATCGACCACAACCGTCCCTTCGACACCAGGACCAACCAGGACCTGTTCGAGACCTATATCGCGCCTCAGGTCAGCGCCGTCGTGCTCGACACGTCCGAGCGGCTCCAGACCCTGATGGGAGCGGCGAAGGAGTTTCTGGCGACCGCAATCGCCGACAACCGCTCGCAGATGCAGGTGATCAGCCAGGTCGCCGACCAGGGCCAGGCCGGCGTCGACCCGAAGACGCTGGTCGCCCGGCTCATGAACGAGCTGGCGCGGGCGGCCACACGAACGACGCGGCTCGAGGCGGGCTTTGCCGAAAAGGCCCGCGAGCTCGACGTGATCCGCGATTCGCTCAGCAAGTCCGAGGAACGCGCGCGGACCGACACGCTGACGGGTCTGGCAAACCGGCGGGCGCTGGATGAATTCCTGCGCAAGGCGCAGACGACGGCGGATTGGGGCGAGCCGCTCAGCGTGCTCCTGCTCGACATCGACCACTTCAAGACCTTCAACGACAATTTCGGCCACGGCGTCGGCGATCAGGTGTTGCGGCTGATGGCGAAAGTGTTGCGCGAAAAGGTTCGCCCGCAGGATCTGCCGGCCCGCTACGGCGGCGAGGAGCTCATCGCGGTGCTGCCGGATGCCGATCTTTCTGCCTGTGCGGAGATCGCCGAGCGCATCAGGCGCGCGATCGGAGAATGCACCATCACGCGCCGCTCCACCGGCGAGGTGCTGCCGAACATCACGGTATCGGTTGGCGTGGCGCAGTATCGGACTGGCGAGGCGACCGCCGATCTGATCGAGCGCTGCGATCGCGCGCTCTATCTCGCCAAGGGCGGCGGCCGCAATCGCATCGTGACGGAAAACGAGGTCGATCGCGCCGAGGCTGCGGGTTAGGCGCTCGCCGCTATCTTCATGCCCGGCGTGCCGCTCTCGATCGCCTGCACGCCGTGCTCGACGACATTGTTGCGGCCGCGATGTTTGGCGGCGTAGAGCGCAGCGTCTGCGGCTTCGATCAGATCGCCCGGACGCAAGGCCTCGTTGGGCCGCGTTGCCGCAACGCCGATCGACACCGTGACCACCATGTGAGCGGACGTGATGTGCGGCAGGCAGAGTTTCAGCACGGCCGCGCGCACCTGCTCGCCGATCTCGACGGCGCGGTTCACGTCGGTGTTCGGCAGCAGGAGACAGAACTCCTCGCCGCCATAGCGCGCCGCAAAGCCCATCGTGTCGGCACCGATTCCGGACAGCGATTCGCCGAGCCGGGTCAGGCAGGAATCGCCTTCGAGATGGCCGTAGGTGTCGTTGAACAGCTTGAAATGATCGACGTCGATCATCAACAGCGCGAGCTCGCTGCCATATTGCTGCGCGCGCATCCATTCGAAGTCGAGCCGGCTCTGGAAGCCGCGGCGGTTGGCGAGGCCCGACAGCATGTCGATCGACGCCATCACCGTCAGGCGGTCGTTGGTCGCGATCAGCTCGCGCTCGCGCTGGCTGAGCTGGGCCGCCATCGCGTTGAAGGCGCGCGCCAGCGGCACGAATTCCGACGGCAGGCTCTTGCGCGCGGCGCGGGCCGACAGATCGCCCTCGCCGAGGCGCTTGGCCATGTCGGCGAGCATCTCGATCGGCTTGATCACGAGCTTCTCGGCGGCGATCAACGCGCCGAGCAGCACGAACACGACGACGAAGGCGAGCTGGAGATAGGCGGTACGGATGTCGCGGCTGACAGCCGCGGACACCTTGTCCTCGTCGATGCTGGCGATCAGGCGGGAATTGGTGCCGGCGATGCGGATGAAGCTGACCGCGCGGCGGGAGCCGTCGGCGGCGAGAAACGCCAGCGATCCCTCGTCCTGGTCGGAGCGCAGCGCCATGTCGGCGATCGCCGACATCAGCGGCATGTTGTCGAGGGGCCGTCCGACCGCGCTGTGCTGGTCGGCGGGCGCCGCCAGCACGGTGCCGGCGCTGTCGACCAGCACCGCCGTGATGCCGGCGCGGCCGCCGAGATTGTTCATCACCTTCGACATCCAGTCGAGGTTGACGGTCGCGAGCACGACGGCGTCGGCGACGCCGCTGAACGCGGAGACCGGATAGACCGCCATCACGGTCGGCGACTGCACCGGCCGCGACAGGATGAAGTCGGACAGCACGAAGCGGCCGGTCTTCTGCGCCTGCTGGAAATAAGGCCGGTCGGAAAGATCGAGGCCGACATACATGTTGTTGGTCGCGCACTGGATGCGGCCGTCCTGGCCGGCGATCAGGAGCGTGCGGATCCAGGGCAGGCTCGTCGGCAGGCTGGCGCGCAGCACGTCGCAGCTCTTGCTCACGCCGCCGGCGGAGGCGCGGATGAAGGCTTCCGATTTCAGGATGGTCTCGACCGACGAGATCACTTCGCGCTGCGCGTCTGCACTGTGCCGTGCGACGGTGGTGAATTCGGCGGTGGCCTGTGCGATCTGCTTGGTGCGGGTATCCTCGAGCGAGCGGATGCGCTCGAGCATCAAGGGCGCGACCAGAATCACCGCGAGCAATGCAAGCCGGGCCCTGATGCCCAGGACCTGCTTGAGTTTTGCTCGTTTGCGGTTGAAACTGACGTTTGCCATCTTCGCGACCCACCCCGCGGGCAAGGTAAAGCGAAGGGTTCAAAAACTCTTTCTTGAACTCGGTAAAATTGGAACTACCTCCGCTAAGCCCACAGTACAATCGACGTTATGACAGAAGCCAATGCCACGCCGGTAACCGGCGGTTCACCAAACGCGCTCGCCGCAGTCGAAGCGGAGATTGCGCGCGCCTGCAAGGATGCGCGGCGTGAGCGTGCCTCCGTAACGCTGATCGCGGTGTCCAAGACGTTCGCCGCTGATGCAATTATTCCGGTTATCGGCGCCGGACAGCGCGTGTTTGGCGAGAATCGCGTGCAGGAGGCCAAAGGCAAGTGGCCGGCGTTAACGGCTGATTACCCTGACATCGTGCTGCATCTGATCGGGCCGCTGCAATCCAACAAGGCGAAAGAGGCCGTCGCGCTGTTCGATGCCATCCATTCGGTCGACCGTCCGAGCATTTGTCAGGCGTTAGCCAAAGAAATCGAATCCCAGAACAAGCATCCGCAACTCTTCGTCCAGATCAATGTCGGCGAGGAGCCGCAGAAGGCCGGCGTCGCGCCCGGCGAGGCCGACGCGTTCATCAAGAGTTGCCGCGACACTTACGGCCTGACGATATCGGGTCTGATGTGCATCCCGCCGGTGGACGAACCGCCGGCCGCGCATTTCGCGCTGACCGCCAAGATCGCCGCGCGCAACGGCCTAGCGAACCTGTCGATGGGCATGAGCGCGGATTACGCGACCGCCATCATGCTGGGCGCAACCCATGTGCGCGTGGGAAGCGCGATCTTCGGGCACAGGTAGTGGTGAAGAGCGCCGATGCGTAGCCCGATGGAGCGAAGCCTTACGCAAACCTCACCGACACTTTCCCCAGCGCACCGAAATCCGCCGCAAAATGATCGCCGGCCTGGATCGGCAGTGGCGGGTGGCAGGTGCCTGTCGTCACCACCTCCCCTGTCCGCAAGGTGATGCCGAGACCGCGCAGCTCGTTGGCCAGCCAGGCCAGGGCAACGCGTGGATCGCCGAGCACGTTCTTGCCGTGACCGAGATAGCGCTCGCCGCGCAACGTGATCTGCGGCCGTTCCTCGATCAGATCCATCGCGCGCCAATTGGCTGATGTCGCCGCGCCCAGCACGAACAGATGCGCGCAGGCATTGTCGGCGATCAGCTGCGCCTCGCCGGCGCTGGCGAAATCGGTGAAGCGCGAATCCGGAATTTCGATGGCGGGATGTAACGTGTCGACCGCCGCCAGCACCTCGTCAACGCTGTAAGGCGTCGGTCGCGGCGCCAGATCGTGTCCCATGCGGAAGCAGAATTCCGGCTCGCCGACGCGCATCGCATTGCCCTTCATCGACGCGATGCCGCCATCGGCGATGACGGTGTCGCTCATGATGCGCCCGGCCAGCGGCCCGGCGACGTTGATGTGCTTCTGCCCGGCTTCACTGGTCGCCGCGATCTTCCAGCCGAACAGTTTTCCGAGTGATTGGTTTTCGAGCACGGCCTGCACGGCGTAACCATCCGCGCGGCTTTGCGGACGCAGCCGCGTCTCGAGCGCGTCGAACTTGCTGCCGTCACGCCAATGTTGAACGAGCGCGCGCGAGGCGGCTGTGACCTGTTCCCTGTCGAGCATGTGTCCTCACCCGATGATGATTTTTGTTCTTGGTCCTATCAGTCGCAGCAGATGCAGCATCGCGCCCTTGGTCATGGAGACGCAGCCCGCGGTCGGGCCGAAATTGTCGCGCGCCAGATGCAGGAACACCGCGCTGCCGCGGCCGGCGATGCGCGGCCTGGTGTTGTGGTCGATTTCAATGATGAAGTCGTAGAGATGATCAGCGCGCTTCAGCCGGTCGCCGCCCTCGCCCTCCCCGCGCCGGATCCACTGGTTGTAGTGGCGATCACCGGGGTCCTCGCACCAGGCGTCGGCGCCGGTGATGATCCGGGCCGGCAGAAACGTCTTGGGACGGCTGTGCCGGTCGCCCCGCCACCACAATTGCCGGGGACGAAATTGGCCTCTCGGGGTGCCGCCATCGCCTTCGCGCTTGTTGGCCAGAAGGCCGCCGCGCCCGAGCGCCACCGGAATCGTCAGGCTGCCCGCCGTCAGCCAGCCCCGGCGCGGATTCCCGGCGGCAGGCTTAACGCGGATCGCAGACAGCGGCCCAAAGCCCCGATTTCTGGTGTAACCGACTGACACAGCTTTGTTTTTCATGTGAATGCGCGATGTCGAATTCATTACAGGACATTCATCGAACCGCCCTGCTATTCTGGGCTAGAGTAATTCCGGCTTGTGAATCGGTAACAGCCCACTACTTCAACACGAACAACAATAAAAACGGCGACCCCTAAACTTTCCCATCACGGTCGGGTGCGGCATGCATGCGCGCCTGGTCGACCCCAAAAGGATGATCCCCTATGGCCAATGCCCGCAAGATCCTGATCGTGGATGACGATACCGATCTGCGCGATACGTTGGTGGAGCAATTATCGCTGCACGAGGAATTTGAAGCCTCCGCCGTCGATACCGGCGCCAAGGGCGCCAGCGCCGCAAAGGCCAACGCCCCCGATCTCGTGTTGATGGATGTCGGCCTTCCCGACACCGATGGTCGCGAGGTGGTCCGCTCCCTGCGCAAGGGCGGCTTCAAGGCGCCGATCATCATGCTGACGGGGCACGACACCGATTCCGACACGATTTTGGGCCTGGAATCCGGGGCCAACGACTACGTCGCAAAACCCTTCCGCTTCGCGGTGCTGCTTGCCCGCATCCGCGCCCAGCTTCGCCAGCACGAGGCCAGCGAGGACGCGGTGTTCTCGGTCGGCCCCTACTCCTTCCGCCCCGGCTCCAAGATGCTGACCGCGGCCAATGCCCGCAAGGTCCGCCTCACCGAAAAGGAAACGGCGATCCTGCGCTTCCTCTACCGGGCCGGCCAGATGCCGGTCTCGCGCGAGACCCTGCTCCAGGAGGTGTGGGGTTATAATTCCGGCGTCACCACCCACACGCTGGAAACCCACATCTACCGCCTCCGCCAGAAGATCGAGAAGGATGCCGCCAACCCGGAAATCCTGGTGACGGAAGCCGGTGGCTACAAGCTGGTGCCGTGATACGTTCCAGGAACGCGCGATTCGTCGTAAATTAGCGCGTTCCTCGAGCCTCGGACCGGAATGTCGATCGACGATGACGTAGCGCTGCTTGAGCGTGTCCCGACACTGCGCCTGTTGGGAGACGCTTCGTTGCGCATGCTGGCGATCGGCTCCGAGCAGCGTGACTTCGTCCGCGGCGACATCCTGTTCAACCTCGGTGACGATGCCGACGCCGGCTTCGTGGTCCAGCGCGGGGCCTTTCGCGTCGATGACGGCGCCGGCGCCGAGATGATCGCCGGCCCCGGCACGCTGATCGGCGAACTTGCGCTGGTGGTGCCGATGAAGCGGCCGTCCGGCGCAGTCGCGCTGGAGCATTCCTCGGTCATCCGAATCGCCCGCAGCCTGTTTCAGCGCGTGCTCGAAAGCGACCCCGCCGCCGCGGTCCGTCTGCGCGACGAATTCGCGGTGCGCTCCAGCCAGATCGCCAGCGACATCCTGATGGCGGGCGCGAAGCTCAGCACGTAGCTCCTTCCACCTGTCATTCCGCGGCGCGCGTAGCGCGAGCCCGGAATCCATTTATTTCATCGCGCCCCGGAATGACGGCGGGCTCACACCTCTAGCGTCACCGTCACAGGCACATGGTCTGACGGCCGCTCCCAGCTCCGCGCATCGCGCAAGATCTTGAAATCGCTGACGGCATCCTTCAGCGCGCGCGAGACCCAGATATGGTCGAGCCGCCGGCCGCGGTCGCCGACGGTCCAGTCGGCGGAGCGATAGCTCCACCACGTGTAGACCTTTTCCGACATCGGGATGCGGTCGCGTGCGACGTCGACCCATTCGCCGGCCTCGAGCGCGGCCTTCAGCTTTTCGGTCTCGATCGGCGTGTGCGAGACCACTTTGAGGAGCTGCTTGTGCGACCACACGTCGTTCTCGTGCGGCGCCACGTTGAGATCGCCGACCAGCACGTGGCGATCTTCGCCACGCGGATGCAGCGGCTCGCACGCCTTCATCTCGTCGAGGAAGCGAAGCTTGTGGTCGAACTTTTCGTTCAGTGCGGGATCGGGAATGTCGCCGCCGGCGGGCACGTAGAAATTATGCAGCACCAGCGGCTTTGCGATGCTGGCTTTCTCGCCGAACGACACCGAGATGTGGCGCGAATCCACCTTGTCGCAGAAGGTGCGGATATCGGTGGACTCGAACGGGATCTTCGAGACGATGGCGACGCCGTGATAGCCCTTCTGCCCGTTCAGCGCGACGTGCTCGTAGCCGAGCCGCCTGAAACGCTTCAGCGGAAAGGCGTCGTCGATGCATTTGGTCTCCTGGAGACACAGCACGTCCGGCCGCGCGCTCTTGAGAAACTTCGCGACCAGGTCGATGCGCAGCCGCACCGAATTGATATTCCAGGTTGTCAGGGAAAGACGCATGGGAGCTGCGTCTTAGCATGGATTGGCGTCGGCGAAATGCTTGTCCACAGGGCGGGAGTGCTCAGCCCGGTGACGGCACGCTGTAATTGGTGAAGTCGATCTTGAACATGTTGGGATCGAGCTTCTTACTCGCATCGAGATTGTAGACCGCAACCGTGGTGTCGTAGCCCTGCGGGTCAGTGACGGTCCATTGCTTCAGCTGGCCGTCCTTGGCGCCGATCATCAGCAGCAGGCGGCTGGTGCCGACCAATGCCTGCTTCTCTTCGATCGTCACGCTGATGAAGAGATCGTCGGCGGTGACGTTGACGACGTTGGTGTCCTTCATCAGGTCGATGCGATCGGACAACAGGAAGCGCAGCGGCGTCTGCGACAGAGGATAGACGTCCTGCGTGGCGAGCTTGCGGTCGCGCACCACGACCGACGATCCGTCGGCGATGATGTCGATCGGGCTCGGCGGATCATATTCGAAGCGGACCTTGCCCGGCTTCTGGATGTAGAAATCGCCCTGCGTCTTGCTGCCGTCGGGGCCGACCTGGACGAAATTCCCGACCAGCGTCGACAGCGACGACAGATAGGCGCTGACCTTGGCCGCCTGCGCCTTCTGGTTCGCATCGAACGTCTGGAAGATGCTGCTCGGCACGTTGCGGCGCGGATCGGGAATGATCGGATTCGGCGGCACCTGCGTTGCGCCCGTGATCGACGGTCCTGCCGAGGGCGCAGCGTTATCACGCCCCTTTGGTGCAGGCTTCGGCACCGGCACGTTCTGCGCAAACGATGCTGCGGTCGCCATCGCGGCGGTGACGAGAAGCACGCCCGCCACGCGCGCGCTGCGCGCGGCGAGAGAGGCAGCGAATCCAATGTCCGGATGTCTGGTCAACGCTTCGTCCTGTGTGGCTGGGCGTCGTTTTAGCGTGATTTCGGGCAAAAGCAGAGATCGATTTTGCGTGAGAATGGCGTTTCGAGGCGAGTCAGTAGCTCCTTGCCTCACATATGGCTGTCTTCTTCCTCGACCAGAATCTCGCGCTTGCCGGCGTGATTGGCGGGGCCGACGATGCCTTCCAGTTCCATGCGCTCCATCAGCGATGCGGCGCGGTTATACCCGATTTGCAGGCGGCGCTGGATGTAGCTGGTCGAGGCCTTGCGGTCGCGCTTGACGATCGCAACGGCCTGCTGGAACAGATCGCCGCCGCCATCCGCGCCCATGCCGCTGGCGTCGAACACGGCGCCGCCATCTTCGTCCTCGGTCGGCTCTTCGGCCGTGACGGCTTCGAGATATTCCGGCTGGCCCTGCGTCTTGAGGTGGCGCACCACCTTCTCGACTTCTTCGTCGGAGGCGAAAGGTCCGTGCACACGGCTGATGCGGCCGCCGCCGGCCATGTAGAGCATGTCGCCCTGGCCGAGCAGTTGCTCGGCGCCCATCTCGCCGAGAATGGTGCGGCTGTCGATTTTCGAGGTGACCTGGAAGGCGATGCGGGTCGGGAAGTTCGCCTTGATGGTGCCGGTGATGACGTCCACGGAGGGACGCTGGGTCGCGAGAATCACATGCAGGCCGGCGGCGCGCGCCATCTGCGCGAGGCGCTGCACCGCGCCTTCGATGTCCTTGCCGGCGACCATCATCAGGTCGGCCATTTCGTCGACGATGATGACGATGTAGGGCAGCGGATCGAGCGAGAGCTTCTCTTCCTCGTAGATCGCCTTGCCGGTTTCCTTGTCGAAGCCGGTGTGCACCGTGCGGGTCGGCTCTTCGCCCTTGGCCTTCAGCTCGAGCAGGCGCGTATTGTAGCCGTCGATGTTGCGCACGCCGAGCTTGGCCATGTTCTTGTAGCGCTCTTCCATCTCGCGCACGGCCCATTTCAGCGCGACCACCGCCTTCTTCGGGTCGGTCACGACAGGCGTTAGCAGATGGGGAATGCCGTCATAGACGGACAGTTCGAGCATCTTCGGATCGACCATGATCAGGCGGCACTGGTCCGGGCGCAGCCGGTAGACCAGGCTCAGGATCATGGTGTTGATGGCGACCGACTTGCCGGAGCCGGTGGTACCGGCGATCAGCATGTGCGGCGTGCGCGCGAGGTCGATGATGACGGGGTCGCCGCCGATGGTCTTGCCGAGGCAGAGCGGAAGTTTCGCGACCGTGTCGGTGGCTTCCTTCGCCACCAGCAGCTCGCGCAAATAGACCTTTTCGCGATGCGCGTTCGGCAGCTCGATGCCGATGGCGTTGCGGCCCGGCACGACGGCGACGCGTGCCGACAGCGCGCTCATCGAGCGCGCGATGTCGTCGGCAAGGCCGATCACGCGCGACGACTTGATGCCCGGCGCGGGCTCCAGCTCGTACAGCGTGACGACGGGCCCGGGATTGGCCTTCACGATCTCGCCGCGCACGCCGAAATCCTGCAGCACGCCTTCGAGCGAGCGCGAATTGGTCTCGAGCTCGGCCTTGCTGAGCGGCTGGCGATCGCCGGCCTTCGGCGCGGCCAGCATCGAGACGGAGGGAAGATCGAACTTGTCGGAGCCCTTCTTGGCAGCGACCTTCGGCGCGGCCTTCTTGCGCGATGCGCGCGCCGGCGCCTCTTCTTCCTCGTCCTCCTCCGCGTCTTCCTCTTCTTCCTCGTGCTCGTCTTCGTAATCCTCGTCCGCGGCCTGCGGCGAGATCGGAGGTGCTGCGCGGCCGCCGCCGAGATTCGGCTCCTGCCTGCTGAACGAAACCGTCTTGGCCTTCGGTCCGCTCGAAACCAGCGAGCGATAGGCCGCGCCAAACAGCCAGATCAGCCGTGCCTTGGTGCTCATCAGCGCGTGGAACAGCCAGCCCAGCGACACCGAACCGCGATCGTCATCTTCGTCGTCGTCGAGCGGCTTGTCGTCGTCCTCGATCTCCGAGAGCTCGTCGTCATGCGCGCGCGCGCCGAGCCCGCAGGCGATCAGGAAGGTCGCGGCCAGCGCGATGAACAGGATGGCGCCGAGCACCATGCGATAGATCGCGCCGGGCGGCCCGAAGATCACCGCAGGCGCGCGCACCAGCGCATCGCCGACCACGCCGCCTAAACCCGTCGGCAGCGGCCAGGCACCGCCATGCGGCCAGCAGCTGACGAAGCCTGCCGCGATGACCGTGCAGAGAATCCAGGAGCCGAGGCGCAGCGCCTCGCGGTCGAACGGACGATGGGTCATCATGCGCCAGCCCCACACAGCGATCGTCAGGATCAGCATGATCGCGCCGAGCCCGAGGATCTGCATCGCGAGGTCGGCGCCGATCGCGCCGGCATAGCCCAGAATGTTGTGGATCGGCCGCGAGGTCGCGTGGCTGAGGCTGGGGTCCTGCACCGACCAGGTCATCAGCGCGGCGGAGGCGACGCCCGACAGCGTGACGAGGCCGAAGCCGGTGAGCTCGCGCACGCGCCGGCTCAGCGCCTCGCGGATCGAAGGCGGCAGATGGCCGACCAGGGGAATCACACGTTCGATTGCCGACATGCTCATGGGCCCTGCCTAACCCAGAGTTTCGACCAGCCGGTGCAGCGCCTGCGCCGTGGTCTCACTGTCCTGCACCAGCGCCAGCCTGATGTAGCCTGCACCGGGATTGAAGCCGTCGGGCTGAAGCCGCGCCAGGTAGGAGCCGGGCACCACGCGCACACCGGCCTCCTTGAAGAGCTTGAGAGTCACAAAGACGTCGTCGCCGACCTCGGACGTGTTGAGCCAGACGCAGAACCCGGCGTCGGGCCGGCGATAGCCGTAACGATTGCCGATGATCTGGTCGGCGAGATCGAACTTGATCCGGTAGAGCCTGCGGTTCTCCTCGACATGTGCTTCGTCGCCGTAGGCAACGGTCGCGACGTGCTGGAGCGGCACAGGAACCTGGGGCGCGGCGATGTTGCGCAGCTCCAGGAACATGCCGATGAACGTCTTGTCGCCGGCGGCGAAGCCGACGCGCAGGCCCGGAAGGTTGGAGCGCTTCGACAGCGACTGGAACGCAGCCACGCGGATGAAATCGGGGCCGGCACATTCGAGCGCGCTGCCCGGTGCCTGGCGCGTGTAGATCTCCGAGTAGCACTCGTCGCTGAGGATCATGAAGTTGTGGCGATCGGCGAGTTGCTTCAACCGCGTGAAATAATCGCGCGAGGCGACCGAACCCTGCGGATTGGCGGGCGAGGCCAGATAGAACGCGACGGTGCGCGCCAGCGTCGCCTCGTCGATGGCGCCGAGATCGGGCAGGAAGCCGTTTTCGACCGTGGTCGGCAGATAGACCGGCTCGCAGGCTGCTGCGCCGGCGCCGGCGCCATAGACCGGATAGAACGGGTTCGGCATCAGGATCGCGGGTTTGCCGGGCTTCGGCCCGACATAGCGGGCTGCCGCGATCGCGGCGAGGAACAGCCCTTCCCGGCTGCCGTTGAGGACGAGAAGCTCGGTCCTGGGGTCGAGCGCGCGCGGCAGCTTGAAGCGCGACGACAGCCAGGCACTCGCAGCGTTACGGAACGGCTCGGTGCCCTGGTTCATCGGGTAGCGACCGAAATCGGCGATGTGCTTGGCCAGCACGGGGCCGACGAAATCAGGCACCGGATGCTGCGGTTCGCCTACTGCAAGCGAAATCAAGGGCTTGCCGGGCTGATGCGGCGCCAGCAACTCGTTCAGCCGGACGAAGGGCGAGCGCTCGTTGCTGGAGCTTCCACTGGCCTGCGGCGCACGGGATGAAGCGGTCATGACCATTCTGGGCGCCAGTACTCTCGAAACGGCCGGTCGCGCGCGGGCGCCGGCGGGAAAGCGGTTCAGTTCACCATAGATAGGGCGAGGTTAAGACGCGATTAACCATCGGTGGGCCGTCCCGTCCAGAGCGGGAATATCGGGGCCGGACGACAACGGGATGCATGGCGGTTCCAACCCCTCCCGGTTGCGGGAGAGGTTGCGCATCTTCTTGCCGGCAATCCGGTTCTCAGTGCCCCGGCAACCTTTCGAAGGTCTTCATGCCTGATGGGATCGTGTGAAACTCCTGGATGTCGCAGGTGTAGATCGCCATCTGCGGCTTGAACTGTTTCGGCTCGTCCAGCGTGCCGACCTTCACGATCGCGGCCGGCAGTCCCGGAACCCTGGTCACCAGATGGGTGCCGCACTCGGCGCAGAATTCCCGCGTCACGGCGCGCTCGAGGTCCTTGCGGGTGAACTGCTTGGGTTGTCCGGTGATGTAGGTGAAGCCGGCGGCCGGCATCGCGATGAAGGTGTTGGGCGCGCCGCCCGAGATGTACTGGCACTCACGGCAGTGACATTGGGCCTGCATCATCGGATCGCCTTCGGACACGTAGCGCACTTCGCCGCAATAACATCCGCCTTCCAAACGCATGACGACCTCCCGGTTTATTGTTCTTGAGGTCGATATTTCTGCGCCGGCCGGGCGGAATGGCAATCGTTTTCTTCGAGCCATTGGATCAAAAAGAAAGGGGCTCCAACTTGCGCTGGAGCCCCTCGACGGTCGGGGCATTGCCGGGTATGTGCCCGAACCGTAGGAGTGGACGCGGTCTCCGAAGAAACCGCGCCCGGGAGGAGTGCTTACATGTTGTAGGCGCGCTCGGTGTGGTCGGTGATGTCCAGACCTTCACGCTCGCTCTCGACATTGGCGCGGAGGCCGACGATCACGTCGACCACCTTGTAGAGGATCGCCGAACCGACGCCCGACCACACCAGCGTGGTGCAGACGGCTTCGATCTGGGAGAGCATCTGCGCGGCGAAGTCGTAATCGGCAACCTTGGGCGGGATCGCGGTGTAGTCGATGATGCCAGCACCACCGAGAGCCGGATTGACCAGGATGCCGGTGCCGAGGGCGCCGACGATACCGCCGATGCAGTGCACGCCGAACACGTCGAGCGAGTCATCGTAGCCGAGCGCGTTCTTCACGACGGTGCAGAAGAACAGGCAGACCACGCCGACCACGAGACCGAGGACGATCGCACCCATCACGCCGGAGAAGCCGGCGGCAGGCGTGACGGCCACGAGACCCGCGACGGCGCCGGAGATGATGCCGAGCACCGACGGATGGCCCTTCACGATCCACTCCGCGAACATCCACGACAGCGCGGCGGCTGCGGTGGCGACGAAGGAGTTGGTCATGGCGAGCGCAGCGCCGCCGTTGGCTTCGAGGTTGGAGCCGGCGTTGAAGCCGAACCAGCCGACCCAGAGCAGCGAGGCGCCGATCATCGACATGGTCAGCGAGTGCGGAGCCATCAGCTCCTTGCCGTAACCGACGCGCTTGCCGATCAGGAGAGCGCCGACGAGGCCCGCGATGCCGGCGTTGATGTGCACCACGGTGCCGCCAGCGAAGTCGATCGCGCCCTTCTTGAAGATCCAGCCGGCGTCGGCGTTGATCTCGTCGAGCTTGGCCTGAGCCGCAGTCTTCGCCGCCGCATCAGTCGCAGCAGCCAGAGCCTTGGCGGCGTCCTGGATCGCGTCCGGGCCGGGCCAGTACCAGACCATGTGCGCGATCGGGAAGTAGATCAGCGTGACCCAGAGCGGGATGAACAGAGCGATCGCCGAGAACTTCATGCGCTCGGCGAAGGCGCCGACGATGAGGGCGGGCGTGATCGCCGCGAAGGTCATCTGGAAGCACATATAGACGAGCTCCGAGATGTTGGCGTCGACCGAGAAGGTCGCGGCCTTCGAGTCGGTGGTGACGCCCATCATGAAGGCCTTGGAGAAGCCGCCGATGAAGTCGGAACCGCCGGTGAAGGCGAGGCTGTAGCCGTACACGGCCCAGATCACGGTGACGACGCAGACGGTGTAGAACACCTGCATCAGCACCGAGAGCATGTTCTTGGAACGAACGAGGCCGCCGTAGAACAGCGCGAGACCCGGGATCGTCATCAACAGCACGAGGACCGTCGATGTCAGCATCCAGGCGTTATCCCCCTTGTTGACCGTTGGCTCGGCGTAGGCTGCGGTCGCAGCGAACAGGCCGACTGCGAGAGCCGCCAATCCCGCGCCATAGGGACGCTTAAACGTCATTTCATTTACTCCTGATTGGATTTTGGTTGAGCGCGAAATCAAAGGGCCGCGGCGTCGGCCTCGCCGGTGCGGATGCGAACCGCATGGTCGAGGTTGATGACGAAGATCTTGCCGTCGCCGATCTGTCCGGTTTTCGCAGCCGACGTGATGGCGTCGATGGTCTTGTCGACCTGCTCGGAGGCGACAGCGACTTCGATCTTGATCTTGGGCAGGAAGCTCACCGCATATTCGGCGCCGCGGTAGATTTCCGTGTGGCCTTTCTGCCGGCCATATCCCTTGACTTCCGTCACCGTGAGACCGTGAACGCCAATGGCGGTCAGGGCGTCACGGACTTCTTCCAGCTTGAATGGCTTGATAATCGCCATAACAATTTTCATGGGTCCTATCCCCGCTTGGGCCCGGTCCGGACGTGGCCGGGCGTTTCTCGACTGGTTCGCCACGAGGGAGAAGTTCACTACGCGGGCACAGCCGGGACCCTTAGAATCAAATGCCGTGCCAGATCGGGCGCGTTGCCTAACGGACTATGAAAACGGGTGTTTTCGCGTTTGAGGGGTGTTGCGGTGCAGTGCGCTATTACGTCGCGCTCAATCCATGGTCACGTCTGATTAAAATAACGGCACGACAGGCTACCGACACAATGTTGCTCATGCGTCGGGCAGCCAAAAGGTATTGTGATAAGGTAGGAGCTTGAGACGAGTCGGGACCGCGCGCCCTCTGCTCACGGGATACGCTGAAAGCCGTGGTCGGGGCCAAGCGGCCGAGCTGCCCCGATGGTATCCAGCTTGGCCGCTATCGCACCTTCAGGCGGCGTCGCGCACTGCAAAAACCCGGTCGACCAGCCCCCATTCGACCCCCTGCTGCGCGGTCATGAAGTGGTCGCGGTCCAGGGTCCGTTCGACTTCCTCTTCGGTCCGGCAGCAATGCTGCGCATAGAGGCGGATGATGCGCCGCTTGGTTTCCTGCATCTCGTTGGCATGGATCAGAATGTCGGAAGCCTGGCCCTGGAAGCCGCCCAGCGGCTGATGCACGTGAAGGCTAGCATTGGGCAAGGCGGCGCGGTGGCCGGGCTCGCCGGCCATCAGCAGGAACGAGCCCATCGAGCGCGCGGTGCCCATGCACAGCGTATGAACCGGCGCCTTGATGAACTGCATGGTGTCGTACATCGCGAGCCCGGAGGTGACCACGCCGCCATAGGAGTTGATGTAGAGATTGATCGGCCTGTTCGGATTCTCTGCTTCCAGGAACAAGAGCTGCGCGCAGACGAGGCCCGACATCGCATCATTGACTTCGCCGTTGAGGAAGATGATGCGCTCGCGCAGCAGTCGCGAGTAGATGTCGAAGGATCGTTCGCCGCGCGCGGATTGTTCGACGACCATAGGGACGAGCTGAAGCATGTCGCGCATCGGCGACCTCCATGTCTGCAGGTGAATGAAGTCTTGGTGGTGTCAGGCCGCCGCGCGCATCAGGCAGCAATTGCTGTTGGCCGGCTGCGGCGGTTTCACGCCGATCTCGCAGGCTTGCTGGATGATGCGAAAGCGGGTGCCGCCTGACACGTTCGGCTCGATCCGGAAGATGACGTGGCTCTCGCGATACGGCGGTTCGGAGTCGCGCAGCCGGTAGCGCACTTCTTCGCCAGGGATCGATGTTTCAGGCTCGGCGCCTGCGAGGTCGCAATCCGGCAGCCATCGCTCGCGCAATTCAGGAATGGTCACGGCGCGCCAGACCTTTGTCGGCGGAGCATCGAAATCGAATTCGAGCACCAGCTTTGCATCGGGGCGATCGGGCTTTGCGGTGTCGCTCATTGATCCATATCCTTCAGGAGGTCAGCGAGTGCGTTCATGCGCTTCGGCCAGTAGGCGCGGTAGCGCGCAAGCCATGCCCCGATGGCGAGGATTCCGTCGGGGTCGACTTCGTAATTCACAAAGCGGCCCTGCCGCTGCTCGCGCACGAGGCCTGCCGCGCGCAGCACCGAAAGATGCTGCGACATCGCCGGTTGGCTGATCTCCAATCCGTCGCGCAAGGCGCTGGCATTCAGGCTTCCGCCAGCGAGCTTCTCAAAGACCTTGCGCCGTGTCGGATCGGCCAGCGCCTTGAAGATGTCGGCTTCGATCATGCCAACACATAAGCACGTGCTTATGTGTTGCGCAAGCCCCTACTGACAAGTCCCGATTACTGCAGCGCTTCGCCGTGCTGCGAGATATCGAGCCCTTCGAGCTCGTGCTCGCGCGAGACGCGCAACGGCACGAACAGCCCGACCAGCTTGAGCAGGATGAAGCTCACGCCCGCCGACCAGACGAACGTGACGGCGACGCCGTAGAGCTGGATCAGCAATTGCTGCGGATGGCCCTCGAGCAGACCGGCCGTGCCTCCGATCGCGCTGGTCGCGAACACGCCGGCGAGCAGTGTGCCGGTCAGCCCGCCGATGCCGTGGACGCCGAACACGTCGAGCGAGTCGTCATAGTTGAAGCGGTGCTTCAGCCAGGTGCAGGCCCAGTAGCAGATGGCGCCTGCGGCGATGCCGATGACGATGCCGTGCCACGGCGCGACGAAGCCCGAGGCCGGCGTGATGGTGCCGAGGCCTGCCACTGCGCCCGAGATCATGCCGAGCACGGAGGGCTTGCGCCGCGTCGACCATTCGATCGCGCCCCAGGTCAGTGCGCCCGAGCAGGCCGCCAGATGCGTCGCGATGATCGCCATCACCGCGCGCGAATTGGCCGCGCCCGCCGAGCCGCCGTTGAAGCCGAACCAGCCGACCCACAACAGGCCGGTGCCCATCACCGCGAGCGAAAGATCGAACGGCGACAGATTTTCGGTGCCGTAGCCGTGGCGTCGTCCCATCACCTTCGCGGCGACGAGGCCGCCGGTGCCGGCCGACAGATGCACGACGAGGCCGCCGGCGAAATCCATCACGCCCATGCTGTTGAGAAAGCCGCCACCCCACACCCAATGCGCCAGCGGAATGTAGACGAAGATGAACCAGGCGACCGAGAAGAGGAGATAGGCGGAGAACCGCATCCGGTCCGCGACCGAGCCCGCGACCAGCGCCACCGTGATGATCGCAAACGTCATCTGGTAAAGCATGAACAGCGCTTCCGGGATCGTCTTGGCGGCCGGGTTGACGCTGTCCATGGTCATGCCGGCGAGGAACCAGCGGTCGAGCGAGCCGAGCCAGGGGCCGTCGCCGACGAAGCACAGCGAGTAGCCGAACGCGACCCAGAGGATGGAGATGATCGTCACCGCGGCAAGACTCTGCGCCATGGTCGCGAGCACGTTCTTCTTGCGCACCATGCCGGAATAGAACAGCGCAAGGCCGGGGATCGTCATCATCAGCACCAGCGCGGTGGCGACGATCATCCAGGCGGTGTCGGCGGTGTTGATCTCCGAGGCCGCGGCGTGCGCAGGCGAGACCATGATCGACAACAATCCGAGCGGCGCAGCCATAGCGGCTACGCGGCGCAACAATCCCGCCATGTCATTTCCCCCGGCATCGTAGTGGCGTCGCACGCTTTGGCGTCGTTGCCCGGTGCGATCGAAAAAGGCTTATTCAAATTTCAGAGTGCATCGCTGTCGGTTTCGCCGGTGCGGATGCGCAGCGCGTGATCGATCGGCGTGACGAAGATCTTGCCGTCGCCGATCTGCCCGGTGCGGGCGGTCGCGGTGATCACGCTCACGGCCTTGTCGGCGACGTCGGAGGCGACTGCGATCTCGATCCGCAGCTTGGGCAGGAAGTTCACGACATATTCCGCACCACGATAGATCTCGGTGTGTCCCTTCTGGCGGCCATAACCCTTCACCTCGGTCACCGTCATGCCGTGGACGCCGATCGCCGTCAGGGCCTGGCGGACCTCATCGAGCTTGAAGGGTTTGATGATCGCGACGACAAGTTTCATGGTCAGGCCTATTCCCCAGGATGCACGGCGCCGCATGTCCCCGGCGCCGCGTCAATCTGGCATCTTTCCGGGCAAATGGCACAAAAAACTTGCAGATTGAAGCGGAAAAACGTTTGCCCGAGGTCGGTCATGTGAACGGCCGCCTCTGTACAGGGCAATGTTTCATCCCTCACAATGCGTTTTTGGCATGGATGCGGTGAACCCGCGCCTGCCGAACGGTACATAAGTATTTTGGGGGGCGTTTCATGGCGAGTTGGTTCTACGCATCCGAGGGCAAGCAGCAGGGGCCCTATCCGGAAGGGCAATTCCGCGATCTGATCGCGCAAGGGATCGTGCGCCCCGATACGCTGGTGTGGTCCGAGGGCATGGCCGGCTGGCAGAAGGCCGCCGAAATTCCGGGTCTCATGTCGGGCGGCGGCGCGCCGCCGATCATTCCCGCCGGAGGCCCGCCGATGATGGGCGGCGGGGGCTATGCAGGCAGCGGCAGCGCTGCCGGCGGATCGCTGTCGATCGATTTCGGCATCATCGACTTCACCTGGCGAACGCTCGCGCTCCTGATCGGCTCGTGCTTCATCATCCCGATCCCGTGGCTGTTCGTCTGGTACACGAAATGGATCGTGTCCTGCGTGACGGTGCCGGGGCGGCCGAACCTCTCCTTCACCGGCACCGCGATGACGGTCGTGCCCTGGTTCCTCGGCTTCTTCGTTCTGGCCGTCGTCGTCGGCTATAGCGGCGTCCAGGTGCTGAACCTCGTGCTCTTCATCGTCGAGATCGTCCTCTACTGGATGCTGATCAAGTGGATGGTCGCCAACATCGCCTCCAACGGGCAGGGGCTCGGCCTCAGCTTCACCGGCTCGATCTGGGGCTATATCGGCTGGAACCTGCTGTTCGCGGTGTCCATGATCACCATCATCGGATGGGCCTGGGTCGCCGCCGCCCAGCTGCGCTGGATGTATCGCAACATCGAGGGCACGCGCCGGGAGATCGTCTTCAAGGGCAGCGGCCTCGGGATTCTCTGGCGCGGAATCGTGGCTGCGATCCTGAGCAGCCTCATCATCCCGATTCCGTGGGTCTATCGCTGGATCATGAACTGGTTCGCATCGCAGACCGAGCTCGCACCGCGCCGTTCGATGTAAGCACGATCGGAACATCTCGAGCGCGCTGAATTCGCGCTCGAGGTTATCAGCTCCGCCGCTCGCGCACGGAGCCTTCCTGCGCGACGGAGGCGACCAGCGTGCCGTCCGGCTTGAAGATCGAGCCGCGCGTCAGGCCGCGGCCGCCTCGCGCGCTCGGCGAATCCTGTGCGTAGAGCAGCCATTCGTCGGCGCGGAACGGGCGGTGAAACCACATCGCGTGGTCGAGGCTCGCCGGCATCATGCGCTTGTCGAACAGGGTGCGGCCATAGCGTGCCATGATTGCATCCAGCAGCGAGAAGTCCGACGCATAGGCCAGCGCGCACATGTGCAGCGCCGGATCGTCGGGCAGCGTCGCCGCCGTCTTGATCCAAACATGGATGCGGCCGTCCTCGATCTTCTGGCCGAAATAGCGGCCGAGCTCGACCGGGCGCAGTTCGATCGGGCGGTCGGACTCGTAGTAGCGGCGGATGAAATCGGGCATCTCGCGGAACATCGGCTGCTTCGCGACCTCCTCCGCGGTCAGTTTTTCCGGCGGCGGCACGTCGGGCATCTTGTCCTGGTGGTCGAACGCGCTCTCTTCCTCGGCGTGGAACGATACCATGATCGAGAAGATCGCATTGCCGTGCTGGATCGCGGTGACGCGGCGCGTCGAATAGCTCTTGCCGTCGCGCAGACGCTCGACCTGGTAGATGATCGGGATCTGCGGATCGCCGGGCAGGATGAAATAGCAATGCAGCGAATGCGGCAGCCGGCCTTCGACGGTGCGGCAGGCCGCCACCATCGCCTGTCCGATCACCTGGCCGCCGAACACCCGCTGCCAGCTCGTCTTCGGGCTGTTGCCGCGGAACAAATTCACCTCGAGCTGTTCGAGGTCGAGGATCGAAATCAGGTCGATCAGGCTTTTGGACATGGAATCCAGCTTTCGCATCGTCATTCCAGCTGCGCTGCTCCGGAATGACACAATGGGGGCGTTCCGCCCTTGTTTCACCGCACTGTTTCGCCCACCTCAAGTCTGCTAGCAAGACCCGAGAACTGGCCGGGAAATTTCGTATGTCACAGAGCAGCATAGTCATTGGCGGCGGCGCGTTTGCGGGCCTCGCGCTCGCTTTGGCGCTGCGCCAGGGGCTCGGCCCCGAGATTCCCGTCATCGTCGCCGATCCGGCGCTCAGCTCGCGGCCGAGCCGCGATCCCCGTGCGACCGCGATCGTCGCGGCCTGCCGCCGGCTGTTCGAAGCGCTCGGCGCCTGGGACGACGTCAGCGCCGAGGCGCAGCCGATCCTCGACATGGTCGTCACGGATTCGAAGCTCGAGGACGCCACGCGTCCGGCGTTCCTGAATTTCGCCGGCGATGTCGCGCCCGGCGAGCCCTTTGCGCATATGGTCGAGAACCGCCGCCTGATCGATGCGCTGGTGGTCCGCGCCGAAGCAGCCGGCATCGATCTGCGCGCCACTGTCGTTGCGTCCTACGACGCAAGTGCGGACGGCGTTGAGGTGACGCTCGGCGACGGGAGCAGGATTGCTGCAAGCCTGCTGGTCGCTGCCGATGGCGCGCGGTCGAAACTGCGCGAGCGGGCCGGCATCGCCACCCACGGCTGGGAATACGATCAATCCGGCATCGTCGTCACCGTCGGTCATGAGCGCGATCACGAGGGCCGTGCCGAAGAGCACTTTCTGCCCGCGGGGCCGTTCGCGATTTTGCCGCTGACCGGCAAGCGTTCGTCGCTGGTGTGGACCGAGCGCCGAGCCGAGGCCGCGCGCATCATTGCGCTCAGCGACGTAGAATTCCACGCCGAGCTCGAGCAGCGTTTCGGTCTGCATCTCGGCGAGATCAAGGCGCTCGACAAGCCGCGCGCGTTCCCGCTGTCCTATTTCGTGGCGCGCTCCTTCGTCGCCGAGCGCCTTGCGCTGGTCGGCGATTCCGCGCACGTCATCCACCCGATCGCGGGCCAGGGCCTCAACATGGGGCTGAAGGACGTCGCCGCACTGGCTGAGGTCGTGGTCGATGCCGCGCGGCTCGGCATGGATATTGGCGGTGCCGACGTGCTCGAGCGCTACCAGCGCTGGCGCCGCTTCGACACCATGGCGATGGGCGTCGCCACCAACTCGCTGAACTTCCTGTTCTCGAACGAGTCGACCCTGCTGCGCTCGTTGCGCGACATCGGACTCGGCATCGTCGACCGCACCCCGCCGCTGAAGAACCTCTTCATCCGCCAGGCCGCGGGACTGACCGGCGAGATTCCGCGGCTGTTGAAGGGCGAGGCGCTGTAGCAAAAGGCGCCGCTGCAAACTCCGCTCGTCGTCCCGGCCTTCGCCGGGACGACAGCGAGATCGTTGCGCGGTCATCGCGCAACAACAGCTTCCCTCAATCGATCTTCCTTGCCTCTTCCGGCAGCATGATCGGGATGCCGTCGCGGATCGGATAAGCGAGCTTGGCGCTGCGCGAAATCAGCTCCTGCTTGGCCGAATCGAATTCCAGCGGACCCTTGGTCAGCGGGCAGACCAGGATCTCCAGCAGTTTGGGATCGACGCTGTTTTCGGCACGTTCGGTCGGCGCGTTCATGGGGGTCTCCGGCATTCGCCTGCCTCTAACACAGAAATTCGCGGTCGCCCATCATCTCAGCCCGAGACCATCTTCTGGATCTCGTCGAGCAGGCCCTGGAGCCGCGCGGCCGGCACCGGCGCGGCCGAGAGTGCGAAGCCGAGAAACGTCCAGTACAGGACCTGCGCACGCGCCTGCGCGGCGGCTGCGGAGAGCCCGCGTCGTTCCAGCAGCGCCTCGATATAGTCGAGCCGGCGGCGGTCGATGGCGCGGACCGCCGCCTGCGCCGCCGGATCGAACGCCGCCCAGTTGCGCACTGCGCGCTCCAGGTCGAGCCGGGCGCCAAAGGTTCGGCGCAGCAGCGCCTTCAGCGGCTCGTCGCTGTCGGCCTCGACACCCGCGATGATCTCTTCGGCCGCGATCTCGCGCCAGCGTTTCAGTATCGCCGCGTGGAACGCGCCGAGATCGGCGAAATGCCAGTAAAAACTGCCGCGCGAGACACCCATGGCCTTTGCCAGGGGATCGGCCTTCAGCGCGGTGAAGCCGCTTTTGGTGAGCGCCTTGATGCCCTGGCTGATCCAGTCGTCGGCGGAGAGCTGTTCGGTCATGTCGGGTTCCGAAATCCCGACCATACACTAGTGTATTGACAGCCGGCGCGCCAGCGCCTATTTCACCATACACAGATGTATGGAGGTGATGATGCGTGATCTCTTGCTGCAGTGCGCCGGCGTCGGAGCCGTCATCGTGGCGTTGATCCATGGCATCCTCGGCGAGACCAAGGTCTTTCCCCGCGCCACCATCGAGCCCGAACGGCTCCGCACCCTGATCCGCCTGGTCTGGCAGGCCTCGACCGTCGCCTGGATCGGCTGCGGCGTGTTGCTGGTCGTCACGCCCTGGATGGAGTCGGCGCTCGCACGCCACTGGATCGTCATCATCATGGCTTGCGTGTTCGGCCTCTCCGCCTGCGCCAATGCATGGGCGACGCGCGGACGCCATTTCGGCTGGATGGCGCTGAGCGCGGTCGTGGTGATGGCGATCGCCGGCTACTGATCGTCGCAACGGCAGCCACGCATTCAAGCGGAGTGACGCCATGGAAGATCGTGTTCGGCTGACCATCGTCGATGACGTGGCCCATGTCCGGCTCAATCGTCCGGACAAGATGAATGCCCTTGACCCCGCGATGTTCGAAGCCCTCATTGCAGCCGGCACGGAGCTCGGTGCACGCAAGGATGTCCGCGCCGTCGTTCTGTCCGGTGAGGGGCGGGCGTTCTGCGCCGGCCTCGATCTGGATCGGCTTCTCGCGACGACGCGAGGCGAATCCCTGATCCCGTCCGTCGACCTGACGCAACGAAGCCACGACATGGCAAACTACGCGCAGCATCTGGTCTGGCTCTGGCGCGAGCTGCCGGTACCCGTCATCGCCGCGGTCCATGGCGTCGCCCTCGGCGGCGGCTTCCAGCTCGCGCTCGGTGCGGACCTTCGCTATCTGGCGCCGGTGACGAAGCTTGGCGTCATCGAGGCCGGATGGGGTCTGGTGCCCGACATGGCCGGCACCCAATTGATGCGTCACCTTGCACGCGAGGATGTCGTGCGCGAGCTGACCTATACCGGCCGCGTGTTCTCGGCGGGCGAAGCGCTGGCCTATGGATTCGCGACGGGACTGGCCGACGATCCACTGGCGGCGGCATTGGAGGTCGCACGCGAGATCGCCGGCCGCAGCCCGGACGCCGTTCGCGCCGCCAAGCGTCTGCTCAATCTCGCCGCGACCTCGGACGTCGCCACCGGTCTTGCCGCCGAGACCGCCGAGCAGGCCGCACTGCTTGGCACCCCCAATCACGTCGAGGCCGTGCGCAGCAATCTCGAAAACCGCGCACCGCGATGGAGCCAGGCATGAGCGCCCAGAGCTTCGGTGTCCAAAGCTTCGGTGTCCAAGGGTTTGATCTCCAAGCTCTCCGGGCCGTCAATTCGTCTGCCGCCTTCAATCGCAAGGCGGAGTTTGATGTCGCTGCGGCCGGTCGTGGCGAAGCAACGATCCGAATGACATGGCACGACGATTTCGCCCAATATTCCGGACACCTCCACGCCGGCATGATCGCAGCCCTTCTCGACACCGCTTGCGGCTTTGCCGCCGCGACGCTGGTCGGCCCGGTTACTGCATCGCATTTCGCGATGAACTGTCTCAGGCCGGCGATCGGCCGTCATTTCATCGCCAAGGGGACGACGGTGCGCGCCGGACGCCGGCAAGTGTTCGCTCGTGCCGAGTTGCTGGCGGCCGATGAGCAGGACCAACTGTCCCTCGTCGCAACCGGAGAAACCGTGCTCGTTCCTACCGGCGGACCATCGAGCAGGATTGACGGGAGCTGAAGCATGACGCTGACACTCGTCACCGGAGGCACGGGTCATCTCGGCCGTGACATCGTCGATCGCCTCGTTCGCGACGGGCATCGTGTCCGGCTGTTTGCACGCGCCCGAGGTACGCGGCCGGACGTCGAATGGGCCATCGGCGATCTTGCCACGGGCGCTGGCTTGTTCGACGCCTTGAACGATGTCGACACGGTCATCAACGCGGCGACGCATTCGCCGATCGCGCGGCGCGGCGGCGTTCGGCCGGTCGATTTCTTCAAATCGCCTTCGGCGGTGGACGTCGACGGAACGGAGCGTTTGCTGTCGCTCTGCGAGCAGCAATCCATCCGGCACTTTCTGCATGTGTCGATCGTCGGTCTCGATGACGCGACATTGCCGTATGCACGGGTCAAGCTGGCGGGGGAAAAGCTGGTTCGCGCCTCCAGCCTGCCGTGGTCCGTCGTTCGTGCAATGCCATTCTACTATCTGCTCGATAAGATGCTCGCGGGCCTCGCCTGGCTTCCGCTGTGGCCGATGCCGACGACGTCCTTCAATCCCGTCGATACCAGCGATGTCGCCGATCACGTCGTCGCCTGCGCCTTCGACGGGATGTCTGGCGAGCGCACGGAGATCGGCGGCCCTGAAGACCTCGGCGTCGCCGCGCTCGCCGGCCAGTATCGGGATGCGCGAGGGCTGCATCGAAAAATACTCCCGATACCGATGTCCGAGGCAAAGGCGCGCGGCATGGGCTTTGTCGTCAGCCGGGGCGTGCGTGGGCGGCTCGCATGGGCGGAATGGCTGCAACGCCGCTATTCCGGCACGCACCACGCCGCCTAGCGGAGTCCGCAACGCTCGCGGACGAATCCGGCCGTGAGGCTTAAGGCCGCAGCGCGCGGCCAAACACGCGTTGCGCGGAGCGCGCTGATGTTTTGGCGACGGTTAGAATATCTCTAACGCCGCACTGATCCGAACCCCGATTGACTTCACGGCGTCCCTGGCTTCCTTCGGCCCGCGTTTCGCGCACACGACACAGAGGAGATATCAGTGAGAGTCATTCGTGTTCTTGCCGTCGCACTGACGGTCGGGATCGGCATGGGGTCGACGGCGATGGCCGACGGTTTCAAGGATTGCACCAAGCTCGACAAGGCGTCTTGGAAGCCGGCGGGCGATGCCGAAGCCAAGGCCAAGGCCGCGGGTTATGAGGTGCGCCGCTCCAAGATCGAAGGCTCCTGCTATGAGGTCTATGGCGTCAAGGAAGGCAAGCTCTACGAGCTGTTCTACAGCCCGGAAGATCTCAGCCTGAAGCACACGATCGCCAAGTAAGGCTGTGCGCCAAGGTGTGAGGGTGGTCCCGTCTTGAACGACAAAGCGGTGCTAGACGTGCGCGGGGTGTCCGGTCGGACCCCCGCGGATAGAACGGTCGCGGTGTGGGACCTTCCGTTGCGCCTCTGGCACTGGGCTCTCGCAGCGTGCGTCTTGACCGCGTGGTTCACGCCGACAGTCCATGACAGGCTTCACCGCATCGTCGGTTATATCGTCATCGCGCTGCTCGCCTTCCGTCTGGTCTGGGGCCTCCGGGGCAGCCGCTACTCGCGCTTTCGCATGACCGGCGTCAGGCTTCGCGCCGCGCCCTCCTATCTCTGGAATCTGCGCCGCGGCATCACCGGCCGCTATATCGGGCTCAATCCCGCCGGCACGTTGATGCTGGTGGCGCTGCTGCTGTCACTCGCCGTCTCGGCGATCACCGGCGCGCTGTCGGTCACAGTCACATTCTTCGGCGTCTGGTGGATCGAGGATACGCATGCTTGGGCATCGGACGCAGTCATCGTCCTCGTCGTGCTGCATTTCGTCGGCGTGGTGGCGATGGGCCTGCTTCAGCGCGAGAACCTGATCCGCGCCATGATTACCGGCCGCAAGCGCATTCGCCGTCATTAGCGAAGTTGGTTTGCACCGCTCGCGCGGCGGGCTCGGTAACCTCTCCCGCAAGCAAGCGGGAGAGCGAGCACACCGTCCCTATGTCACTGCAACGGCGGATCGCCGCTGGTGCGCTTCTTGGCGAGGTCCATCTCGGTCACCGCGATCAGGATCTCCGCGCGGGTCTTCAGATCAGGCGCTTCCAGCATCGCCTGCTTCTCGGCCGGGCCATAGGGCGACATCATCGCGAGAGCATTGACCAGCGCCTCGTTGGGGGCGCTCTCGACGCCTTCCCAGTCGACCTTGAGATTGTTGGCCTTCAGGAAATCCGCCAGCGCCACCAGCAGCGCCTCGCGGTTGACCTCGTCCTCGCCGAGCCGCGCCTTGAAGTCGTCGGTGAAGGCGAAGAAATCGACCTTGCACTGCCGGTAGGCGGTCAGCACCTCCAGCTCCTCGAGCACCCTGAAGCGCGCAACGCCGGTCAGTTCGAGGATGTAGCGGCCGTCGCCGGATTCGGCGAGCTGGGTGATGCGGCCGACGCAGCCGACGCGGAACAGTGCCGGCTTGTCGGAATTTTTCGGCGAATGCGCCACGTCAGGCTGGATCATGCCGATCAGGCGATGACCGTCGCGAAAGCAATCGTCGACCATCGCCAGATAGCGCGGCTCGAAGATGTTGAGCGGCATCTGGCCGCGCGGCAGCAGCAGGGCGCCCGGCAGCGGAAACACCGGAATGATTTCCGGAAGGTCGGCGGGGCCGCGATATTCGATGTTGATCGGCATCTGGTCCCCGCGTGGATTTGCGACCTGCGCTTACGAAAACAGGATCGTCGACAAGCGCTTGCGACCCTCGACGGTTGCATCATCCGTGCCGCCCCAGGCCTCGAAGAACTGCACCAGCTGCTTGCGGGCGCCGTCGTCGTTCCATTTGCGGTCGCGCTTGACGATCGCGAGCAACTGCTCGGTGGCGGCGGTGCGATCACCCTTCGCGTTCAGCGCCGTGGCGAGGTCGAACCGCGCCTGATGATCCAGCGGGTTTGCGGCGACTTTCTGTTCCAGTTCAGCGATGGGGCCGAGTTGCTCGGCCTGCTCGGCGAGATCGATCGCGGTCTGCACCGCCTTCACGGCGGGGTCGTTGCGCTTGGATTCCGGCACCATGGCCAGCGTCTGCTTGGCCTGCTCCATCGCGCCGGAGACGGCGTAGCATTTGGCGAGGCCCGCGAGCGCCGCGATGTTGGTGGCGTCATGCTGGAGGGCTTCGGCATAGATCTGCGCGGCGGCCGCAGCGTCGCCCTCGGCGAGCACGGCATCGGCTTCCTGCACGATCTCGGCGACGTTGACCTCGCCTGGCGCGGTGACGCCCTTGGTCAGCTTCTCGATGAAGGCGTTGAGCTGGCTCTCGGGCACCGCGCCCATGAAGCCGTCGGCGGGCTGGCCGTTGACGAAGGCGATCACGGCCGGGATCGACTGGATGCCCATCTGGCCCGGGATCGCCGGATGCTGGTCGATGTTCATCTTGACCAGCTTGACCTTGCCCTTGGCTGCCCGGACCGCCTTTTCCAGCACGGGAGTGAGCTGCTTGCAGGGGCCGCACCACTCCGCCCAGAAGTCGATCAGCACCGGCTGGCGCTTCGATTCCTCGATGACGTCCTTCACGAAGGTCTGGGTGGTGGTGTCCTTGATCAGATCGGCCGCAGCCGGGCCCGCTCCGTTACCCTGGTCGATGATCGTCACGGGATCCCCTCGTCTGATGTCTGGAATGGCGGGTCTTTAGCACGTCGCCATCACATATGCTTCGTTTCAGGCCCTAAAATTGGGCCGGGACGGCCGAATTTCAATCCATCGCAGCCGATTCGCCGGTTCCGGGTCATTTTCGGTCGATTTGGCCGCCTCGGAGCGCATATTGGGGCTCCGAAAGCGAGATGATGCTGCCGGTAGCTGTTGCATTCGCCTCCCGCTTTTGGCATACGACAGCCGTTGCCGGCGCGTCACGCGACCGACACAGGATGCGGGTGTAGCTCAGTGGTAGAGCACGACCTTGCCAAGGTCGGGGTCGAGGGTTCGAGCCCCTTCGCCCGCTCCAATTTTTCCCAGAGCATCCAGCCCAATCAGGTCAGTCCGTGGTTCTCCACGCCGCTGGCGGCTGGCTTGGGTCTTCAATGACAATTCTGGTCACCGGCAGCGCCGGCCACCTTGGGGAGGCCATTCTCCGGATGCTTCGGCGGCGCGGGTCGCGGGCGCGCGGGATCGATCTGAAGCCGTCGCCGTTCACCGATGCCGTCGGCTCGATCGTCGATCCCGGCTTCGTCCGGGCGCAGATGGACGGTGTCACCGCCGTGATCCACACCGCGACGCTGCACAAGCCGCATGTGGCGACCCACAGCAAGCAGGCCTTCGTCGACACCAATGTCACCGGGACACTCAATCTGCTCGAGGCGGCGGTCGCGGCCGGCGTGGCGAGCTTCGTCTTCACCAGCACCACCAGCGCGTTCGGCTCGCAGCTCCGGCCCGAAGCCGGACAGGCGGCGGTTTGGGTTACCGAGGAGCTGCCGTCGGTGCCGAAGAACATCTACGGCGCCACAAAGCTGATGGCGGAAAATCTGTGCGAGCTGTTCTTTCGCGAGAGGGGATTGCCGGTCGTGGTGTTGCGAACCTCGCGCTTCTTTCCGGAGGATGACGACGATCCCGCGATGCGGTCGGCTTACGCGCTGGACAACGCGCAGGCCAACGAGCTGCTCTATAGACGGCTGGATATAGCGGACGCGGTCAGTGCGCATCTGCTCGCCGTCGCGCGCGCGGGCGAGATCGGCTTCGGCCGTTACATCGTCTCGGCGACCAGCCCGTTTGGAAGACACCACCTCGCCGCGCTCGCCCGTGACGCCGCCGGCCTCGTGCGCGAGCTGTATCCGGATTGCGCGCAGCTCTATGCCGCGCGCGGCTGGCGGCTCTTCCCCGGGATCGACCGCGTCTATGTCAATGAGCGCGCACAGCGCGAGCTCGGATGGCATCCTGAATTCGATTTCGCCCATGTGTTGCGCAGCCTTCGCGCCGGCTCCGATTTTCGCAGCGCCCTGGCGCGCGAGGTGGGAGCGAAGGGCTATCACGACATGCGGTTCGACGATGGTCCGTACCCCGTCGCCAAATAGGCGCCGCTTTTGTCAATTCGCACGATGAATCAGGCGCGTGGCTGGAGTCACCGCGCTCCGTCAGGCCTTCGCCGTTCTACTGTGCATGGGGTTGTTTTCGAGGTTTTGCGTTGGTCTTCCTTTCTCCGCTCGCAAATGAGGCGCGCCATCTCGATTCCGCGTTGCAGCGAGGACGTTGTCATCGCCGCATGCGACGATGTGAGACGATCCGTCTCAATTTTTACGGAGCGCAATCACAGCGGCACGCGACGCGCTTTTCACCGCTCGCAGATGTGCTAACCTTTTTGCGTCTGCCACCTCGGCAGACTCCGAACTTCGCCTACTCACACAGCAAAACAAAGAACGTGCAGCCCTGACGGCTGCCTTAGGGGAGTGACGCGATGAAATCGATGATCCATCGGTCCGTGTTGGCGCTTGCAGCGGTTGCCCTTCTTGCCGGGACAAGTGCAGTCAGCGCGCAACAGCAGGACAAGAACCGTGCCCTGAAGAAGTACGAATCCGGCACCAAGGAATTCTGGACCCATCCGCCGGATGACTGGTTCCTCGGCGACGAGACCGAAGCGCAGAAGGGCCTCGCTCCGCCCTCGGGCCCGCCGACCGGCGCCTCCGACGCCGAGCTCGCCAACATCATCAAGAAGGTGAAGCTGCCGGCGGGCTTCAAGATGGAGGTCTACGCCTCCGGCGTGCTGGCCGCGCGGCAGATGGCCTGGGGCGACAAGGGCACGCTGTTCGTCGGCTCGTTCGGCCTCGGCAACGTCTATGCCATCAAGGACAATGGCGGGAAGAAAGAGGTCAAGACCATCCTCAAGGGGCTGAACATGCCCACGGGTCTGGCCGTCAAGGATGGTGCGCTCTACGTCATCGCGGTCGACAAGCTGATCCGCTACGACGACATCGAGAACAAGCTCGACAATCCCGGCCAGGGCAAGGTCGTCTATGACGACATGCCGTCCTATGCCGCGCATGGCTGGAAGTATATTGCCGTCGACAAGGAAGGCTGGTTCTACATTCCGTTCGGACCGCCCTTCAACATCGGCATTCCGCCGACCAGCGTCTCGCAGATCCGGCGCGTCGATCCCAAGACCGGCAACGCCGAGATCTACGCGCTCGGCGTTCGCAACTCGGTCGGTGGCGATGTCGATCCGCGCACGGGCAAGTACTGGTTCACCGAGAACGCACGTGACTGGGTCAGCGACGATCTGCCGAGCGACAAGCTGAACATGATCTCCAGGCTCGGCGAGCATTTCGGCTATCCCTACTGTCACCAGGGCGACCTTCCCGATCCGAAGTTCGCGATGGGCCACAAATGCTCCGAGTTCACGCCGCCCGTGCTGAACCTCGGCGCTCACGTCGCTCCGCTCGGCATGAAGTTCTATACCGGCGACCAGTTCCCCGCCGAGTACAAGAACAACATCCTGATCGCCGAGCACGGCTCCTGGAATCGTCACAAGTACCAGGGCGCCCGCATCATGCGCGTGATCGTCGGACCCGACGGCAAGAACGCCAAGCAGGAGGTGTTCGCCTCCGGCTGGATCGAGGGTGATCAGGGCTATCTCGGCCGCCCCGACGACATCATCCTCGCCAAGGACGGCTCGATCCTCGTCGCCGACGACTGGGCCGGCGCGATCTATCGTATCAGCTACAGCAAGAAGTAGCGCGACGTGACAGAGAGGCTGCGGTGGCCATGAGGCGGCCGCAGCCTCGTTCATTTGAAAGTCTCACTGTCGTTCCGGATTGCGCGCCACTCGCGCGCAAGTGCGGAACCCATGCCCACGAGCGGGGGTTATGGAGTCCGGGCTCGTGCTCCGCACGCCCCGGAATGACGCGTTCGACAGATCGGAATCCTCACGATGCGCCGGCAATTCATCTCGCACGCAATCAGCGCGATTGCGCTCGTTACGCTCGGCTTTCTTCCGGCAGATGCCGCCGACAACGCCGCCCTCCAGGAGAAGGCGGCCGTGTGCTCCGGCTGTCACGGCGAGAACGGCATCTCGCAGACCGAAAACATCCCCTCGTTGGCAGGCCAGCCCGATCAATTCCTGCAATGGCAGCTCGTGTTCTTCCGCGCCGGCTCGCGCAAGAACGAGCAGATGCAGCCGATTGCCGAGCAAATCACCAACGAGGACGTCCGCAGCCTCGGCGCCTACTTCGCGGCCATGACGCCGCCGAAACCAGCCGAGGACCGGGATCCGGACCTGTCGAAAAAGGGTGCGCAAGTGGCCGTCGGCCGCCGCTGCGCCTCGTGCCATACCGATAGCTTTGCCGGCACCAAGGCCGTCGCGCGGCTCGCAGGGCAGCGCGAGGAATATTTGGTGAAAGCGCTGCACGACTACAAAAGCAGCCAGCGTGTCGGCGGCGGCGTCGCTGCAATGGCCGATGTCGCCTATCACATGAGTGACGAGGAAATCACCGCCGTCGCGCACTATCTGGCGTATTTCAAATAGCGCTGTACGGAGCCGCAAACCCTACTGTCGTCCCGGACAAGCCAAGCGTAGATCCGGGATAACGATCGAGTGAGAGGCCCTACCCCGCCCGTTGCTTCTCATACGCCTTGAGATGCGTATACGCGATGCGCAGCTTCGGCACCGGCACCTTGGCGGCATCGGCGCGCACGATGAGGTCGCCGATTACGTGATCGGCCTCGACCGGGAAGCCGGCCTTGATGTCGCGGAACATCGAGGCCGTCATCGGTGAGCCCTCGGTGGTCAGGTTGCCCTTGACACGCTCGAAGAACGGTCCACCCGGCGGGTAGCCCGACGCGGTCGCGATCGCGCTGGTCTCGTCCAGCATGCCGAGCAGGAAGTCCCGGCCGCCGGGCGCGGCGAGGATGTTGCCGACGGACGTGCGCATCAGGCTGGTGGAGGCCGCAAGCGAAGAGAGGAACACCCACTTCTCCCACATGTCCTGCATGATGTTCTGGCTGGCGGTGGCGCCGACAATGCCGCTCTTGAAGGCCTCGTCGATCGCCTTGACGCGGTCCGACATCGTGCCGTCGCGCTCGCCATAATTGATCGACTGCATCGGCTGTAGCTGCACCACCTCGCGCTTCTCGTTGAGGGTGGCAGCGATGGCGCAGAGGCCGCCGAGCACGCGCTCCTTGCCGAACCTCTGGTCGAGCGTGTCGAGATGCTTCATGCCATTGAGCATCGGGATGATCGCAGTGTTCGGCCCGACCGCCGGCGCAAACGACTTGATGGCGTCGTCGAGGTCGAATGCCTTGCAGCTCAGCAGCACGACGTCGAACTTGTCCGTGATCGCGTCGGCCTGCACGGTCGGCGGATTCTTCAAGGTCACGTCGCCATTCGGGCTCTTGAGGACGAGGCCGTCTCTGGCGAGCTCGCTGGCGCGCTTGGGGCGGACCAGGAAGGTCACGTCGCGGCCGGCCTGCAACAGCCTGCCACCAAAATAGCCGCCGATGGCGCCGGCGCCGACCACGAGGATACGCATGGGGAGGTCCTTGTTGTTGCTTCTTTCGTCGTCCTGGCTAAAGCCAGGACGACCTCGACGAGACTACTAGCTTTCCGGGAGATGCGGGAATCACTTCTCCAGCACCGTCTCCTCGACCTCGCGCAGCTGCTCCTTGCCGAAGAACATCTCGTTGCCGACGAAGAAGGTCGGCGAGCCGAAGGCGCCGCGTGCGACCGCCTCCTCGGTGTTCTTGATCAGCTTGGCCTTCACGTCGGGCTCCTGGGCGCGGGCGAACAGCTTCTGGGCGTCGAGCCCCGAGGACGCCAGCGCTTTTGCGGCGACTTCAGCATCGTCCATTTTCTTCGGCTCGCGCCACATATGATGGAAGGCGGCATCGACATATTTCTCGAACACGCCCTCGGCTTGCGCCGCGATTGCCATGCGCATCAGGTTCAGCGTGTTGACGGGGAAGTTGGGATTGAACACGTAAGGCTGGACCTTGAAGCGCTTGAGGAAGCGTTCGGTCTCGACCTGCTGGAATTCGCGCTTGTTCTTGATGCCGGCGAGCGTCTCCGCCGGCGACTTGTTGTTTGTCGACTTGAAGATACCGCCGAGCAGGATCGGCACATATTCGAACCTGACGCCGATGCGCTGCTCGATCGCCGGGATCGCGAGATGGCTCAGATAGGCATTCGGGCTACCGAAATCGAACAGGAATTGCGGGGCTGTGCGGGTCAAGTTCGTTCTCCCTGAGGTCGCTTTCGAGTCATTGTGGCGCAGCGCGCGGCGCAGGTCCACCGTTTAATGATGGTCATAATATCTTGACGATCAGACCAGGCGCTTGATCGCCCGCTTGCGCCACACCAGAAGGTAATAGCCCATCTGCAAAACGAACATGGCGCAGAATACGATCGGATAGGCGGCCCACACGCCGCTGAGGCCGATCGTGCGGCTGAGGATCACCGCCGACGGCAGCTCGATCGCGAGAATCGCGAAGATCGACAGCAGCATCGGTGTCAATGCGACGCCGGCGGCCCGCATCGCGCCGGAGAACGTCGTCGCAAGGCCGAACGGCACCGAGCTCCACAAGGCGACGAAGAGCAATCCTTTCGCCAGATCGAGCACGGCGCGGTCGGTGATGAAGATGCCCAGAACCGCGCGTGGTGCGAGATAGATCAACGCCACCAACCCGCCGGTCAGCACGAGGTTGAGCGCCAGGCCCGTGCGAACAATGCCGTCGAGGCGCGCCCGGTCGCCGCCGCCGACTGCCTGCGCGCCGAGGATCGAGACCGCAATCGAAATCGACACGGCCGTGAACTGCGTGTAGCCCATCACCTGGTTGACCGCGCCGTAAGCCGCGGTGGCGTCGGAGCCGAAGCCGTTGACGAGACCAAGCAATACCAGCTCGGCAATCGCCATCACGACCATGCCGACCGCGCTCGGCAAACCGATGCCGAGGATCTGTCCGATCACCGCGCGATTGAGCCGCACATGGCGCAGCAGCGCGACGTCCGGCGCGAGCGCGTGCTGCTTCCGCAGCAGATAGGCCGCCAGCACAATCAGCGTTACCGCGTTGGCGATTGCGGCGGCCCAGGCGGGGCTGGTGATGCCGACGGTACCAAGGATCAGCATTGGCGTCAGGATCAGGCCGATCGCCGTCGACAATGCCAGAGCCAGCAGCGGCGTCACTGTATCGCCGACGCCTCTGATCATCGCCGTCGTCAGCAGGAAGACGAAGCCGAGCGGCATCGTCAGCAGCATGATGCGCGCGTAACGGCTCGCCTGGTCGAGAATGTCCGCGGGCGTCGCGAGCAGCATCATCAGTTGTCGGCTGGACAGGCCCCCGACCAATCCCACCGAGATCGAGAGCAGCAAGCCGACCGCGAGCGTCGTGCCGGCGACGATCTTGATCCTGTCGTGCTTGCCCGCGCCAAAGGCCTGGCCGATCAGCACGGTGGCGCCGGTGCTCAATCCCATGACGAAGGCGAACAGGAAGAAGAACACCGGAAAGAAGGTCGAGACCGCAGCGAGTGCGTCCACGCCGATCATCTGGCCGAGATAGACATTGCTGACGGTGCCGAACAGCGACTGCAGCGCGTTGCTCAGCATGAGCGGTGTGAGGAAGCGCAGAAAAGTTTGCCAGAGCGGCTTCGGAGCGGACATGGGTTTGCCTTTCATCGGGGCGAGCAAAGCCGTTGCCGCGCGATGCACGCGCGGCCTGGCCGTTGATGGAGTTGTTTGAGATCGCGCTCTTAAGCGCGGTCGCTGTAGGCGAGCTTGACGATGTGATCGCGGATGTCGGCCGGCCAGTCGGCAATCAGTCCAGTGAAGCGCCGCCGGTCATCCGCAAACAGCGCGCGCGAGGCTTCCTCGAACTGTGCGAGATTGCCGGCCATGGTCGACATGAAGTGATAGGCCGCATCGCGCGCCTGCCGCTCGCGATCCTTGTCGCCGCTTGCCCGCCTAGCCTCGTCGACGAGCTTTCGCAGCGCGACCGAGGCGCCGCCGGGCTGAGCGTTGAGCCACTCCCAATGCCGCGGCAGCAGCGTCACCTCGCGCGCGACCACGCCGAGCTTTGGCCGGCCGCGTCCGCGCGGTTCAGTTGGTGGAGTGGCCTCCTCGACCGGTGGCGGGATCAGCTTCGCGAGGCGCGCCAGCACCTCGCGATCGCCGCCGCGCAGATCGAAGTCGATCGATCGGCCGGTGGCGTCCTCGAAGATGATGATCGGCTCGTCCGGCCGTGCCGCCACACGCTTGACGACCAGCGCGACCTCGCCAGCCGGCCCGGACACCAGGCGATGCTGTCCCTGGAAGGCGGTGAAAATCCTCTGCATTGAAATCATTGCCATATTGACGACATTGACGCCTTTAATACCCGGGTAAATAGCCGCGGTCAATATACCCGGATGAAAATATTCATCAGGGTGGCTCGACATTGCGCTGCCGGGCTGGCAGGTACGCGACCGACCGACCATGCCTACTCCTGGGGATCTCGCGATGCTGACCGTCCACCACCTCAACAACTCGCGTTCGCAGCGGGTGCTGTGGCTGCTCGAGGAACTGGGCGTGCCCTACGAGATCGTGCGCTATCAGCGCCAGCCCGACATGCGCGCACCAAAGGAGCTGCGTGCGATTCATCCGCTCGGCAAATCGCCCGTCATCACCGACAACGGCAACACCATCGCCGAGTCGGGTGCGATCATCGAATATGTGATCGCGACCTACGGCAACGGCCGGCTGATCCCGCCGCCCGATACGCCGGAGCGGCTGCGCTTCACTTATTGGCTGCACTACGCGGAAGGTTCTGCGATGTCGCCGCTGCTGCTAAAGCTGCTGTTCACGCTGATGCCGAAGCGCGCCCCGGCGCTGCTTCGTCCGCTGGTGCGCAAGGTCTCGAACCAGGCGCTCACTGCGCTGGTCAATCCGCAGCTCAAGCAGCACATGGATTATTGGGATGGCGAGCTCGGCAAGAGCGAGTGGTTCGCCGGCAACGAGTTCACCGCGGCCGATATCCAGATGAGCTTCCCGCTGGAAGCAGCGCAAGCGCGCGGCGGGCTCGAGCAGGGCCATCCCAAGGCGATGGCGTTCCTCGATCGCATCCATGCGCGGCCGGCCTATGCGCGCGCGCTGGAAAAAGGCGGGCCGTACCAGGTGGGGCGGTAAGTTTCCTCACCGCCCCAATATCATGCTTCAGTCTGCGTGCAGTATGCGTCCGCGCGTCTCGGGCAGCGCGAAGGCAGCGATGAAGAACAGGGCGTAGGCGGCGACTGCGAAGATCGCGATCGCATTGGCCAGCGAGGTCGACGCCGACAGCGCCCCGACGAGGAACGGAAACAGCGCACCGATGCCGCGGCCGAAATTATAGCAAAAGCCCTGGCCCGAGCCGCGCAGCCGCGTCGGATAGAGCTCGGTCAGGAACGCGCCGACCCCGGAGAAATAGCCCGAGGCGAAGAAGCCGAGCGGGAAGCCCAGCACCCACAGGATCTCGTTGTTGAGCGGCAGCTGCGTGTAGAGCAACACCACGGCCATCGCGCCGATCGAGAAGATCAGGAACAGGTTGCGCCGCCCGATCCGGTCGGCAAGCCAGGCGCCGGTAAGATAGCCGATGAAGGAGCCGACGATCAGCGTCGAGAGATAGCCGGTCGAGCCGACGATCGACAGATGCCGCTCCTTGGTCAGGAACTGCGGCACCCAGAAGGTGATGGCATAGTAGCCACCCTGGCAACCCGTCGCCGCCAGTGACGCAAGGATCGTGGTTTTCAGGATCCGGCCCGAAAAAATCTCCCAGAGCGCCGGACGATCTCCGCTCGCGGCGTGCTTGGCGCGCGCTTCGGCGGCGATCTCCGGCTCGGTGACGGAGCGGCGGATGTAGAACACCAGCAGCGCCGGCAGCGCGCCGATCACGAACATCCAGCGCCACGCCGTTTCCGCCGACATCGACGAGAACAGGATCGCCTGCGACAGCACCGCAAGGCCCCAGCCGACCGCCCAGCCCGACTGCACCGAGCCAACTGCGCGTCCACGATATTGCGGCCGGATCGCCTCGCCCATCAGCACGGCACCTGCGGCCCACTCGCCGCCGAAGCCGAGACCGAGCACGGCGCGCGCGATCAGAAGCTGTTCGAAATTCTGCACGACGGCGCAGACCAGCGAGAAGAACGAGAACCAGATGATGGTGATCTGGAGCGTCCTGACCCGGCCGATGTGGTCGGAGAGGTAGCCGCCGAGCCAGCCGCCGATGGCGGACGCGAGCAGCGTCACCGTGCCGGCAAGGCCTGCCGAGGCCGCGTCGACCTTCCACAGCGCGATGATGGTGCCGATCACCAGCGGGTAGATCATGAAGTCCATGCCGTCGAGCGCCCAGCCCGCCGCGCAGGCCCAGAAGGTTCGGCGCTCGGCCGCATTCATGTCGCGGTAGAAGGCGAGAAGGCTGGTGTCCTCGATCTCGGCGCGCTCGATGCGCTGGAGCGGATCGGCTGTGGTCATGTGCGTTTCCCCGGCAAAATCTTTTGGTCGGGCGGTGGTAGCACGCGCGGAGGCCGGTGCAAGCCGGCGCGCGCCCCTGCCATGCATCGAGCGGGTTACTGTCCTGCGGCTTCCGCGCCGCGCGTCCGTGGATCGGGTGCGCCGAGCGGCCCGTTCGCTGTTACGGCAATCGAATTGGCGGAGGTTTGTCCCATCGGCTCGACGATGAGATGGTCCATCGCCTTCAGCGAGGACAGCACATCGTCGGGGAAGCCGCGCTCGACCCGCACCTCGTCCGGCAACCATTGATGATGCAGCCGCGGCGCGGCTACGGCGGCGGCCACGTCCATCTTGTAGTCGAGCACGTTGACGATCACCTGAAGCACGGTCGAGATGATGCGGCTGCCGCCGGGCGAGCCCGTCACCAGCACCGGCTTGCCGTCCTTCAGCACGATGGTCGGCGACATCGAGGAAAGTGGCCGCTTGCCGGGCCCCGGCAGATTGGCTTCGTATCCGACGAGACCATAGGCATTGGAGGCGCCGACGGCCGCAGTGAAATCGTCGAGCTCGTTGTTGAGCAGCACGCCGGTGCCGTCGGCGACGAGGCCGACACCGTAGCTGAAGTTGAGCGTGTAGGTATTGCTGACGGCATTCCCGCTGCTGTCGACGACGGAGAAATGCGTGGTGTTGCTGCCTTCCCGCGGCGCGGGCGGGGCGGATACGATCTCCTTTGACGGCGTCGCCCGATCGGTGGAGATGCTCGCGCGCAGTTTGGCCGCATAGTCTTTCGCCGTGAGCCGATCGATCGGTGCACTGACGAAGGCGGGATCGCCGAGATAGCGCGCGCGATCCGCGTAAGCGCGCTTCATGGCTTCGATCAGCAGATGCAGCGACGCCGGCGAGCCCTGCTTCAAATCGGCGAGCTGAAAGCCTTCGAGGATATTGAGCGTTTCCACCAGCACCACCCCGCCGGAGGATGGCAGCGGCATCGAGACGATGTCGTAGCCGCGATAGGTGCCGCGCACCGGCGCGCGGATCACGGCTTGATAGGCCTTCAAATCCGCCGGCGTCATGATGCCGCCGGCATCGGACACGGACTTGGCGATCTTCTCGGCCACCGGGCCCTCGTAGAAGCCGCGCGGTCCCTGCGCGGCGACGCTCGCCAGCGTGTCGGCGAGGTCGCTCTGCACCAGCCTGTCGCCTTCGCCAAACGGCTTGCCATCCGGCTTTGCGAAAACTTTCGTCGAGGATGGCCAGCGCGCGAGCCGCGGGTACCAACCCGGCAGCGTATCGGCGATGTCATCGGTGACGATGAACCCGTCGCGAGCAAGTGCGATCGCAGGTTCGAGCAATTGCGCCAGCGTGAACTTGCCCGAGCCGTACTTCTCGAGTGCCAGCGAAAGGCCAGCGACCGTTCCGGGCACGCCGATGCCCAGCCCGGAATCCCGCGATTTGGCGGGATCAGGCTTGCCATCGGGTCCAAGGAAAATTTGCGCCGTGGTCGCCGCCGGCGCGGTCTCGCGATAATCGATCGCGATGTCCTCGTTGTGCTCGGCCGAATGGATCACCATGAAGCCGCCGCCGCCGATATTGCCCGCGCGCGGATAAGTCACCGCCATGGCGAAGCCGGTCGCAACGGCGGCGTCGACGGCATTGCCGCCACGCCGCAAGACGTCGGCCCCGACCCGCGCAGATATCTTCTCCTGCGCCACCACCATGCCATGCTCGGCTGGGATAGCGTGAACCGTGTCGAGCGCAGGAGGGAGATAGGCCCGCCGCGCATCCTGCGCGGTCGCCGATGCAAGACCGAACGCCAGAGCACCGACGAGCGCTAGGAAAGTCCGCCGTGTCGAAAATGACGCCATCATCAAAATTCCGCCGAGCCTTCTGGCCAATTCACACGCGTCACTGCAATGCTATACGGTTTGCGCTAAGAGGGACAAAACAGTTTGTGATGAGGACTGCGCAATGACGACGATTGCCTCGGATGCGCGCGTGACCGGCGCCCCGCGGACCTATCCGCCGCGCGCCGCCGTCATCAGCTGGATCTTCTTCGATTGGGCCGCGCAGCCCTATTTCACCCTGATCACGACTTTCGTGTTCGCGCCCTATTTCGCCACCAGCATCGCGCCGGATCCTGCCACCGGCCAATCGCTCTGGGGTTTTGCGATGGCAGCAGCTGGCATGGCGATCGCTTTGCTGTCGCCCGTGCTCGGCGCCATCGCTGATGCTTCCGGTCGCCGCAAGCCCTGGATCGCGGCGTTCGGCGCGGTTCTGGTGCTGGCCTCCTGCACATTGTGGATCGGCAAGCCCGGCGATCACGCCATCATTCCGCCGTTGCTCATGGCGGTCGCGCTCGCCAGCGTCGGCGCGGAATTCGCCACCGTCTTCAACAATGCGATGATGCCGACCCTGGTGCCGCCGGAGCGCATCGGCCGGCTTTCTGGCACCGGCTGGGCGACGGGCTATATCGGCGGCATCGTCAGTCTGGTCATCGTGCTCGGCTTCCTCGCCGCCAATCCCGAGACCGGCCGCACGCTGCTCGGCTTCACCCCGCTGTTCGGGCTCGATCCCGCCACGCATCAAGGCGATCGCGCTGCAGGGCCGCTGACGGGGCTGTGGTTCATCGTCTTCGTGACGCCGATGTTCCTGTTTACGCCGGATTATCCGGCGAAGCGCCCGATGGGCGAGGCGCTGTACGAAGGCCTCGCTGATCTCACGCGATCGCTGAAGGATCTGCCGCAGCAGAAATCGCTCGCCGCGTTTCTGCTCGCGAACATGATCTATACCGATGGCCTCGTGTCGCTGTTCGCATTCGGCGGCATCTATGCCGCCGGTACCTTCGGCTGGCACACGATCCAGATCGGCACGTTCGGGATCATCCTCGCCATCGCCGGAACCTTTGGCGCCTGGCTTGGCGGCAAGCTCGATGACTTCCTCGGCCCGAAGCGCGTGATTGCCGGCAGCATGCTGATCCTGCTGCTCGCGGTTGCGGCGATCCTGCTCGTCGACAAGGACAGCGTGCTGTTCGTCAAGGTCGCGCCGCCGGTACCGGGCGGACCGCTGTTCGGCGCCGCCGCCGAGCGTGCCTATATCGTGCTGGGGTGTTTGATCGGCGCGGCCGGTGGCCCGCTCCAGGCGGCTTCGCGCACGCTGCTGATCCGGCTCGCACCGAAGGATCGCATCGCTCAGTATTTTGGCTTGTTCGCGCTGACCGGAAAGGTCACGTCCTTCATCGGCCCGCTGCTGATCGGTGTGATCACCGCGGTCACCGCGAGCCAGAAGGCCGGCATGGCCGTGCTGGTCGTGTTTTTCGTCACCGGGTTCGCGCTGTTGATGCGGGTGAAGGAGTAGCATCTCCACCGTCATTCCGGGGCATCGCGGAGCGATGAACCCGGAATTTGGAGGTTGTCGCGCGTGACTCCGGGCTCGCGCTGCGCGCGCCCCGGAATGACGGCAGAATCAGTGCCGGAAGTGCCGCGTTCCCGTGAACACCATGGCGATGCCGTGTTCGTCGGCGGCCTTGATCACCTCGTCGTCGCGCATCGAGCCGCCGGGCTGCACCACGGCGGTGGCGCCGGCTTCGATGCAGGCAAGCATGCCGTCGGCGAACGGGAAGAACGCGTCCGACGCCACGACAGAGCCCTTGGTCAGAGGTCCCGCGAGTTTCAGCTCGTTGGCTGCATCCTGCGCCTTGCGCGCGGCGATGCGGGCTGAGTCGACGCGGCTCATCTGGCCCGCGCCGATGCCGACGGTGGCGAGACCCTTGGCGTAGATGATGGTGTTGGACTTGACGTGTTTTGCTACCCGGAACGCGAACTTCAGGTCGCGCATCTCCGCATCGGTGGGCGCACGTTTTGTCACAACCTTGAACGTCATGTCGTCGACCACGGCGTTGTCGCGGCTCTGCACCAGAAGGCCGCCGGCGACCGTCTTGGCGGTGAGACCGGGCGAACGCGGATCAGGCAGGCTGCCGGCAAGCAGCAGGCGAAGGTTCTTGCGTGCGCCGATGATGGAAATGGCTTCCTCGCTGGCGTCGGGCGCGATGATCACCTCGGTGAAGATCTTGGCGATCTCGCGTGCAGTGTCGGCGTCGAGCGCGCGGTTCATTGCGATGATGCCGCCGAAGGCCGAGGTGGAGTCGCAAGCCAGTGCCTTGCGATAGGCCTCGACCAAGTTGGCTCCTTCCGCAACGCCGCACGGGTTGGCGTGCTTGACGATGACGCAGGCTGCGGTGCGCTTGGTGTCGAATTCGCCGATGCATTCATAGGCCGCGTCGGTATCGTTGATGTTGTTGTAGGAGAGCTCCTTGCCCTGCAGCTGCCGCGCGGTCGAGACGCCCGGGCGCTTGTCCGGCGTCGCGTAGAACGCCGCGGTCTGGTGCGGATTCTCGCCGTAGCGCAGCGACTGGATCAGCTTGCCGCCGAAGGCGCGGAAATCGGGCGCGTCGATCTCGAGCTGGCGGTTGAACCAGTTCGAGATCGCAGCGTCGTAAGCCGCGGTGCGCGCATAGGCCTTCGCGGCAAGCCGACGGCGCAGCTTCAGCGTCGTGGCACCGTTGTTCGCGGCGAGCTCGTCGAGCACGGCCTTGTAGTCGTCGGCTTCCACAACGACAGCGACGTAGTCATGGTTTTTCGCGGCGGCGCGGATCATCGCGGGGCCGCCGATGTCGATGTTCTCGATGCAATCCTCGAAGCCCGCGCCTTTGTCGACGGTCGCCTCGAACGGATAGAGATTGACGACGAGCAGGTCGATCGGCGCGATGCCATGCGCCTTCATTGCCTCGGCGTGCTCCTTGTTGTCGCGGATCGCGAGCAGGCCGCCATGCACCTTCGGATGCAGCGTCTTGACGCGGCCGTCCATCATCTCGGGGAAGCCGGTGAGCTCGGAAACGTCCTTCACCTTGAGGCCCGCCGCGGCAATCGCCTTCGCGGTGCCGCCGGTCGAGACCAGTTCGACATCATGCGCGGCAAGCGCCTTGGCGAACTCGATCAGGCCTGATTTGTCGGAGACGGAAAGAAGGGCGCGGGTGACGCGGCGGGGATGGTCAGTCATGAGCAAGATCCTCTGCTAACGGAGTGTCTATGCCCAGGCGCGCGGCGGATATGTGTCGCGCTTCCCGATGGTGCTCCATCCAAGGTCGCCAGTCGCGCGAACGAGCGCTCGATAGCAGCTTTTGGCCGTTTTCACAACGACGAGATGAGCCGAATCGAGCGCGTCTACAGCGGAAGTTCCGGCTCCCGGCGAGCATTGCGGCGGGCGTTGGTCACCGCAGGCGAGGCGGTCGAACGCACAAAACTCCAGCGGATCGAGGGCGCCTGGCGGGCATCCTGGCGGATCACGATCTGGGCGGTGCGGCGGGGCCCGTCATTGCCGGCCAGGAACACGCTGTCCTCGAGATCGACCTTGTCGTCGAGCGCTTCGAAGGTCCAGACGTCGCGGTTCGGCAGCACCAGCATGACGCCGCGGGCATCCGACAGCCGGCTCGCCTTCACCGCGGGATGCAGATGGAAGCGCAACGCGAAATCGGCATCAGGTCCCTTGAGGCGCGCGCCTTGCGGCGGCGACAGCGTGTCCTCACCGTCGATTCGCGCGCCGTCATTGGCCACCATCAGCACGCGGCGATGGATCACGCCGAATTTGGCGAGATAGCCGTCATGCGAGGTCGTCAGCAGCGTGCCGTCCTGCACGATTTCGCGATAGCTCTCGACTTCATGGGGGCCGCTGATGATCGGCGCGCCGTGCAGCAGCCGCTTCATCGCCGACATCTCGACGAACTGGCAGGACGACGTGTCGTGATAGCTCAGCGTCGAATGCGCCACGGTGCCGCGCGCGAACGGCCGCCAATTGTCGCGGCCCGTGGTCGGCATGCCGCAATTGGTGACGATACGGCTGGTGCCGGATGACAGTTCGAACGACAGGCAACCGGCATGTGCATCGTGGCTCACGCCCGGCGGCGGCGGCGGGCCGGTGTCGATGATCACGGTGGTCGGGCCGGCATCGAGGCGCTGGAAGCCGGTGTGCGGCATGTTCGCCATCGGTGCGCCGTGGGCATCGTCATAAGCGAGCAGTGTCGCAAGCAGGTCCGACGGCGTCGCGCTCATGCCGTTGAACAGCGCAAAATTGCCGTCGCCATGCCGGAAGAAACGCAGCATCGGCATCATGCGATCGATCGCGTTGAGCAGCGCCGGCGGCGGCGCAATGTTGCGCGCGGCAAAGGTCTGCCGCAGCGGCAACAGGTCGATCAGCAGTTCGATCAGCGCACCGGGGTTGCGCGAGATGTGTCCGCCGTCGGGAAGGATCTGCCGCTGCAATTCGTCGGAGAGCTTTTTCGACGCGCCGCGGATGTGACGCGCCTGGTTGGCGAGGCAGAGCGTCGTGTAGCACAGCGCGATCTGCACCTGTAGCTTCGGCACCCCGTCGGGGATGTTGACCATGGTGTAGCGCAGGAAGCGGATCTCGCGCGCGAGCGCGCGCAAGTAGCGGCGATAGAACTTGTTGTCGGTGTCGTTGAGAACCAGCGGTGCCTGCGACAGCAATGAGATCACGCGCCGGGCCAGCACATCGGCGCGGCGCGCCACCGGCCGGCGCTTGTTGGCGGGATTGCTGATCCAGTCCTCGACCAGCGCCCGCGCATTCGCCCGCGTCAACGCGGTGTCGGCGGCGCGCAAGTGACGCAGCCAGCCGAAGCCGAGCAGCGCGACCTCCCAATCTTCCGAGGGCGGATCGAGATCGAAGATCGAGCGGCCGTGGCAATTGACGATCTTGCCGGCGAAGACGAAGCGCCCGGCATAGATCTCGGCAGCGCGTGTCGCATCCGCGGTGCGCAGATCATGCGGCGCGATGATCAGCCGATCGGTGCGGCCGGGCCAGACCCGCGACAACGCGACGGAACCGCCGCTCGCGCGCGCGAGCATGTTCCGCGCGAAGCGGTTCATGACCAGCGTCGAGATACGTCTGCGTTGAGCGACCGACACGCCTTGCCTTGAAGGGGGAGAGGATTCCGACGAATCCTTATTAATCCCAAAATCGGTCGGCTGACACCACCTTGAAAGGCTCCGAATCAGGGTGTCGGTAGCAAAATCCGGTGCAAAATCAGGATTTAACGAGCCGGGCCGCGTAAAATCCGTCGAGCCCGCCGAGCTTCGGGTCGGCGTGCGGCAGGTGGCTCGGCAGGGTCCGGAGATCGCCCTCAGGGGTGATGATCTCGCTGAGCCCGGAGACTTCGCTGGCATCGATCGGTACGCGGCGAAGCGCAGGCTCCGCGGCCAGCAGAGTGGCGACGGCCTGCTCGCCTTCTTCGGGTTCCAGCGAACAGGTGCAGTAGACCAGCGTCCCGCCCGGTTTGAGCAGCGATACGGATTTGCGCAGAAGCCGTTGCTGCAGAACGGTCATCGCGGCGACGTCGGACTCCTGCCGCAGCCATGCGACGTCGGGGTGCCGGCGGATTGTCCCGGTCGAGGTGCAGGGCGCGTCGATCAGGACGCCATCGAAGCCCTCTGCCGGCCCTGCCCATTCCACGGCGTCAGCGACGACAGTCTCGGCCTCGAGCGACAGCCGACTCAGGTTTTCGCGCAGGCGTGCCACCCGGGCAGGCGAGCGGTCGAGCGCCGTGACACGCGCGCCGGCTTGTGCAAGTTGTGCCGTCTTGCCTCCGGGCGCGGCGCAGAGGTCGGCGATGGATTTGCCCTTGATGTCGCCGAACAGCCGGACCGGCAGTGCGGCGGCGGCATCCTGCACCCACCATTGTCCCTCGGCGAAGCCGGGCAGCATCGTCACCGAGCCATGCAGCAGCGTACGCACCGATCCGGTCGGCAGCACTTCGCCATGCAGCCGGCTCGCCCATTGCGCGGCGTCGGACTTCACGGTCAGGTCGAGCGATGGTTCGTGACCGAGCGCGAGCGCCATCTCCCGTGCGGTCGCCTCGCCGTAATGTGCGCTCCAGCGCGCCAGCAGCCAGGGCGGCAGGTCCAGCGATTGGGTCGCGACCTCCTCGACCAGCGCCTGGCCCTCGCGCGCGCAGCGGCGCAGCACGGCGTTGACGAGGCCGGCATAGCGCGCGGCGCGCCGGTCGGATTGCACAAGGCGCACCGAGAGATCGACCGCGGCGTGATCGGGCACGTCCATCCAGAGGATCTGGGCGGCGCCGATCAGCAGCGCGCTCTGCGCGCGCGGCGCGTCGGACGGGATGCCCTTGTCGAGCAGGCGCGACAGCACATGGCCGAGGGTGCCGAGGCGGCGCAGGATGGTTGCGACCAGGCGCCGCATCAGGGCGCGGTCGCGGTCGGCGAGCGTCTTCAGTCCGGGATGGGCACCGGAGCCATCGAGCTGGTCGTCGAGCGTGCGGTGCTTGTGCAGGACGCCATCGACGATGTCGGCAGCGATCCGCCGTGCCGCGAGACCGGGCACTTCGGACGGAGGGGCAAAACGTTGAGATGGCATGCGGAAGCAAGGTTCTGAGCGAGCGGCAGTTCCGCCGAGAGGGGCGCATGCCTAGAGAGCACAGTGTCTGGCACGCGAATATGCCAAATGTAAGAATGGCCTCTGGCGATTTCAGCCCTTAGCTGCCATTTCAGCAATGCGATATTGGATCTCGCGCCTGTCGCGATCCTGCGCTAGGAACCCGGACGATGAACGACCAACCTCCCGCTTCCAGTCGCAAGCCCTTGCCGCCTGCCGCGCAGCGCGCGTTGGCTGAGGCGGAGGAGCGTCGGCGGGCTGCGGCGGCACATGCCGAGGCTGCACCGAAAGAATTGCAGGGGCCGAAGGGGCCTGAGCCCACGCGCTACGGCGATTGGGAGCGCAAAGGCATCGCCTCCGATTTCTGAGGCTCGGCTTTTTCGAGGTCACTTGTCGGTTCGGCCGACTCAGCCCTAGCGTGCGCGGATGCCGCGCTTCGACCCAGATCGCTCCTATCGGTCGTCTTACGGCGGCTCCCCATTCGGCCGTCGCTTCTCCGGACTGTTGCCGTGGATGTTCGTGGTCGGCATCGTCACGGTGATCGTGCTCAGCTTCCGGCATGGCACCCACTGGCCCGTTCCGTATGCGGCTGACGACCGCGCCAGCGAGATCATCCTGCAGCATTCAGGCAATCCCGACGATCGCCTGCAAGTCGACGTCGTCCGCACCATCGATGGCGACACGTTTCTCGCGCGCGTGCATCAGCACGACGGACGCGATCTCGTCGCGCGGGTTCGACTGCGCGGCATCGATGCGGCCGAGATGAAGGCGTCCTGTCAGGACGAACTAGACAAGGCGGATGCGGCCACCAAGGCGCTGCGCAATCTGCTCGGTCAGGGTGGCGTCACCATCTACAATCTCGGCTCGGAAAAATACGGGCGCGTTCTTGCCGATGTCGCGACCAAGCGCACGGCAAACGTCTCGGCCGCGATGCTCGCCGGCGGCTACGCGCGCAGCTACAATGGCGGCCATCGTGGCAGCTGGTGCGCGCGCGGCTGGCGCTTCTGGTAACAAAAAAGCCGCGTCTGGCGACGCGGCTTTCGTTGTTCCTGTCTGAGATTTCGATCAGCGCGTCACGACTACCGTCGTGCCGACCGAGACGCGGCTGTAGAGATCGGTGATGTCGTCGTTGAGCATGCGGATGCAGCCATAGGAGACGAAGCCGCCGACCGAGCCCGGCACGTTGGTGCCGTGAATCGCATATTCGCCACCGGCCAGCGTCATCGCCGCAACGCCCATCGGGTTACGCGGCGAACCGCCCGGGATCACGTCGGGAAGCTGCGGCTTGTCGCGCTTCACCTCGGCGGGCGGCGACCAGGCCGGGTTGCGATACTTGCCGTCGATGCGGGTGGTGCCGGCCCACTGCTTGCCGGACTTGCCGACGCCCACCGGATAGCGCACTGCGTGGCCGCTATCGAGGATGAGATAAAGCCGACGCTCGTTGGTTTTGACCACGATGGTACCAGGCGAATAATTTTCCAGGTGCGCGCCCACCATTTCCGGCCGCGCCTCCGCCGCTGTCGAGATCAAGACTCCCGCCCCGATGGTGGCAGCGAGCGCCAGTGCAATCTTCATCGACATCAATTTTCCCTCAACCCCGAACGGATCGTCCAAAATCACGCAAAACCGGCAATTGCCGCTTCGCCCAGACATCCTTAACCGCGCTTGTTGACCGGAGGGTTTCCACGCGAGGTCGCCGAGGGCGAGCCAGCAGGGGGAAGAAAGGAAATGTTCGAAACAAAGTAAATGACCTGAAAACAACACCCGGCGTGAAACATGCCGCCGTGCCGGCTCCCGCCCTGACAAATGCGTGAGGGTGTGAACGGCAGTCGTTTTGGGAGGTGTCGGCGCGAAGGGCGGCCTCATGTCCCGATGCGCTGCAGCGCCTCAGCGCTGCTGCGCAGAGCCGGGATCCAAGAGGCCACACGTTTCTGCCGTTATATGGGGCCCCGGCTCTGCGGCGCACCGCGAAGTGTGCGCTGCGCCGCGTCCGGGGCACGAGAGAGCTTACGCCGACTTCTTGTTCTGCCGGTTCTTCACGAGGTCATCGACCACGGCGGGATCGGCCAGCGTCGAGGTGTCCCCCAAGCTGCCCGGCTCGTCCTCGGCGATCTTGCGCAGGATGCGGCGCATGATCTTGCCCGAGCGGGTCTTGGGCAGGCCCGGTGCGAACTGGATCTGGTCGGGCGAGGCGATCGGACCGATCTCCTTGCGCACCCAGGTGACGAGTTCCTTCCGCAGATCCTCGCTCGGCTCGATGCCGGCCATCAAGGTGACATAGGCGTAGATGCCCTGGCCCTTGATGTCGTGCGGGAATCCGACCACGGCCGCTTCCGAGACTTTCTCGTGTGCGACCAGCGCGCTCTCGACTTCCGCGGTGCCCATGCGGTGACCGGAGACGTTGATGACGTCGTCGACGCGGCCGGTGATCCAGTAATAACCGTCGGTGTCGCGGCGGCAGCCGTCACCGGTGAAATACTTGCCCTTGTAGGTCGAGAAATAGGTCTGCTCGAAGCGGGCGTGATCGCCATAGACCGTGCGCATCTGGCCCGGCCATGAGCGGGTCAAACAGAGATTGCCTGACGTCTCACCCTCCAGAACATTGCCGTCGGCGTCGACGATCTCAGGCGCCACGCCGAAGAACGGTTGCGTCGCCGAGCCCGGCTTGAGCTTGGTCGCGCCCGGTAGCGGCGTGATCAGGATGCCGCCGGTCTCGGTCTGCCACCAGGTGTCGACGATCGGGCAGCGGTCGTCGCCGACGACGCGGTGATACCACTCCCATGCCTCGGGATTGATGGGCTCGCCGACCGAGCCGAGCAGGCGGAGCGAGGCGCGCGAGGTCTTCTTCACGGGCTCGTCGCCCGACTGCATCAGCGCGCGGATCGCGGTCGGTGCGGTGTAGAAGATGTTGACCTTGTGCTTGTCGATGACGTTCCAGAAGCGCGAATTGTCCGGATAATTCGGCACGCCTTCGAACATCAGCGTGGTCGCGCCATTCGCCAGCGGCCCGTACAGAATGTAGCTATGGCCGGTGACCCAGCCGACGTCGGCGGTGCACCAGTAGATGTCGCCGTCATGATAGTCGAACACGTATTGGTGCGTCATCGAGGCGAACACGAGATAGCCGCCCGAGGTATGCAGCACGCCCTTGGGCTGGCCGGTCGAGCCCGACGTATAGAGGATGAACAGCGGATCCTCGGCATGCATGTGCTCGACCGGGCATTCGGTCGTCACCATTGCAGCCGCCTCGTGATACCAGAGGTCGCGCGTCGGGTTCATGTCGATCTTGCCGCCGGTGCGCTTGACCACGACGACCCAGTCGACGCCGTCGGCCTTGGCGAGCGCCGCGTCGACATTGGCCTTCAATGGCACCTTCCTGCCGCCGCGCAAGCCTTCGTCCGCCGTGATGATGACCTTTGACTGACAGTCGTTGATGCGCTGGGCGAGTGAATCAGGCGAGAAGCCCGCGAACACCACCGAGTGGACCGCACCGATCCGCGCGCAGGCCAGCATCGCGTAGGCCGCTTCCGGAATCATCGGCAGATAAATCGTGACGCGGTCGCCCTTCTTGACGTTGCGGGTGCGCAGGATGTTGGCCATCCGGCAGACCTCGTCATGCAGCTCCTTGTAGGTGATGTGCTTCGACTGAGAGGGATCGTCGCCTTCCCAGATGATCGCGGTCTGGTTGCCGCGCTTGGCGAGATGGCGGTCGATGCAGTTATGGGCGACGTTGAGAATTCCGTCCTCGAACCATTTGATCGAGATGTTGCCGGGGGCGAAGGAGACGTTCTCGATCTTCGTCGGCGCGTGCATCCAGTCGATGCGCTTGGCATGCTCGGCCCAGAAGGCATTCGGGTCCGCGATCGAGCGCGCATACATGTCCTTGTACTTGGCCTGGTCGACCCAGGCTCGCTTGGCCCATTCCGCGGGGACGTCGTAGATCTTCTCGGACATGCTTCCCTCCACATACGGCAAGCCGAGCACAGCGGACTGGCGAGCCGACTTCATCGTTGAACGATTATGCGTCGGGCTAACCGGACCCGACAAGGACAACAAGCTGGACCTTCGGAGAGCGGGCCGCCATGCGGAGGATCAAGCTGCAACGACCGGCTGTCGCAAATCTGAAACAGCCAGATCGGCGGCTTCCGGCCCTTTACCCAAATCCCGGGAATAAGGCTGTGCAGGGCGCCCATGCGTCGCAGGAGGTATTTGGAAACCGCTTTTCACTGATTCGGGACTCGCAATGCGGTTCGGAACACCCTAAGTGGCTAACCCGAGTCCCAAGAGGCCTTCCAGGCGAAGCTTGGAACAAAAATCAGAACAGCGGCATTGAACGGTACCAGACAGGGCTAAGGCTTAAGACTATGATGGATCAGCAGAATCTCGGGACGATGCGGCCTGCCTCGGCCGATCCTGCTGCCATTGCGCTGGCCAAAGCCCTCGGACAATGGCCGAAACCGGCCGGTTCCACCCGTCGCAGCCCGAAAAAAGTCTTCGACACGGCGCCCGCGGCGACGGTCGAGACCCTCGCCAAGGAGCTGGGCCTGCGGCTCGGCGACCAGAACGAGCTGACCATCCGGCGCATCCGCCGCGGCAAGGGCTATTCCTTCGTCCGCCCCAACGGCGCCCATATCCGTGACGCCCGCACTATCCGCCGGCTGCACGCCATGGCGGTGCCGCCGGCCTATCGCGAAGTGCGCTACTCGGCCGACCCGAGTTCGCATCTCCAGGCGGTGGGTCGCGATGCCGCAGGCCGGCTGCAGTATCGCTATCACGCCGACTGGGAGAAGGTCCGCGAGCATCGCAAGGCGCACCGCCTGGAAAAGCTCGTCGGCGCGCTGCCCAAAATCCGGCGCAAGGTCTCGGCGTTCCTGTCGGGCGACGCGCCGACGCGCGAGTTCGCGCTCTCGGCCGTGATCGAGCTGATCGCGCGCACCGCGATCCGTCCCGGCAACGAATCCTATGCCCGTCTCAACGGGACCCGCGGCGCCACAACGCTGCTGAAGTCCAACGTCACGCTTGAAGGGGATAGCTTCGTGCTGACCTTCAAGGCGAAGGGCGGCAAGGCCGTGCGCAAGGAGTGCGACGCGGCCAAGCTGGTCCGTGCCATCGGCATTTTGCAGGGCGTCCCCGGCAAGCGCATGTTCCAATATCGCGATGCCTACGGCATCGTGCGCGCCGTCAGCACCACGCAGGTGAACGCGTTCCTGCGCGAGATCGCCGGAATCAAGATCTCACTGAAGGATTTCCGCACGCTGATGGCGTCCGCCGTCGTCGTGGAATCTCTCTCGCGGATCACGCCGGCGACCAGCCAGCGCGGCCGCAAGAAGCAGGTGCTGGACGCGATCCGCGCCGCCGCCGACAAGCTCTCGAACACGCCGGCAATCTGCCGCAAGAGCTACGTCCACGACACCATCGTCACGGCGTTCGAAGACGGCATTCTCGAACGTTTTGCGGCGACGATGAAGGGCCAGCGTTCGCAGGCCAGGCGCGAGCAGCTTTTGGCGCAGGTGGTCGCGACCGCGGCGGTTTGATCCGCCGCATCGCTACATATTGTCCGAAACACCTTTGTCGGGACCGGGATCGCGGCCGGCGGCGGCACTCGTGAGTCGCCCCAGATAATGCGCCCAGCCTTTCGCGTGCGCGGCCACCTGTTCCTCGGTCGGCAACCCGCTATGAGTCATGCGCATCAGCGTGCCGCCGTCGCGTTCGATCAGGTCGATTTCGATCAGGCTCGAGCCGGGCGGCACTTCCTGACCGCCCTCCCAGCCGAATGTGTAGGCCAGTCGATGCACCGGGACGACTTCGCGGAAAGCGCCGCGGGCGACGCTGGCACGCGGGCCGATTCCCCTCAGCAGATAGAGCCCGCCGGGATGCGGCTCGGTGGTCGCATCCGAGCCCATCCAGCTCAGGATTTTCTCGGGATCGGTCAAATAGGCGAAGACTGTGGCGCGCGGGGCGGCGATCTGGGTCTCGCGTCGCAATACGAACGGCTCGGTCATAGGCGATCATCCCTGGCGTGTTGCTGGCACATGGCGGCGCCAACGCGGCCCGTCAAGGATTGCCCGTGACAAAGGCGGCCCTCCTTCGCCATCATCGGATCATGCAACTCTCACCGACCCTCGCCTGGCTTGTCGATGCCGCTTCGGACAGTTCCGGCGCCGATCGCCTGCTCGCGGAACTCGGCGCGCATTTGCGCGCCGATGGCGTGCCGCTTGCGGCGGGCGCCCTGACCCTGGAGGTGCCGCACCCGCTGATCGCGAAGCGGACATGGCTGTGGCGCGCAGACAACGGCCGGGTGATCGAGGCGCTGGGATTTGCGCCGGGCGGGCTGGCGCCCGATTTGCCTGACGATGCCGGCCGTCGCTGGCTGCGCGGCGTCGCGGGCGGCGACGTGCATGAGGACGTTGTCGGGCGCGATGGCCCACTGCTCGGCTGGATCGGGCCGCGTCCGTTTACATCAGACGAAATCGGGCAATTGCGGCAGGCCGCGCGCTTTGCCGCGACACCGCTCGCTGTGCTCGCTGCACGCGCGACCTTGCGGGCGACGCTGGAGGCCTATCTCGGCAAGCGCAGCGCCGAGCGGGTGTTGGCGGCACCTCTGCGGCGCGATCTCGGCGAGACCATCCAGGCTGCGCTGCTCTATGCGGATCTGCGCGGCTTCACCACTTTGTCCGAAAACAGTCAGCCGGCGGATGTCATCGCAGCCCTGGATGCCTGGTTCGATCGCATCGCCGGCGCCGTTCACGCCTTTGGCGGCGAGGTGCTGAAATTCATCGGCGATGGGGTGCTCGCGATCTTTCCGGTGGTCGAGGCATCACCGCGTCGCGCCTGCGAGGCCGCGCTGCGTGCTGCAGGCGCAGCCGAGGCCGGAATGGCGTATCTCAACGCGGAACGTAGCGCTCTGGGATTGCCGCCACTGGCGTTCGGTGCCGCACTTCACCTCGGCGAGATGCTCTGGGGCAATATCGGCGCGGCCAATCGGCTCGACTTCACGGCGATCGGTCCCGCCGTCAATCTCGCCAGCCGGCTCGAAGGCCTGTGCAAGCCGCTCGGCAGGACCGTGCTGGTCTCGGCCGCGCTTGCCGCCGAAACGGAGATGCCTTTGGTCGCGCTCGGGCTGCACAAGCTGCGCGGCATTGCCTCGCCGTGCGAAGTGCTGACGCTGCCGGAGACGCAAGCACGGACGTCGTAGCTCTTAAACCCCGCCCATCTTGCAAACGAGCTTCCACTCCTCGGTCGTCACCGGCTGCACCGACAGGCGCGAATATTTCACCAGCGCCATGTCGGCGAGCTTCTTCTCCGCCTTGATCGCGGCCATCGTCACCGGCGTCTTCAAGGGCTTGTCGGCCTTGATGTCGACGCAGACGAACTTTTCGGTCTTGTCGGTCGGGTCGGGATAGGCCTCCTTGATGATCTCGGCGATGCCGACGATCTCCTTGCCCTCGTTGGAATGATAGAAGAACGCCTTGTCGCCCTTCTTCATGTTCACGAGATTGATGCGTGCGGTGTAATTGCGCACGCCGGTCCAGGCTTCGCCCTTGGCGCCCTTGGCGACCTGCTGGTCCCAGGACCACACCGATGGTTCGGACTTCACCAGCCAGTACGCCATGCTCATTCCTCTGCCTTGAAGGGGCGGGTCAACAACCCCGAGATCGCGGCGTCGATCGTGCTCCTGCCGCTCAGGATCGAAGCGACCGCTCCTGATACAGGCATCTCGACGTTTTGCGAAGCGGCGAGCTCGATCAGCACCGGTGCGGTGGATTCGCCTTCGGCCAGCTTGCCGGCCGGCGGCTGCTCGCCGCGCCCGAGTGCCAGCCCGAGTGCGAAATTGCGCGACTGCGGGCTCGAACAGGTCAGGATCAAATCGCCGAGACCGGACAAGCCCGTGAGCGTCTCACCGCGCGCGCCGAGCGCGCGACCCAGCCGCGTCAGCTCGGCAAAGCCGCGCGTCGTGAGCGCGGCCTGGGCGGAGGCGCCGAGTTTGCGTCCGACAGAGATGCCGACTGCAATCGCGAGCACGTTTTTGGCGGCGCCGCCGATCTCGACGCCGCGAACGTCAGTGGTGTGATAGGGCCGGAAGGTCGCGGAGCCCAGCGCCTGGACCATCTGGCTCGCCAGTGGCTCGTCCCTCGCCGCAAGCGTCACCGCCGTCGGCAGGCCGCGGGCGACGTCGTCGGCAAAGCTCGGGCCCGACAGGATCGCAGGAATCGCATGCGGCGCGGCTTCCGCGATCACGTCGGTCATGAATTTGTGGGTGCCGTGCTCGATGCCCTTGGCGCAGGCGATGATCGGAACAGAGTTTGTGACGTGCGAGACCAGCAGGTTCACCGCGCCGCGCAGATGCTGCGCCGGCGCTGCGATCAGCAGCATGTCGGCGCGCGCAGCGAGGGCCAGATTGCTCGTCACCGCAATCTCAGGCGCAAGCCGAACGCCCGGCAGCCGCGGGTTGTCGCGGGTCGATTGGATGCGCGCGGCGTGTTCGGCGTTGCGCGCCCACAGCGTCACGCTTCGTCCTGCGCGCGCGGCCACCATCGCCAGCGCCGTGCCCCAGGCACCGGCCCCGATCACAGCGACGGAGCGAAACGCAGTCATTGCTAGTATCCCGCCCGCGTCTTGCCGTAACCGGCCGGCGCAGTGGCGTTGGCGTCGAGCAGCCAGCGCGCGCGGGGCTGCGCCTCCAAGGTATCGGTGATGCCGAGGGCGAGGCGTTCGGCGCCGGCCCAGGCAATCATCGCGCCATTGTCCGTGCAGAGCGCAGGAGGCGGCATGATCAGTTGCGTCTGTGCTTGCTTGGCCACGTCAAACAGGGCGCCGCGGATCGCCTGATTGGCGGCGACGCCGCCGGCCGCGACCAGCGCGCGTGGCGCGCCGAACTGCTCGCGGAAAAGCCGCAGGCCAACGCGCAGCCGGTCGGCCGTGGAGTCCAGCACCGCGGCCTGAAAGCTCGCGCAGAGATCGTTGACGTCTTGCGGCGTGATCTCGGCGAGTCGGCTGGCTTCGGTGCGGACGGCCGTCTTCAGGCCTGACAGCGAGAAATTGGCGTCGGGGCGACCCTGCATCGGCCGTGGAAACGCAAAGCGCGTCGCATCGCCATTCGTCGCGGCGCGCTCGACCTGCGGGCCGCCCGGATAGGGCAGGCCCAGCATCTTCGCGACCTTGTCGAAGGCCTCGCCGATCGCGTCGTCGACGGTGGTGCCGAGCCGTAAATATCGGCCGACGCCGGTGACCGCGACGATCTGGGTGTGGCCGCCGGAGGCGAGGAACAGGCAGTAAGGAAATTCGATACCATCGGTCAGGCGCGGCGTCAGCGCATGCGCCTCGAGATGGTTGACCGCGACCAGCGGCGTGTCATGCACCATCGCGATCGCCTTCGCGGTGGTGAGCCCGACGATGACGCCGCCGATCAGTCCCGGCCCCGCGGCGGCCGCGACACCGTCGAGCTGGGCGAAACCGATGCCGGCCTCGCTCATGGCGCGATCGATGATGCCGTCGAGCAGGTCGACATGGGCGCGTGCGGCGATCTCCGGAACGACGCCGCCGAAGCGGGCGTGCTCCTCGACCTGCGACCGCACGATATTGGACAAGATCCTGCCGCTCCCGTTGGGCGCGCGCTCGATCACGGCCGCCGCGGTCTCGTCGCACGTGGTCTCGATGCCCAGTACCAGCATTGGCGAATTGTTATCCAATTTGCGCCCTTGCGCTCATCCGGAAAGCAGAGTTCTGGTAACGCGGTAGCATTCCGGGGTTGGCTTATGCAATCGTCACGCGCCGTCCTCCCTCGCGAATGCGTCGCCGCCACGCGGTTCGGGAACACAAGCGATGTCCATACTTGTCACACGGCCGCATCCCGACAATGAGGCGACGGCGGAAAATTTGCGCGCGCGGGGGCATGTGGTGCTGCTCGCGCCGGTGCTCAAGTGCGAGCCGGTCGCTTTCCATGACGGGAGCGAGGCGGGTTACAGCGCCGTCATCGCCACATCGGCCAATGCGATCCGTGCCGTCGCGCCGCAATTGCGCGACCTCGGGCTCGTCGAGCTGCCGCTGTTCGCGGTCGGCGAGCACACGGCGTCCGTGGCGCGCGAATTCGGCTTTACGCATGTGATCGTCGCCGGTGGCGATGCCGCGTCCTTGCGCGACAAGGTGGTGCAGAGCGCGCGCGACAAGGTGCTGAAGAAAAAGAGTACGCTGCTTTATCTGGCGGGCGCCGATCTGTCGCGGGATCTCGGCGGCGAGCTGGGCGCGGACGGGTTCAGCGTGGTCACGCAGACGACCTATCGGATGGCCCCGGTCAAGATTCTCCCGCGCGAGGTCTGCGAAGGCTTTGCCGCGCATGGCATCGAGGCGGTGCTGCATTACTCCCGGCGCAGCGCGCGCGCCTTCCTGGATGCGGCGCGGGACGAAGGCGTCGAAATCTCCGCGCTGGCGATTCCACAATGCTGCCTGTCCGAGACTGTCGCCAGCGTGCTGCGCGATGCCGGTGCGTCGCAGGTTCTGGTGGCCACGCGCCCGGACGAAAATGCCCTATTTGACGCCTTGGAGCGTGCTTTGCGGACCCGTTTGGCGTAAGAGGACGGGCCGAATCCGACGCAATCGGGCTCGTCTGTGGTATGCAAGTGTGAGGAACCGTCACGATGGCCGACGACAAGCCTGAAGACGCAGGATTGGCTCCCGAGTCCGGCCGTGCCAAGCGCACCCCGCCGACCATCGATCTCGAGGCGACCGAAGTCTCCACCCAGCCGCAGGATGTGGCGGGCGAGCCGGAGGCGCAGCCATCGGGCGAGCAGGCAAGATCCGAGCAGGCCGCGGCTCAAGACGCCGAGGTCGAGACCGCCAAGGCTGAAACAGCCAAGGCCGAAACAACCAAGGCCGAGCCGCAGCGCGAGGAGACGCAGGCCGCCGCTGCGCCCGCCGCCATTTCACCCTGGGTGATCGCCCCATTTTCCGGCGCGGCCGCGGCCGCGGTCGTGATCGCAGTCGGTTGGATGCTGGGCTGGCCCGCGGTGCAGGCCCCGCCTGCGGCGCCACAAGTGACGAGCGCCACTGTCGACGCACTGAGCGGTCGCGTCGCGGCAGTCGAAGCCAAGGCGGGCAAGCCCGCGGTCGATCCGGCGATGGTCGCGCGGCTCGATGCGCTGGAGAAATCCGTCGGCGCCCTGCGCAGCGACATGGCCGGTTTGCGGACGCAGTCCGACAAGACTGCAAGCGCAGTGAACGAAAAATCCACGCCGCGTGACTCGTCGGTCTCGTCCGACCTCGCAGCCCTCGGCGATCGCATCTCCCAGCTCGAACGTGCCAGCTCGACCGCACGCGCCGAGCTCGCGCAGCAAGGCGAAAAGATCGCCGATGCCAAGGCGGTGGACGACAAGCCGTTGCGCCACCTGGTCGCAGCCACTCTGCTCGACGTCGCCGTTCGTCATAACGATCCGTACGAAGAGCAGCTCAATGCTGCGCGGGCGTTCACAACCAAGCCTGACGTGCTCAAACCGCTCGATGCGTTTGCTGCGTCAGGCATTCCGACGCCGGTCGTGCTGACTCGCGAGCTCCTCAACATCGTGCCGAAGCTGTCACCGCCGCCGGAGGCGCCAGCCGCTGGCGCCGGCATCGTCGAGCGCCTTGAGGCGGGCGCGTCGAAGCTCGTCCGCATCGAGCGCACCGACGGGGTCGGCAACGATCGCGGCGCCATCGTAACGCGCATCACCGCAGCGGCGCTGCGGAACGATTTCGTCGAGGCGCGGCGCGAGCTGAAGGCGTTGCCCGAGACCAATCGCGCGCCGGCGCAGGCGTGGCTCGACAAGGCCGATGCCAGAGACGCCGCACTCACGGCGTCCCGCAAATTCGCCGACGACGCGCTGGCTGGTCTCAGCAAGCCCGCTCAATAGGATTCGCGCAACGATCCGCGCGTATAGGAACAGTCATGCTTCGCATCGTCCTCTTCCTCGTTCTGATTGCGCTCGCAGGCGCCGGTGCGGCCTGGGTTGCCGATCAGCCCGGCAATGTCGTGCTGACCTGGGGCGGCTGGCGAGCCTCGCCGAGCATTCCGGTGTTCGTGCTCTGCCTCGGCATATTCGCCGTCCTGATCGTCTTGCTCTGGAGCGTTCTGACCGCGATCTGGCGGATGCCCGGACGGATACGCCGCCGCCGGCATGAAAAGCGTCACGCGCGCGGCCGCCACGCCATCACCCAGGGCCTGCTCGCGATCGGTCATGGCGACACTGCGCTGGCCCGCCGTCACGCCGAGGCGGCGCGACGGCATGCGCCCAGTGACCCGCTCGCGCTGCTGCTGCATGCGCAGTCGGCCCAGCTCGAGGGCAATCGCGATGAGGCACAGCGCGCCTTCCGCGCCATGGCCGAGCGCGAGGATACGCGGCTTCTGGGCCTGCGCGGCCTATTCATCGAGGCGCAGCGCGCCGACGATGCGGTCGGCGCGGTGATGATCGCGGAGGAGGCGATCAAGCTGTCGCCGTCCTCGACCTGGGCCTCGCACGCGGTGCTCGGTTTCCGCTGTGCGCGCGGCGACTGGAGCGGTGCGCTGGCGATCCTCGATTCGAATCTGTCGGCGGGCCTGATCGACAAGCAGGCCTATCGTAGGCAGCGCGGCGTGTTGCTGACGGCTCGCGCGCTCGAGCTCGAGACCATGGATCGCGACGTCGCGCGCGAGAGCGTGATGGAAGCCGTCAAGCTCGCGCCGACCCTGGTGCCGGCCGCCGTGCTGGCAGCAAAGTTCGAGAGCGAGGCCCATCAGGTACGCCGAGCGATGAAGCTGGTCGAAGCCGCCTGGCTCGCCAATCCGCACCCCGATCTCGCCGACGCCTATGCGCACGTCAAACTCGGCGATGCCGCGCGGCAGCGCTTGCAGCGGGTGGAGACCCTTGCGGGGAAAACGCCGGCGGACAAGGCCGGCCATGTCGAGGGCCAGCTCGCGATCGCGCGCGCCGCGATCGATGCCACTGAATTCGCCCGTGCGCGCGAGGTGCTCGCGCCCTACGTCAACGATCCGACCCAGCGCGTGGCGTTGCTGATGGCCGAGCTCGAACGCACTGAGCATGGCGACGGCGGCCGCGCCCGCGCCTGGACCTTGCGTGCGGTGCGCGCCCGTCACGACCCGGCCTGGACCGCGGACGGCTATGTCAGCGACCGCTGGCGACCGGTGTCTCCCGTCACCGGCCGTCTCGACGCTTTCCAGTGGCAGACGCCGGTGGCGAGCCTGCCCTCGGACAAGGGCACGACGATCGAGACCTCCGCCTTCGAGGAAGCCATGCTCGCGGCTCCGCCGCCGAAGCGGGTGACGGTGGCCAGTGAGGTGCCGGCGGAACCTGTCGTGACGGCACCTGCTCCGACCCCCGCTCCGGCCGCGCAGGACAATGCGCCGCCAGCCGCCAAGGAAGAGGCGGCGGTGACGCTTGCGGAGCCGGTCAAGCCGGCGCCTGAGGCCGCCGAATCATCGCCGGTGGCGGAAACCCCGGTGTTTCGGACCCGCGCCGACCTCGGCAAGCCCGCACAAGCGCCGATCCAGGCCGTCATCCCGATCGTCCGTGCGCCTGACGATCCCGGGATCGATGACGACGGTCCGAGCGACGAATTTACGGAACAAATCGGCACGCCAAAGGCCCAGGCCGGCGGCTGGCGCGGATTCTGGTCCCGCTGGGGCGCGTGAGGCGCATTTCGCCTCCCGCTTGTCCTTGCCAATTCGGGCCATGCCCGATATCAGGAGCGCGCGTATCGGGGCCGGCATCGCCCGGGCCCCGGCAGGGTTCGCCGCAATAGCTCAGTCGGTAGAGCACGTCATTCGTAATGACGGGGTCGGGGGTTCGAATCCCTCTTGCGGCACCAGCCCCTTCCGTTCATCCGATCGCCACAGGCCAGGCGATGTCCACTGGCACCGCAAGCGGCCGCGACCAGGCCTGCCCTGAAGACGACGGTGAAGGCCGAAAAGCCCGGGCACAAGCGGAGGAGCGAAGGCCGCATCATCGCCGGGCTGCACCGTATTTATTGGTCAGCGGCGCGCCCCTCCCAGAATGAAAATGGCCGGGCAGAGCCCGGCCATTTTGCTCGTCGAAAACCTGACGCGCCTAGACTAGCGTTGCGAAACCGTCTGCACCACACTCGACACCGGGCGTGCGTTCGTCGCATTGGTCGCCGGCACTTTCAATTCCTTGAGCACGGCTTCGTCATACTCGGGCAGCGAGTCGAAGGTCGTCTTCGCCTTGATCTGCACGACCTTGTAGCCGCCGGCCTTGAGACGCGCGAGCAGCGTCGGCAGTGCTTCGCCGGTGCGCTTCTGGAAGTCGTGCATCAGGATGATGCCCTTGCCGAGCTTGTCGAGCTTGGTCATCACGTTGCTGATGATCTTGTCCGGCGTGCTCTCCTTGCGGAAGTCGAAGGAGTCGAGGTCGGTCGAGAAGATGCCGATGTTGCGGCTGCCGAGATAGCTCACCAGTGCCGGGTTCTGCGACAGCTGCGGGAAGCGGAAGAACGGCGACGGATTGGTGCCGAGCGCCCATTTCACCGCGCTAAAGCCCTTCTCGATCTCGTCCTTGGCCTGCTGCTCGGTCATCTTCTTGCCGGCGAGATTGAGGTGCGACCAGGTGTGCGTGCCGACCGTGTGACCCTGGGCCAGAACCTGGCGAAGGATTTCCGGATGCCAGGTGGCGTGCTTGCCGACCGAGAAGAACAGGCCCTTGGTGCATTCATCGGCGAGTGCCTTGAGCACGGCCGGCGTGTTGTGCGGCCAGGGACTGTCGTCGAAGGTCAGCACGACCTCCTTGTCGGCGAGGAAATCGAACTGCTTGTACTGCTCGAAGCCAAAGCCCGGACCGCCGGTGGTGTCGATCTCGACCACGCGCGAGACGCCCAGTGCGTTTGGATTGGTGCAGGTCGACGACTGTTGAACCGGTACCACGGCCGGCGCCGGCGCAGGAGCGGGCGCGGCGGCAGGCGCGGCGGGCTTGCCCGCGATCGTCGCGGTGGTCTCGACGTCATCCTTGGCGGCAAGCTTGGCCTGTGCCGGCAGGGGATCGGCGGCACGAGCGGCTGTTGTCTTGGGGGCGCCCTGATCGGAGCGCGAGGAATAAAAATACCAGCCTCCGGCGATCACGACCGCCGCAAGGACACTGGCCAACATCAGGCCCAACGCATTACGCATCGCTACTCTTTCCAAATACGCAACCAAACCAGCGGAATGTCCGCGCGCCCGGCCATTAATGCGAAGGAACAGTTAACGTGACACCAACACGACAGCGGTTGCGGAGGAATTTCAGGCAGGTGCGCCAAAGTGACCGGGGTCACAGAGGGTAGGCCGCCCGTGACGGTCATCACAGTCGAAAGGATGTTCCCGGAGCATGGTCGTTCCCATCAACAACGGGCGCGCGCACCCGCGGCGCCAATGGGAGCTTCAAATGACGACGTCCTTTACCCCCAAGTCCTTCACCCCCAAGTCCTTCACGGCGAAGATCCGCGACACCAGCCTGGCTCTGGGCTTTGCCGCGATCGTCTCGATCGTCTCGACCACATCGAGCTTCGCCTTCTCCGCCGAGGCGCAGCAGATGTGCACCGGCGACGCCTTCCGCCTGTGCTCGTCGGAAATTCCCAACATTCCGAAGATCACCGCGTGCATGGTGAAGCATCGCTCGGACCTGAGCGCCGGCTGCCGCGCGGTGATGGACAAGGATCTGGTCAAGGGCGCCTCTCGCAAGGTCGCCGACGCCCAGGATGGTCAGTAAAAGACGGTCAGTCAAAGTCGCGCTTCAAAGCTCCCGCGCGATGTGCCCCGGCGTAATGCCGGGGACCATCGGCCGGCGCAGGCCGCCCGGCAATAAAGCCGTTGCGGCCCTGGGATCGTCGCACTAGCTTCCCCCGCACATATCGAGGGTACGAGGCATTACGCGATGACCAGAGTTCTTTTCATTGTTTCCTTGATTCTGTGCGCATCGGGCGCTTCGGCGCAGCAGCAGCCCGGCCATGACGCCTGCGCGCGCGACGTCACGCGTCATTGCCGCGCCGTGATGAACAATGGCGATAGCGCCGTGCTCGCCTGCTTGAAGCAGAACCGTGCCAAGCTGACCAAGGCCTGCGACAAGGTGCTGACGGATCACGGACAGTAAGGGTCACTGCTAGCGACTGATGGTGCTGCCCGCCGCGGTCGCGACGACAGGCAATACCTCGGCGCTGGCGCGGTCCGGCGTCTCTTCCTTCCAACGCACCGAGCCGAACGGCCGCTCCAGCATGCGGCGGATCCGCACCGGCTCGGGACCGACGTGGAAATCGATCGCCTGCTGATGCAGCGCGCGTTCGGACTGGGTCGAGCGGTTGCGCTGGCGCAGATAATCGAACCACGTCGGGCAGTGATAGCGCTCGGTCCACAATTCCGGATCGGCGATGTCGCGTGCGATCGACCAGCCATAGGCGCCGTTGCGCTGCCGGGACAGCTGCACGTCCTGCATCACGTTGTGGAAGGCCCGCGCGTTCTCCTGCGAGACGCGATATTCGATCTCGACCACCAGCGGGCCGCTGCGTCCTGTCAGCGACAGCTTGACTTCGGGATCGGCGAGTACTTCGGCATCCTCGTTGCGGGCGCCGACGCGCGGCATCGTCAGCCAGATTCCCAGCAGCGGCGAGACCAGCATCAGGCCGGCGGCGGTGAGCAGCGCGACCTCGACGCCGGCGTAGTCGGTGAGATGGCCCCATCCCCAGGCGCCGATCGCGATGCCGCCGGAAATCGAGGCCTGGAACGCGGCGAGCGAGCGTCCGGCGACCCAGCGCGGAGCCGACAACTGCACGCCGATGTTGAACAGCGCCACCGCGGCCATCCAGACCGCGCCCGCAAGCACCAGCGCGGCCGCGGTCAGCACCGGCTCGGTGCTGAGGGCAAGCGCAGCCATCGCGAACGCCATCGAGAGCGTGCAGGCGCGGATCGCCGCCTCGCCGCTCATGCGCTTGCGCAACTCGTGGATGTTGAGCGCGCCGACCACTGCGCCCATGCCGAAGGCGCCCAGCATGATGCCGTAGGTCTGCGCGCCGCCGTGCAGCAGGTCGCGCGCGACCAGCGGCATCAGCGCCATGATCGCACCGCCGATCAGGCCCATCACCAGCGTGCGCAGCAGCACGATCTTGATCGGCGGCGAATTGGTGATGTAGCGGAAGCCCGAGACCATGGCGCGGTTGAGCTTCTCCCGCGGCAGGCGCGACGGCTCCGTGGTCCGCCGCCAGAGCAGCAGCACCACGAGCAACGGCAGATAGAGGATCGCGTTGCAGGCGAACGCCGCGACTGCACCCGCCGCGGCAACGATGACGCCGCCGACCGCGGGACCGAAGCTGCGCGCGATGTTGTAGCTGATGCCGTTGAGCGCCACCGCCGACGGCAGCGCATCCGGCGGTACCTGCTCGCTGACCGAGGATTGCCAGGCCGGTCCGAACAGCGCATTGCCGCTGCCGACGACGAAGCAGAAGGCCAGCAGCGATTCCGGCGCGATCAGCTTAAGCCCGGCGAGGATCGTGAGTGCCGATGCGCCGGTCAGCGCGATCATGAGTGCGACCAGCGTCACGACGCGGCGGTCGTACATGTCGGCGATGGCGCCTGCGGGCATCGAGATCAGCATGATCGGCAGCATCAGGGCGGTCTGCACCAGCGCCACCTTGTCGGCGGAAGCCGCCATCTGCGTCATCGCCCAGGCGGCGCCTACGCCCTGGATCAGGAGACCGAGATTGGAGAGCAGGCTTGCGAGCCAGATGCGCCGGAATACGGTGTACCGCAGGGGGGCCGTGATGGCGTCGGCGGAACGTCTCTGGCGGTTCGTCTGCTCGGTCATATCCTCTTCCAAGTCGTCTGGCAGAAAATGGCTTCAATGATTCCGGCGGCTTCAGTGATGCATGCGAAAGTCCTTCGCTGTCCAGTGGTTAGGCCGCTATAAGCGGTGCAAAGACATGGTATTACCGGGGAGGAGCAGATGATGCTGTCACGACGGACGATCTTGCAAGGTGCGGGTGGGCTGGCTTTCGCGGTTGCGAACTTCCGGACGCATGCGCTGGCACAAACGCCCTCCGTGGCCCAAGGCACCGAGGTGCCGCCGATCCTGTTCGTCCACGGCAACGGCGACTACGACGCGCTGTGGATGACCGCGTTGTGGCGGATGGAATCCAACGGCATCGCGCGCGACCGCATGATGGCGATCAATTTCACCAATCCGACGGCGCGCGCCGACGATACGGTCGAGCAGGCCAACCGCTCCTCGACCGAGGATCAGCGGCGTGAGCTCGCTGCCGCCATTGCCGAGTTGAAGCGCCGCACCGGTGCGGCGCGCGTAGCCCTGGTCGGCAATTCGCGCGGCGGCAATTCCATCCGCAACGTCATCAAGAACGGCGGCGCGGGCGATGTCAGCCACGCCGTGCTGTGCGGCACGCCCAATCACGGCGTGTTCGCGCTCGATGCACTGCTCGGCAGCGAGTTCAACGGACGCGGGGCCTTCCTGCGCGGCTTGAACGAGGGAGAGAGCGAGGTGACGCCGGGCGTCGCCTTCCTCACCTTGCGCAGCGATGGCATGGACAAATATGCGCAGCCCGACGGCCGCTTCATCGGCAAGCCGGGCGTGCCGACCAATGTCACCGCCGAGGGGCCGGAGCTGAAGGGCGCGACCAATCTCGTGCTCGGCACGATCGACCATCGCGAGACGGCGTATCACCCGCGCGCGTTCCGCGAGATCTACAAATTCATCGCCGGTCGCGAGCCGGCGCGCATCGCGATCACGCCGGAGCAGACCGTCCGCCTCGGCGGATTGGTCACGGGCGTGGTCGACGGTGTGCCGACCAACCGCCCGGTGGCCGGGGCGACGGTGGAAATTCATCATGTCGACCGTGAGAGCGGGGAACGCAGCGGCGATGTGGTTCACCGCTCGACGACGGGCGCCGACGGCCGCTGGGGGCCGGCCACGGTCGATCCGACCTCGCCGCTCGAAATCGTCCTGACCTCGCCGGACGCCCCGATCACGCATTTCTACCGTTCGCCCTTCCCGCGCTCCTCCGACGTCGTGCATCTGCGCGCCGCGCGCCCGTTCATCCCCGCGGACAAGGATGCCGGTGCGGTCGTGATCATGTCGCGTCCGCGCGGCTATTTCGGGTTGCCGCGGGACATCGTCCTGCTCGACGGCAAGGAGCCCGCCGACGTCCATCCGGGCGTGCCCACGGATGCGGCAGCAACCCTGCGCCTTCCGGCCAGCGAGATCGGGCGTAACGTCGTGGCCGAATTCAATGAAGAACGGATTGTGGCACGCGCCTGGCCGGCCTCCGAGAACAGGATTGCGGTTGCCGAGCTGACTTACTAGCTATCTGCCTGTGCAAGCCCTTACTGCGACGACCTCCGCGGGAGAGAGCCATGAATATCGCCAGCGTGCGTCGGCCCATCATCCCTCCGACCCCACCGCGCGCGCCGGACAATTTGTCATTCTTCGGCCGGCTTGCGGTGATCCGGCAGAACATGATTGCGACCTGGGGGCAGCGCGCCTACGAGGAAGAGATCATCCAGGGCCGCTTCTTCCTGCACAAGAGCTTCATCCTGAATCAGCCGGATGCGATCCGGCATGTGCTGCTCAGCAATTACGAGAACTACTCGCGGACGCCGGCGGGCATCCGCATGCTGCGGCCGGTGCTCGGTGAGGGTCTTCTGCTCGCCGAGGGCCACGCCTGGACGCATCAGCGCAGGACGCTCGCGCCCGCCTTCACCCCGCGCGCGACCGCAAACCTCGTTCCGCACATGACGGCGGTGCTCGACGAGACCATCGCGAAGCTGGATGCGCGCACGAACGAGCCGATCGATCTGCGCGAGATCATGCAGCGCATGACGCTGGAGATTGCCGGACGCACGATGTTCTCGTTCGGTATGGATCGGCATGGCCCGACCTTGCGCAACTTCGTCATGGAATATGGCGAACGGCTCGGACGGGCTTATTTCCTCGACATGGTGCTGCCGGTGTCCTGGCCGACGCCGATGGATCGGGCGCGCGCCCGCTTCCGTACGCGCTGGACCGAATTCGTCGCGAGGCTGATCGCCGAGCGGCGGGCAGCGGGCAAGAAGGACGGCGCCCCACCGCGCGATCTGTTCGATCTCATGGACGAGTCGCGGGACCCTGAAACCGGCAAGGGCTTTTCCGACGAGCAACTCGTCGACGAGGTCGCAACCATGATCCTGGCGGGTCACGAGACCACCGCGACCGCCTTGTTCTGGGCGCTCTATCTGCTGGCGCTCGATCCCGACACGCAGGAGGAGGTTGCCTCCGAGACCCGCGGCGAGCATCTCGACAGCATGGCCGATATCGATCGCCAAAAATTCACCCGCGCCGTGATCGAAGAGACCATGCGGCTGTATCCACCTGCGTTCCTTGTTGCGCGGGCCGCGCGCGACAAGGACAACGTCGCTGGCGCCGAGGTGAGCAGGGGCGACATCATCATGATCGCGCCCTGGCTGCTGCACCGGCACGAGAAGCTGTGGGATCAGCCGAACGCGTTCATCCCAAAACGCTTCATGTCGAAAGAGCCGCCCGATCGCTTTGCCTATCTGCCGTTCGGCGCAGGCCCGCGCGTTTGTATCGGCGCGCCGTTCGCGCAGGCCGAATCCGTGCTGGCGCTGGCGCGGCTGATCGGCGCGTTCCGCATCGAGCTGGCGGACGAGGCGCCGGTCATTCCATATGGCGTCGTCACGACCCAGCCGGACCATTCACCCATGTTCCGTATCACGCGCCGATGACGGGCGGTCGTCCGGCCGCCGGCGTGATCCACCCCAAATAGAGTTGCGCCATGAGCGACATCCAGGCCCAGTTTTCCGTTCTGAAGCAGACCGCCGATCCGGTCGTCGTCGAGGCCATCGCCGAGTTGATCGCCAATGGGCATGATCGCGACCTCAATCGCATCAATGCCCTGGATTTTGCCGATCGTACCGGGCTCGATCAGGAGAAGGTCATTTCCGGGCTCCTGCACGCCTCGCGGCTCGGCCTGTTCGACATGAGCTGGAACGTGCTGTGTCCCGGCTGCGGCGGGGTTTTGGGTGCGCATGCGACGCTGAAATCGCTGAAGCACGAGGACTACAATTGCGCGCTCTGTGCAGCCGGATACGAGGCGTCCGTCGACGAGATGGTCGAGGTGGCCTTTACCGTCAGCCCGCGCGTGCGCCGCATCGGTGCTCACGATCCCGACACGTTGCCTATCTGGGAATATGTGCGGCAGATGTTCTGGAGCTCCGGCGTCGACATCAACGAAGAGGCGTTCTCGCGCCTGATCAACGAAGTGACGCTCGAAGCGCTGGAACTGCCCGCCGGCGAAAAGGCGATCCTGTCGCTGAACCTGCCGAGCCAGTTCATCATCGTCTTCGAGCCGGTCACCCATTCCGCCCATTTCCTCGATGTCCAGGGTGATCCGACGAGCGAACGCCAGCAGCTTTCGATCATGTTCAACAAGCTGGAGGCGCCGACGGGGACCACCGTGGTGCGCCCGGGGCCATTGCGACTTACACTCGAAAATCAATCGGGCAATCGCGTATTGCCCTCGGTCTGGATCGCTGCCGACGCGCTGCACGAGATGATCGGCAAGCGCAAGCCGATCCTGACCGCCAAGAGAATGCTGTCGAACCAGACGTTCCGCGACGTCTTCAAGGCCGACAATCTCAACGTCGATCAGCGGTTGAAGATCACGTCGCTGACGTTCCTGTTCACCGACCTGAAGGGTTCGACGGCGCTGTACGAGCGGGTCGGCGACCTCAGTGCCTTCGACCTGGTGCGGGCGCATTTTCGGGCGCTGCTGGAGATCATCGCCGCCGAGAAAGGCGCCGTCGTGAAGACGATCGGCGATGCCGTCATGGCGACCTTCGTCAGGCCTGAGCATGCAATTACCGCGGGGCTGCGCATGCGCGCGGCGATGGATGATCTCAACAAGCAACGCGGCGCCAACGATCTCGTTCTCAAGATCGGCATCCACGAAGGCCCGTGCCTTGCGGTGATGCTGAACGAGCGGCAGGATTATTTCGGTCAGACCGTCAATATCGCCGCACGCGTACAGAGCCTGTCGACCGCGCAGGAGATCCACATCACCGGCCCGGTGCTGGATGCGCCGGCGGTTGCCGAGATCCTTCATCGGCGCGAGATCAAGCCGATCCAGAAGCGGGCGGCCCTCCGCGGGATCGCCGACAAGATGGTGGTGTACGAGATACCGTGAACAGATTGCCGAAACGTAATGCAGCGCGCGGAACCGACGCACGTTGCGCCGGTTGAGTTTCCCGCTCATATAAAGCTGCTGGCGACCGCGCTTCTCGCGGTGCCATCGATTTCGGTAGGACCTTATGCTCGACGGCTTGCGCCAATTCATCGCCGACATTGTTGCCCCCCATGCCCAGGACCGCGCCTTCGGCGACAGCGACTACCGGCTTGCGGCCACCGCGCTGCTGGTCCACGTGGTGTCGCTGGACGGGCAGCCGTCGGCCGCCGAAAAGGGCAAGCTGCACAGCCTGATCGAAAGCCATTTCAAGCTCGATCGCGGTACGGCTGACCGGCTGATCGCGGATGCGACCCAGGTCGAGGGCGAGGCGGTTGACCTCTATCACTTCACCAGCGTCATCATGCGCTCGCTCGACGAGGAGGGCCGCAAGCGCATCGTCCAGATGATGTGGGAGCTGGTCTATGCCGACGGCCAGGTCACCGAATTCGAGGACAATGTCGTCTGGCGCGCCTCCGACCTGCTCGGGATTTCCCAGCGCGACCGGATCGATCTCAAGCATGCCGTCGCGGGCCGGACTGGCGGTCACGTCAAGGATGGCGCTCTCGGCGGCTGAGTGATCGCCAACACCGCATGATTGCCGGTTGTATCGACCACATGACAAAACTTTAATGTAGCCGCCGAACCTCCCGGTTCCGGATGTCCCTGTAAAATCGCGATTTTCCCGCAATCCCTGTCGGTCGATCAGGCAGCCATGCGGCCAGCGCCGCTTGCCTGCCGCGCGCGGCCTATGCTCCAGTTCCCGCCATTACGGGGCCAAAAAATTCAATTCAAGAGACTGCGATCGTGACTGAGCGGGTAACATTGATCACCGGTGCCTCGGCGGGCATCGGCACGGAGCTGGCGCGCGTGTTTGCCGCTAATGGACACCGGCTGGCGCTGACGGCGCGACGCGCCGACCGGCTCGAGGCGCTCGCGAACGAGCTCACCTCCACATGCGGCAAGAAGCCGATCGTGATCGCCTGCGATCTCCAGCAATCGGATGCTGGCGAGCGGATCGCCGCCGCGCTCGCCGCCGAAGAGGTCGAGCTCGACAATCTCGTCAACAATGCCGGCTTCGGCGTGTTCGGCGATGCCATCGAGCGCGACCGCGACGAGCAGGTCGGTATTGTCGACGTCAACGTCCGGGCCCTGACCGATCTGTCGCTGCGCTTCGCCGATCAGCTCATCAGGAACAAGGGCGGCCTGCTCAATGTCGGCTCCGTCGCGGGCTTCCTGCCGGGCCCCGGCATGGCCGTGTACTACGCGTCCAAGGCCTATGTGATTTCGCTCACCGAGGCATTGCGGGCGGAGCTCGCGCCGCGCGGCGTTCGCGTCACCGTGCTCTGCCCGGGGCCGGTGCAGACCGAATTCCAGGGACGCGCCGGCGTCGGCGCCGGGCATGATACGGCCATTCTCAACGTCCCGGCTGCCGACGTCGCGCGGCAGGCCTATCGCGGGCTGATGGCGAACAAAAGGGCAGTGCTGCCAGGGCTCGGCATCAAGATTGTGCCGTTCGCGCTGCGCTTCTTCCCGCGCGGCTTCATCCTGTCTGCCACCAGCCGGTTCCAGCGACAGAGGAATTGAAGAAAGCCTCAAGTCTCCGTAGTGGCCCGGAGCTTGCTTCAGGATCGGGGCGTGTGTGCGCAAACTCACACGATGTTAACCAGCGCTTAGCTATGCTGGCGGCTTGAACCGATAGCACTCGCAAAAGGCCATGTCGTTTCGGACCAACAGGTTTGG